>JALEZZ010000069.1 GCA_022773585.1 Selenomonas sp. | reverse complement strand
TCCAAAACATGATTGATTTGGTCATGCTCGGATGTTCCGATATTGTCGTACCATTGCCGAATCGTCCTCGAGCCACGAATCACGCGGCTTGAGGCGATGCTGATGCTAATCTTTCACCCACACTTATGGGTGAAGAGCCTTGTTCTTTCCCCTAATTCCCTGTAAAATGAATGCAAGAAAAGGGGCGTGAGAACATGCGAAAGGAATACTGTGAAAAAGACGGCATCCGCATCACCTATACGGACAAGGACGTCTGCTTCGAAGACGTTCGGACAGCAGAAGCCATCCTGTTTGCCAATGACGGCAGCATCAAGCACAATGACTATTCCACTGACGAAGCGAAAACACAGCAATATCAGACACTATTCGCCAGAATCTATAAAAACATCATCCTGTTTCGCTCGCTCGATATGATAGAGGAATCCGCTTGTTTATGATTATCATCACTGAGAATTACATGGATGATATTGTTTTCTTGAACGATGCCTTAGTATCCAGAACTGGAAGGACGCGCTTAATGTCAAGGTAGTTGTCAGTAATTGCATCAAATCTTTTGGCATCAGGATGCCTGCTTGCTCGAGTTATCCACTGCTACATCAGTATACTCGACCTGCCTATCTGGATTCAGATACACAACGTCATCAATACTCCAGTCGCGGGTATCCCGACCATTCCAGCGTTCCGGATGCTGCTTCTTGGCCGCCTCATAGACTTCATGGCGCTTGGCTAGGATGCCGTGGCCGTGGTCCGGCTGCTCGTGGCGCTGGGCTGGCGTGAGGAACTTCAACGCGCTGTGGTGGTGCTCGTGCCGGTACCAGTTCACGAAATGCTGGCACCAGTCACGTGCTTCATCCAGCGTAGCGAAGCCTTTGGGCTGGTAGTTCGGCCGGTATTTCAGCGTGTGGAAAAGCGACTCTGCACGGGCGTTGTCATTGCTCACGCGCGGCCGGCTGTTGGATGGAGTTATCCCCAGCTGGTAAAGCTTCTCGAGCATGGTAGCGCCCTTCATGGGACTGCCATTATCCGAGTGCAGTATCAGCGGTGACGTAGACAGGCGGTGCTGTCCTACCGAGGTGCGTTCTATCAGCTCAGCTGCGTGCTCAGCGGATTCCTCCGCCCAGACTTCCCAGCCGACAATGTCGCTGCTGAACAGGTCGCTTATCATGTAGAGGTAGTAGAACAAGCCCCTGGCCGGGCCGTTCAGATAGGTGATGTCCCACATCCATACCTGATTGGGTGCCGTAGCGATGTGCGTGCTTATCTGGCGCTTTACAGGAGCCGCTGAGCGGCCTCTGTGCCCTGCCATGTCATGCTCACGCAGGACGCGGTAAAACGTGGATTCTGAGGCGATGTATTGGCTTTTGTCGGCCAGGGCAGGGACAATCTCGCATGGCGGCAGGTCTTTGTATTCCGGCTGGCTGACGATTTCCAAAATCTTCTCACGCTCCTCGGTACTGAGTTTGTTGGCAGGCTCCGGGTGCTTGGCCGTTGGGCGCAAATCAGCCACATGACCCAGCTTCTTTTTTTGGCCGGACCAGCGGTAATAGGTTCTCTCAGTTATCCCCATCTCAACGCAGGCTGGGCTGAGGCGGGAACCGCTCTCTACAGCTTCATCGATTAGCTCTATAGCTTTTTTGCAATCTGAGGCGCTAATCATTCGTCCTCTGGATCCCCCCAGATCGCATCGGCTTTTTTTCTTAGAACAAGCAGGGCTGCCGTTTCGGCTAAAGCCTTTTCCTTGCGGGCCAGCTCTTTCTCCAGCTTGCGGTTCTCGCGCTCAGCTGCCTTCAGCTCGCGGCTGAGCCTTGCCGCCTCGCGTGCCACGCCGCCATTGGCGTTCATGCAGGCATCCCGCCAGCTCTTGATCTGGTCGACGTAGAGGCCTTTTGTGCGGGCATACTCAGCGAGATCTGCCTCGCTCATGCCAGCCGTCTCTACGACGATAAGGAACTTATCCTGCGTGCTCCATTTATCTGCTGGCACGTCGAAATCATCAGAGGACAGTCCTTGGGACTTGGCTTTGTTGAACCAGTTGCGCAGGGTCTGCTCGGAGATTCCCTCTTCGGCAGCAACCCGGCTGAATGGTTCACTGTTCGGGGGAAGCAGGCGCTTCAGCACGGCTTCCCGAAGTTCATTACTGTATTGCATGGTTGTCATTCCTTTCGCATTTCGTGGTGCCTACATCGTACCACAAAAGGTTTTAGGTTTCACTGACAACTATGCTAACACACGGGGGACGTTGCCCCATGTTTGTTCCACGCATTGCCTTTTTCAAGGATGTTTATTACACACAATTACAACCATATTATGAAGCTGCTATCACAAAAGGAACAATCCTATCAGCTGGCACAATCGCCATGGATAATGGCCATCTGCTCTGTTGGGATTCTAAAGGTCAGTTACAAGATCAGCTCGCCTTCCATTACGTTGCAGCTGGAGCACAAAAACATTATCTAGGTTTTCGACAGCCACTTATTTCCTGCAACATTCCCAAAGAACATATCATTGATGGTTGTATCTTCGCCGTACCCGGCATCGATCTTCCGCGCTTCTTCACTGATAAACACATCCATGGAAAACTTTCGCAAGGACCCCAGATTTCTTATCATACCGTTGTCATCTTGCCAACCCCTCTACATCTGACAAGCATTTTTTTCTCGATGAAACTTGGTTCTTTGAGTTACATCGTTTCTGGAAACCTCGAAGGCCGCGGCTCCATCTCTATTGGTAATTTTTCCAGCATTTCGTGGAAACAAACTTTCGAACTCGGCCTTAACAAAGGTCATCATGCCGACCGTGTTTTCACTTATGACTGGACAGATGATTCTGATTGGCCAGAATTTCAACAGACTGATTCGTTCCCTGCCGGCCGCATCACCATCGGTTCCGACGTCTGGATTGGCCGCGGCTGCCATTTGAAAGCTGCCAGCCATCCGCTGACGATTGGCGACGGCGCTATTATTGCGTCAAATAGCAACGTCGTGAAAGACGTCCCGCCCTACGCCATCGTCGGTGGCAATCCTGCACGCTTCATCCGCTGGCGCTTCCCCGAGCCCATCCGCGAAGCCCTCCAAAAAATCCGCTGGTGGGACTGGCCGCTCGAAAAAATCCACGCTGCCCGTCTCGAAATGAAAGACCCCGCCACCTTCATCGAAAAGTACCTGCCGGAGGCAGAATGAAAAACACGCCATCTCGGAACAACGAATTCCGAGACGGCGTATTTTCATTATCCTTCCAGTTGCCACACACGCTTCCTTTGCAAGAGCTTCCCGAGAAACGATGCTTGCAGCTGTTCCTGCGGTATGCCAGCCGGGATACGGTACGTCAATTTGTGAAACGATGCCATGTCAAGAAGCTGCTGCATCCGACGCTCATTATAGGGTTCCAGCATTTCCCACTGCAAGAGATGCGGCGGAATATTCGAATAGCGCGGTACAAGATGCCAGAGCTCAGGATACTTGCCAATGGTCATGTTCAGGAAAAAGTGATAGAAGAAATAATTTGGCGTGACATCCTTCTTCTTCCAAAAAATATAAAGCAAGTCTCGCACTGTTTCAAGAATGGGATGATGCGGAATGGAAGAGATAAGCCAATTGGATGCCGGAATCCCAGGGCACCCGCGAGCCATCTGCGAATATAGAAAAAGCGGATAACTCGTAAGGAATGCGCCTGCATCCCGGCTGCAATACACCGTAGCATCCACCCAGACGCCGCCATGGCGCACGAGGAGCTCTGTCCGCAAGATGTCTGTAAAATGTGCTTTCGATATTCTTCCCTGCTGATATTTTTGTTCGATAAATTCCGGCAGCGTGATGAAACGGTGGTAGTTTTCTTCTGTGACAATGAAAATCTGCCAATCTTCCGGCATATGCCTCACGAGTGATTCCAAGCAGACCTTGCAAAGATCAGGTGCAGCAGGAAGACCTTGCAGCCAGCACCACCAAAGAACTTTTGTCACCCCCCCGTGGACAAATCCATGATGTATCGCATCAAGTTGCGCACGATATTCCTGTTCCAAGGCACAATACGCTCGCCAGATGTCTACGTTTCCGCGCAATTCCGGTGCCTTTGCCAGCAAGGATGCAAGCCCTTCCTCTTTCTGTTGTTCCATGGGCGATTTCCCTTCTCCCCTGCTCACGACGTTATCCCTTCGATCTGAAGCGGATGCCGTATGCGTTCGTAGCGTTTCGTGTACCAGTCTTGCAGGTGCTCGTAGTATGCCTTTTCATCTGCCAGGAATGCCTCCCAGTCCGATTTCTCAATTCCCAAAGCATTGACAAAGGCGTCGAATGTCACGCCAAGCTGGGGCCAGAGTTCCGAATGATGCAGATGGAATGTGAACATCGCGTGAAGCGTAGCAAAGAGCTGACACCGCTGCGTGGAAAGAAATTCGTAGTCCGAAATCTTGTATCCGTCCTCCGTCAGATAGACGTTGTCATAGATGAGATCGACGTCGTACTGCCGCCCGAGCGCTTCAAAATCAAAGCTTGTGGCCGTCTGCGCCTCCTGTCCGCGCACGATCTGTTCAGCAAAGAAGTTCAGAGCACTGACGAGCCCTGAGACGCCGTCTGTGCGAGCTGCCTGCAGACAATGATCCGAAAAACTTTCGCCATCAACATATTCGCAAACGAGAGTATCCTGCGTGATGAGATGCGAGGCGGCCACATGCTCTTTTCCATAGAGCTTCGTGAGGATGCGGCCGTTCTCCTCGATGGTGCGGAGATGCGGCCGTGCGGCATCACTGCGCGCAAATTTCTCGACTGTCCGCTTTCCCGCCCGTTCGTAGATGGCCGTACCAAGACGATAAGCAGCCGGGCGATACCAAGCATCGTGGACATAGATGGGCAGTTTCTCCGCATCAACTGTCTCACGCCCACAAACAACGAGGAACGAGTTGGCGAACTCCGAATAAAGACCAGCCGGAACAATGCTCGCAAGGGCTTCCTTTTCGGAAAAAACTTCCACGCGCTCGCGGTCGTATGTCTCGTTGAAAGAACCACGCATCTCGTCAGACGTCGGCAGATAGCGGTCGGAATGGATATCCATCGGGAACTTGTAGTCTGGATACGGATAGTACCACTGCTGCCCCGCATAGCCTGCCTCTTGGAGCAGATGCGCGAGCTCCTGCCGTGAGAACGTCCGCACATGACGGACGCCAGGATAATTGAGGATGCCATCATACATCCTTCCTGTATGGTCTTCGAATGCGCCTGTCCAATACTTCATGCCGAGACGGTTCTCGATAGCAACGACGAGACGGCCGCCCGGTTTCAGATAGCGCTGACACTGCACGAGGAAGTCGTGAAACGGCCTCTGCGTATGTGTGAAAGAAATCGCATATTCGAGCACGCCGATGAGCGTGACAACATCATATGTCTGCCCAAGAGCGAGGTCGTTGAGATTTCCAACATAGATGGTGAGGTTTGCGCAATCTTGGTTGCGATACGCCGCAATTTCTGCACGGCGCGGTGAAATCTCAACGGCATCGACATGACCTGCACGGCGGCAGAGCGCCCCCGTAACAGCTCCGCAGCCGCAACCAATTTCAAGCACGCGATCCGTCTTTTCGAGCGGCAGCCACGAAACGATATTCTGCCGCTCCTCTGAAAGATGATAGAGAACAGGCCAGCGCGTATCCTGCCGCAAAGCCTCCTCCCGTCGTCCTTTGCGGACGATGGCGAGGAGTTCATCTTCGACGTCTCCTTCGCTATACTGATCCTCCGATTTGTCCTGTGTAGCATCGACGAGAACTTTGCCGATGCAATGCCGCTTCCCCATAGAAGTCCCTCCTGCTGGATGAAATGTGGATATCTTCCTTTCATCCTAACAGAAAAGTCCCCCCCCGTAAAGACAAACGTTCTCGCATATTTATCTTCTTAAAATGAGCGGCATTCTCTCTTCACATCCGGAACAGCCGCTCGACGGCTTCGCGCAGTTCTTCTCGCGCGGCGATGAGGCGGCCGTTCTTTGCAAGGAGCTGGCCCTGGACCTGGAGGCGGTAGAGGGCCGCGAGGTCGAGGGGGAGGACGGAGGTGTCGGCGATGGTCAGGAGGCGCGAGAGTTCGGCGGCGATGGCCTGCTTTTTCGCGCCGGTCGCGAAAAGGACGCGCAGATGCTGCGAGGTCTTGCCGCAGAGGAACGCATCGGCTTCCTCGCCCGTGAGACGCTGGCTGGCAGCACCTGCAAAGGCCTGCAGGCAGTCGCGGACTTTCTGCAGGGCGAGCTCGGGCGCGAGGTTCATGGCCGCGCGGTCGAATGCGGATGATGCGAGCTTTGCATGCCGGAGCGCGGCAACTCCAAGGTTGCCCGCGAGCGACGCCGCTTCTTTCTGCAGGTCGTCCATGGCCGTGCGCAGGGATTCCGGGTTCCTGCGGTCGAAGAAATAGCCGTGCACGAAGCCTTTCGCGCTCCCGTATCGCTGCGCGAGGCCCATATGAGCGAGGTAGGCGGCGTAGTCAAAAGGCTCGTCGGGCGTGGCCTGGGAAAGAGCGCGGGCGAGGTAGCTAAGCTCTGAGAGGAGGCGGCCAGCGTGGCAGCCGGCGCTGTAGGCGGTGCGGACAGGCATCGGGATGGCGAGGACGGCGAGACCGCCGCCAAGATCGCGGGGCAGTGCTTGCATGATAAAACTTCCTTTCGGTGCTTCGCAGAATACAATCATTCGGATTGCTACGTCCTACCTCCGACACTCCCCCCGCCGCTTACGCGGCCCGTCCCCCCTCTGAGAGGGGGGCTTATTCGTCGTAGCACGTAACAAAAAAGAGGCTATCGCCAAATCTCTTTAGCGATAGCCTCTTTGCTCGATTCCTTCGTTTTTTTCTAGTATATCTGAAAAACTTGTTTTCGTCAAGCGTTTGGCTTCAACGATAGAAATGCTGCGGATATTCGTAGTAGGAGCGCAGGCGAATCTTGATGATCTTGCCTTCGCGCACGTCGAAGCTGAGCTCGTGGCCGAGCTCGCTGGCGTAGCCGTAGTAGAAGTACGTCGTCGTGTAGCCGTTCTCCTGGGACGCCGTCGTGAGGTGCGTCGGCATGCCGTATTTCTGCTGGAGAATCTGGTCGCTCATGCCGACTTCGATGCCGGCCGGCGTCGCGATGCCGTTCGGCGCGATGGTGGAGACTTCGCTCACGCCATAGCTCTGGCGGCTGTAGCCGCCCTGGTGAAAGCGCACGCCGAACGTCTGGCCGTACGTATACGTGAGCCACTTGCCGTGGCCGCTGACATGCGTGGCTGCCTTCCAGTAGTGCACGACCTGGTCGGGAGAATCATGGATGTGGATTTTGCCGAGCGCGACCTGGTTCGGCGCAAGCGTGCCGACGATGCAGGGTGCCGTCGCCGTCGCTGGCGTGACCCAGGTAACGATGTCCACGGGTTCCTGCACGCCTGTCTCGGCAGCCGGTGCCTGTGCTTTGGCGGGCGCAGCCTGCTGAGCTTTCTGCGCTGTCTGTGCCTGCGCACTCTTGCTGCTCTGTGCGCTCTTGGCGTTCTGCGTGCTTGCGGCCTGCGTTGTCTGCGATTTTGCCGCAGCCTGCGCAGCATCTGCCGGCGTCGCCATGCAAGGCGCCGCGAGCGCCGCCACGGCGAGCGTCAGCGCCATGATATTCTTCCGATTCATGAGTCCCACTCCTATCTCAACCATTTGCCGACAGGCAAATAGCATCCAATTTCTTTTTCTCTTTTCTCTTTTCGCCAAAGAATCGAAAAATCCTTCTTTCGCCCTCGTCCTACTTTTCGCCGTGCCCCTGCCAGACGGCGAGGCCTTCGTAATCGATGCCGAAAAAGCGCAGCGCCTTGCCGAGTACCTGGTCGACCTGTGCGGCGAGCGTCTCCTGTCCGCCATAAAATGAGAGCATCGGCGGCACGATGGTGCAGCCGGCTTCGGAGGCCGTGAGGAGGTTCCGCAGATGGATGCGCGAGAGCGGCGTCTCGCGCGGCACGAGCACGAGCGGCCGCGCCTCTTTCAGCGTGACGTCGGCCGCGCGCAGCAGCAGGTTCTCGCTGTAGCCCGTGACGATGCCAGCGAGCGTCTTCATGCTGCATGGCACGACGATCATGCCCGCCGTCAGAAATGTCCCGCTCGCAATTGCCGCGCCAAGGTCATCCGCGTCATACGTGACGTCGGCGAGCTCCCGCACCGCCTCGGCCGTCGTCTCCGTCTCCTGGCGGAAATTGGCCTCGGCGCCGTCCGTCAGCACGAGATGCGTCTCGACATCTGGGCGCGCCCGGAGGATCTCCAGCAGCCGCCATCCCATCCAGACGCCGCTCGCGCCCGAGATGCCGACGACGATGCGCTTCTTCCGCTGCGCGTCCATCATTTCCATCCGGTTCATCAGAGATTCTCCAGCATCATCTGTGCGACGCTCTCATACACTTTTTTCGCAGCCGTTTTCATGAAGTCCGGTGCCGTCGCGACCGTGTAGCCGTGATACGCCTCGATGGCCGGCAGGTCGTTGCGGTCGTCGCCGATGACGAAAAGATCATCCGCGGCCATCTGCCAGCCCGTCACCTGCAGCAGGCGCGCGATGCCGTTCTTCTTATCAGCTTCGACGAGGTTCAGGTCGAGATAGCCGCGATTAATATTGCCGCGCAGCTGCGGGAACGAATCACGTACCATGGCCTCCACCCGCAGTGCGTTCTCCTGCGTCCCGCAGTTCAGCGAGACCTGCACGACATCGTCGCGCCGGATAGCTTTCTCGAGCGTCGTCGACGGCATATCGGGCAGGCCGAGTGCTGCGTCCGACAGGTTGCCGCCGATAGCCAGCGACTCGCGCTCCGTGACGACGAGCATCGGCTCATCGCCGCGCTTCTCGTGCAGCAGCTGCAGGAGCCCCTTCGTCAGCGCCTGCGGAAAGCGCAGGCTCGCGAGGATGTTGCGCTCCGCGTCCGTCACGACCGCGCCGTTGTTGCAGATCAGGAAATCCGGCACAAGGCCCTCGTACTTTTCGATTTCCATGTCGATGAGCGAGATGCCGCGGCCCGTATTGATGCCAAACTTGTGACCGGCTTCCTGCCACTTTTTCACTGCCGCGAGGTTCGCCTCGGACACGCCGCCGCCATACGAGCAGAACGTCCCGTCAAAATCCGTTGCTACGAGTTTCATTCGCGTCTTTTCCCTTTCCAAAATATCATTTCCGTCATAAAAATTTATTTCATAAAATTATTTTTGTTGTTATCATCTCGCAAAATACAAGGATTTCTATTTTTCTCCGTTTCAGCCAAGCGAGACGTGCTCGGCGGCAGCGCGCGCATCGAGGAGCGCCTGCTGGTAGCCGGCCTGATAGCCGTCCTCCGCACGGCTCTCGGCATAATCACGCAGCAGCTCCATCATATCGGCCAGCGGTTCCTCCGTCCAGCGGCTCATCGCGAAGAGCTCGCCGAGCTTGTTGATGCAGGCCAGTTCCTTCCCCTGCGTCTCTTTTGAAATCGTCATGCAATCGCGTCCTTTCCCCTTCACAATGTTAGTTCAGAGTATAACACAGGAAATTTTTGAAAACCAGTCTTGAAATTTTCGCAGGAAGAAGAATCGAAGAAGGAATCCCCGCCGCGCGTGTATAATAAAGGAAAGGAACTTTTTCCCGCGTTTGAAATTTGAACATCCGAGGAGGAATCCTCCATGCATCTCCATCTGCCTGCGCGGCTACGGCGGCTGCGCCGCAAGCATGTCGTGCTCGGCCTGCTCAGTGCCGCCTTCGGCGTCCTGCTCGCCATCTTTCTCGCGCTCGAAGCGCTCTCCTATGGCGCGGCCGGCCTCTTCAACCAGATTGCAGACCAGCAGGACATGCTGCGCGGCCATGTGCGCGTCGAGAAGCTCTTCGCGCACATCAACGGCCACGTCCGCTTCGAAGGGCTCACCTGGACGGACGAGGCGGACAATCCCGTGCTGATCGTGCCCGAGGGCGAGTTCTACGTGAAGCCCCTCGATGTGCTGACGGGCCATCTCTCCGCACGCTCGCTGACGAGCATCACGCTCCGCGACGCCGCCATCTCGCTGCGCATCCGCAAGGACGCGCAGACGAAGAAGCCCGTCATCGACTTCGTCACGCCGTCCGAGGAATTCTTTGACCTCATGGCGAGCGCCCCGCCCGAAAAGAAGTCGAAAGGCCCGAAGCTCACGCCGGAAGAGCGCAAGGCACGGGCTGAACGCGCCCGTGCCGCCCGCGAAGCACAGCTCGCACAGCAATGGGCATCGTTCAACTATGAGGGCAAGCGCATCGACTGCAAGCTCGTGCTCCAGCATGCGAAAGTCGAAGTGCTCTATGAGAACCGCCACTATCTCCTGCAGGGCGCCAACCTCGATGCGGACATCCATACGGACGGCCTGACGAAGCTGAGCTTCACGACGGGCGGTTTCGGCGGCACGATGAAGGGCCACGGCATCTCGACGAAGGGCACGATCGACTGCCGGGACGTCACGGTGCCCGAAATGAACCTCTCCATCCTCGTCAGCGAAGTCGATCCGTCGTCGCTCGGCTTCGGCATGGACATCCACGACGCCATGACGCTGACGGCCCACTTCACAGGGCCCATCACAGGGCCTGTGGGCACGGGCGAGGTCAACATGCCGCTCCTGCGCATCCCGGGGCTCACGTTCGAAAACGTCAAGGGCTCCGTCTCCTACCACGGCTCGACGCTCGACTTCTCGGATGTCACAGCCGACGTCTATGGCGGCACGCTCGCGGCATCCGGCACGTACGACCTCGACTCGCGCATCTACCATCTCGAAGGCCACGGCGAAAACCTCTCGGCCTCGAAAGCCCTGCCCGGCCAGCACCTCAAGTGCCTCGTCACGCTCGACATCGCGATCGACTCGCGCGGCAACGCCCGCGAAACGACGACGAGCGGCAGCTTCACGAGCGGCCCGGGCTCGTACCGCCTCATCGTCTTCGACAGCCTCGCCGGCCGCTTCACCGACGAATACCACGACCTCTGCTTCTACGACGCCGACATCGAAATCGCCGGAGGCCACATCAAGACAGATGGTTTCCGTATCAAAAATAAAAAACTGACCCTCGCGCCGATCTACGTCTACGACGAAAACGGACGACTGCTCATGGTCTACAATCAGAACGACAAGCTGACGCCGGAGCTCTGATTGCAACAAAAAAGCCCGCCATTTCTGGCGGACTTGTCGTTTCAGACGCTCCGTGCTATACTGGACGCATCCGGCGGAGCTGGCTGCCCTTTCGATACGGAAGGGGTGGTTGATCATGACGACTTATGAAGTGCTGTCTCTCACGATAGCGTTCCTAACTCTCATCGTCACCATCTTGAAGTAAAGGAAGGAGGCTGGTAAAGTAGAACCGCTTCCCTACGACTATAAATCGAACGAGGAAGCCGGCGACACGACCCGCCGGTTTTTCGTCTGCTTTGATTATACCACGCCTGCGGAAAAGCTGCAATTGAAACGTGCGAAATCTTCTTGCACGTTTCTGCGCTTTTCCGCTTATTTTTTTCTCTAAAATGATTGACTTTGACGGACTTTGGTGTTATACTTTTCACAAATGCAAGAAGGAACCGAAACCACATGGGCAGCTGCCCGCGTGTCATTATAAGGAAAGGAAGTTTCATCATGCTCACCGAAGAGCGCTATGCCGCCATCCTCCGCATCCTTGCGGAGAAGAAGGCCGTCACCGTGCAGGAGCTCACGCGCGCGCTCGACGCGTCGGAATCAACCGTGCGCCGCGACCTCACGGCGCTCCACAAGAGCGGCCGCCTCTACAAGGTCTACGGCGGCGCGACCAGCATCGACAACAACTATTCCTCCAATGAAGAGGACATGCGCACGAAGCGCGAGCTGCACACGGAAGGCAAGATCGCCATTGCCCGTCATGCGGCATCCTTGATCCGCCGCGGCGACTTCGTCTACCTCGACGCCGGCACGACGACGCTTCACATGATCGACTTCATCACGGAGCCGTCCGCCGTTTTCGTCACGAACGGCATGCCGCATGCGCTGAAGCTCGCCGAAAAGGGCTTCAAGACCTTCATCCTCGGCGGCCGTCTCAAGGACACGACCGAGGCCGTCATCGGCACCGAGGCGCTCTCGATGCTCGCGCTCTACAACTTCACGAAGGGCTTCTTCGGCACGAACGGCATCAGCACGGAGTCGGGCTTCTCGACGCCGGACGCGCCCGAGGGCCTCGTCAAGAAGACGGCGCTCGCGCGCTGCACGCACGCCTACATCCTCGCCGACAGCTCGAAATTCAACAAGATCTACCCGATTTCGTTCGCCGGCCTCGCGAGCGCGACCATCCTGACGGACGTGCTCGAAGACAAGAAATATCGCGATTACACGACCATTCTGGAAGGAGAAGCCAACTGAGATGATTTACACCGTCACGTTCAACCCATCCCTCGACTACATCGTCCGCATGGATCACTTCGAGGCCGGCGCCATCAACCGCGTCAGCTACGAGCAGGTGCTCGCGGGCGGCAAGGGCATCAACGTCTCCATCGTCCTGCACAACCTCGGCCATGAGAGCACGGCGCTCGGCTTCGTTGCAGGCTTCACGGGAGCGGAAATCGAGCACAAGCTCGACGCCTTCCCTGTCCATCACGACTTCGTCCACCTCGAAAACGGCTTCTCGCGCATCAACGTGAAGGCCAAGGCGGAGAACGAAACGGAAATCAACGGCCAGGGCCCCGACATCAGCGAAGCAGCACAGAAAAAACTTTTTGAAAAGCTCGACACGCTTGGCAAGGGCGACACGCTCGTCCTCGCGGGCTCCATCCCGAAGACGCTGCCCGATGACATCTACGAGCGCATCATGGAGCGTCTCGACGGCCGCGGCATCCGCATCGTCGTCGATGCAGAGAAAAAGCTGCTCCTCAACGTCCTCAAGTACCACCCGTTCCTCATCAAGCCGAACAACCACGAGCTCGGCGACATGTTCGGCGTGACGCTCAAAACCGACGAAGAGATCGTCACGTACGCCAAAAAGCTCCAGGAGAAAGGCGCGACGAACGTGCTGATCTCGATGGCTGGCGACGGCGCGATCCTCTTGACGGCGGACGGCAAGCACTACAAGAGCCCGGCGCCGAAGGGCAAGCTCGTCAACTCCGTCGGCGCGGGTGACAGCATGGTCGCGGGTTTCCTGACCGGCTGCATCGAGAGCCACGACGACCTCGAGACCGCGTTCTACATGGGCGTCGCCACCGGTTCCGCCAGCGCCTTCAGCGAAAACCTCGCAACGCGGCCGGAAGTCGAAGCGCTGCTTGCTACCATCCGATAAATCGCTGCTACGTCACCCTCTCAGTCGCGCTGCGCGCGCCAGCTCCCCCAGAGGGGGAGCCTCCAATACCTAAGCCTCCCCCTCTGGGGGAGGTGCCGAGCGAATGCGAGGCGGAGAGGGTAACGTCGCATCTATGTTCTCTACCCAAGCATAAAGGAGTGTACACACACAATGAGAATCACCGATCTCCTCAAGGCGGAGAGCATTGAGCTCGACGCGTCGCCGGCTGACAAGGCAGCGACCATCGACCTGCTCGCTGACCTCATGGAAAAAGGCGGCAACCTTTCTGACAAGGCGCAGTACAAGAAAGACGTGCTCGCGCGCGAAGCCGAAGGCACGACCGGCCTCGGCGACGGCCTCGCCACGCCGCATGCGAAATCCGCTGGCGTCAAGGCAGCCGGCCTCGCAGCCATGACGGTGCCGCAGGGTATGGACTACCAGTCCCTCGACGGCAAGCCGTCCCGCCTCTTCTTCATGATTGCCGCCCCGAATGGCGCGAATGACGAGCACCTGCAGATCCTGCAGAAACTCGCCACGATGATCATGGATGACGACTTCAAAGAGGCACTGATTGCCGCAAAGACGAAGGAAGAATTCCTCCACATCATCGACCAGAAGGAAGACGGCAAATTCGTCGCGCAGTCGTCCGCTGCGCAGGCCGCTCCGACGGCCGACCACATCCAGATTCTCGCCGTCACGGCCTGCCCGACGGGCATCGCCCACACGTTCATGGCGGCCGAGAGCCTCGAGCAGCACGCGAAGAAGCGCGGCATCACCATCAAAGTCGAGACGAACGGCTCCGGCGGTGCCAAGAACATCCTGACGCCGGATGAAATCGCGGCTGCCGACGGCATCATCATCGCGGCTGACAAGAACGTCGCCATGAGCCGTTTCGATGGCAAGCATGTCGTCATCACAAAAGTCGCGGACGGCATCAACAAGGCCGACGAGCTCATCGACCAGGCCCTCTCGGGCAGCGCTCCCGTCTATCGCGCCTCGGGCTCCGATGCCACGGAAGGTGCGGCCGACGTCGCGGGCGAGAGCATCGGCCGCCAGATCTACAAGCACCTCATGAACGGCGTCAGCCACATGCTGCCGTTCGTCGTCGGCGGCGGCATCCTGATCGCCCTCGCATTCCTGCTCGATGACTACTCCATCGACCCGAAGAACTTCGGCTCGAACACGCCGACGGCCAAATTCTTCAAAGACATCGGCGGCGCGGCCTTCGGCTTCATGATGCCGGTCCTCGCAGGCTTCATCTCCATGTCCATCGCGGACCGTCCGGGCCTCGCGGTCGGTTTCGTCGGCGGCGCGCTCGCTGGCACGACGGGCTCCGGCTTCCTCGGCGCCCTGCTCGCAGGCTTCGTCGGCGGCTGGATTGTCAACAAGCTCAAAGTCGTTTCCAAGTGCCTGCCGGATTCCCTCGAAGGCATCAAGCCGATGCTGATCTATCCGTTCTTCGGCATCCTCTTCATGGGCCTCATCATGATGTTCATCATCGCGCCGCCGGTCTCCGCGCTGAACGGCTGGATGGTTGACACGCTGAAGAACATGGATCCGTCCGCGCGCATCTTCATGGGCATCATCGTCGGCGGCATGATGGCGGTCGACATGGGCGGCCCGATCAACAAGGCAGCGTATGTCACGGGCACGGGCCTTCTCGCGTCCGGCGAGTTCCACGTCATGGCAGCCGTCATGGCTGGCGGCATGGTTCCGCCGCTCGCCATCGCCCTCTCCACGACGTTCTTCAAGAACCGCTACACGGAGAGTGAGCGTAAGGCCGGTATCACGAACTACGTCATGGGCCTCTCGTTCATCACGGAAGGCGCCATCCCGTTCGCAGCGGCTGACCCGATTCGCGTCATCCCGTCGCTCGTCGTCGGCTCTGCTGTCGCCGGTGCCCTCTCGATGGCGTTCGACTGCACGCTCCGTGCTCCGCACGGCGGCATCTTCGTCATCCCGACCATCGGCAACCCGGCCATGTACCTCTTGGCCATCATCATCGGTGCCATCGTCAGCTGCGCCATCCTCAGCGTGCTCAAGAAACCGCTGAAAGAGAACGCATAAAAAAACGAAATAGAAATACACAAGCCCCGGGGACTTATCCACAAAGTTATGCACACTTCTGTGGATAAGTCCCCGGGGCTGTGTCTTTTTTGTCATTCTTTCGCGGCCATCTGTCCGCGAAATTACGATGGGATGTTACGTTTTGTTTCGTTATTCGCGTCCTTTGCCGCCCGCGCCTGGCGTCGGGGCGTCATCCGTGGCCGCGTTGTTCTGCGTCTGGCTTGTCTGCGTGTCCTCGCTGCGCGCGTCATTCGCGCGGGTCGCGGGGTTCGTATCGGCCGCGCTTTCCGCCGCACTCTCCGAGCGGCGGCTGCTGCCCTCCGTGCCGTCCTTCTTCTTGAGCTCGCTCTTCTTCGAGGAGGAGGACGACGACGATGACGAGGAACTGCTCTTCGTGCCCTCCATGCGGCCGATGCTGTGGTCGCTGGCTGGCACTTCCGTCGCGTTCGCTGGGATGGAATTCTCGTATTCATGCGCAGCGCGCTCGAGGTTGGCTTTCGCGCTGCTGCTGAGGCTGATGCCGAGCGTCGACGCGAGCGTCGTGCGGAGCTTCTCCACATCGGGAATCCAGTAGCTGATGCCCGAGATGTAGAGCGGACGGCCCGGAACCATGTCCGTCTTGAGGCCGTTCTTCTGCGATTCCTTCAGCGTGCCCGCGAATTCGAGCAGCTGGCGCATCGAGAGGTCGGTCTTGACGGATCCCAGGACTTCCTTGATGACGCTCGGCAGCTTCGGGATGATGGCTGGCGACGTGATCTTGTCCATGCAGGCCTTCATGAATTTCTGCTGGCGCTTGATGCGGCCGATGTCGCCTTCTTCGTCGCGGAAGCGCACATACGTCACGGCCGTCTTGCCGTCCATGTGCTGCTTGCCGGGGCGCAGGTCGATGACGAGGCCGCCGTCGTCGTCCCAGGGATCTTCGTAGTACATGCGCTTCTCGACGTCGATGTCGATGCCTCCGATGGCGTCGATGATCTTCTGGAACGCATGCGTATTGATGATGATGTAGTGATCCATGTTGACGCCGAGGAAATCCTCGACCGTGCGCTGCGTGAGCTTCTCGCCGCCATAGGCGTAAGCCGCGTTGATCTTGTCCCAGCCGTGGCCGTTGATCTTCACGCGCGTGTCGCGCGGGATGGAGAGGAGCGCCGCCTGATCCTTCTTCGGATCGACCGTCGCAATCATCAGCGTGTCGGAGCGGCCGACATCGTCCTCGCGCTCATCGACGCCCATGATCATGATCGTCGACTTGTCCTTCGCCGTCAGGAGCCCTTCTTCGACGGCCTCGGCAGCGGGGCGGTCAAGGAGCGAACTCGATGCGAACATGGCGCCCGCGACGGCTGCGCCGAGGAAGCAGAGGAAGACGATCACCCACGGCCAGATGCGCGTCTTCTTCTTTCGCGTGCGTCCGCGCCGCGGCGGGATGGGATTGCTGCTCAAAACGATACCTTCTTTTCTTCTATTTTAGGAAGTTCTTTGCCTTGCGGCAAATGGCCAAGAAATCCCTAAGCGCATAGCGCTAAGGGCTCTCTTAATTATAGTGATTCCGCACAGGTTGTGCAATATCCATTTCTCCATTCTAGCGCCGCTCTCTGAAAAATGAAAGCAAACGCGTTTTCCACACCCATGAGGGATAAGTCGGAAAGTCCCAGCACTAAATCTTGTGTTTGTGGATAAGTGCCGTCTAAATCTTGAGTTATCCCCCGTTTTATCCACAGTATCCACAGTTTTTATGAAAAAAGCGCCTGCAAAACTATGCACATTGTGCACAAGACAGCCAAATCCCTGCAAACCCTCGCGATTCTGTGGATAAAGCGCCTGCCCTGCGCTCCCTTCCCGCTGATGTTATCCACAGGTGTGGATGAAATTGTGGATAACAAATTTCTTTTACGCGGCGTTCCTCTTTTCACGCATTCTGTAGTATAATGTTGCTTATAAGGAAAGGGGGACGTGCGCCCATGACGACCATCAGCGACGAAGAGCTCCTGCTGCGCCTCGTGCTCTCGTGCGTGCTCGGCGGCATCATCGGCTACGAACGCCAGGCGAGACGAAAGTCGGCGGGCCTCCGGACGAACCTCCTCGTGTGCCTCGGCTCCTGCCTCATCATGGTGCTCTCGCAGGAACTCTACCTGCGCGTCGAAGGCCATACGAATGCCGACCCCGCACGCCTCGCGGCGCAGGTCGTCTCCGGCATCGGCTTCCTCGGCGCCGGCGCCATCATGAAGGAAGGCGTGACCGTCACGGGCCTCACGACGGCGGCGTGCCTCTGGGTCGTCGCGGGCGTCGGCCTCGCCGTCGGCGCAGGCCTCTACACGGGCGCGCTCTTCACGACGGCGCTCGTCTTCGGCACGCTCGGCTTCCTCTCGCGGCTCGACGAATGGGTCGGGCACGAGCATCCCGTCCGTCCCCCGTACCATGCCGCCCGGCCACTGCCGCGACGTCATCCGCTCCCACCGCAGGCAAGAAAGAACTTTCATTATCTTTATAAGAAAAAATTTTTCAGGAGGAAAACGACTATGCTGAATGAAGAGATCATCGACACGATGGTGCGCCAGGCCATGGACATCACGCGCAACGCCTATCTGCGCCACGAGGAACAGCTCGCGGTCGGCGCCTGCGTGCTCTCGAGCGACGGCACGCTCTATACGGGCTGCAACATCCAGAACCGCATGCCGCAGCTCTGCGTCTCGGCCGAGCAGGTCGCCATGTACAAGGCCCTCGCCGATGGCAAGCGCGACTTCGACGGCGTCGCCATCATCGCCGACACGCAGGATCCCTACATCCCCTCGGGCCTCTCGCTGCAGCTGCTCGCCGAATTCGACGTCCCCGAAGTCGTCATGGCAAACATGAACGGCCAGGTGGACACGAAATCCCTCGAAGAACTGCTGCCGTACTACCGCCGCATGAAGAAGAACACGCGGTTCACGTTCGGGGATGGCGACAACTACTGAGTTTTGGAACCTTCATCAAACAAGAGAGTAAAGGATGGGACGCGCCCTGCGCCCGTGGGAACGGTGCAGGACGGAACTGAGGGAGGGAAAGCTATGGACTGGCAGCCGAAAAATTCAGACCTCGCAGGCGTCCTGCGCCGCGAACGGCGTGACGACCTCACAGGACTGCTCTCCATGATGGACTTCATGGAGCGGGCCGACCGCGAGATCACGCGCGGCCCTGCGACGTTCCTCTATTTCAACGTCGAAAACTTCCGCCTCATGAACCAGGAATATGGCTTCCAGGCTGGCAACCAGCTGCTCGTGCGCATCGCTGAAGCGCTCCTCGAGACGTTCGGCCCCGTGCCGATGGCCCGCCTCAACGACGACCGCTTCATCGTTATGACGCGCTCGACGGGCCTCGAAGAGCACATCCAGGCCGTCGTCGAAACCGTCGACCAGATCGAGGCGCGCATGTCGCTCGCCGTCAAAGTCGGCATCTACGACCCGCCGCCCGACGTCACGGACGTCGCGCTCATCATGGACCGCGCCAAGCTCGCCTGCGACAGCATCAAAGGCATCTACGACAAGCGCTGTGCCCACTTCACGAAAGGCCTCGAAACGCAGCGGAGCCTGCGCACCTACATCGTCACGAACTTCTACCGCGCCCTCGAAGAAGGCTGGATTGAAGTCTGGTACCAGCCCGAAATCCGCGCCGCCACGCGCGAAGTCTGCGGCTTTGAAGCCCTCGCGCGCTGGCGCGACCCCGAACGCGGCATCATCTCGCCTAGAGACTTCATCCCCGTCCTCGAGCGCGCGCACCTCATCAACCGGCTCGACCTCTATGTCATCCAGCGCGTCTGCAGCGACCAGCAGAAAGGCAAGGAGCGCCCGAGCTGGAAATCCTCACACATCTCCGTCAACCTCTCGCGCGTCGATTTCCAGCTCAGCAACATGCTCGAAGAAATCCAGTCCATCTGCCGCGCCTACGATGTCCCGGAAGGCTACCTCCACATCGAGATCACCGAGAGCGCCCTCAATGACAACGACGAATTCCTGCGCCACGAAATCCAGCGCTTCCACGATGCCGGGTTCGAGCTCTGGATGGACGACTTCGGCAGTGGCTACTCCTCGCTGAACAACCTCAAGGACTTCCAGTTCGACCTCCTCAAGATTGACATGGGATTCCTGCGCGACTTCGACACGAAGCCGCAAGCCCGCGTCATCCTCGAAGCCATCGTCGACATGGCGAAAAAACTCGGCATCCACACGCTCTGCGAAGGCGTCGAAACCGAAGAGCAGTACAAATTCCTGAAAGACATCGGCTGCGAAATCCTGCAAGGCTACCTCTTCTCCCCGCCCGTGCCCTACTCCGACGAGCACACCGGCGAAGTCTCCGGCTCGAAAGAGAACCTGCTCGTCATCGAAGGCACCGAAGCGGAAGACTACTTCCGCACCATCGGCTCGTTCAACGTGCTCGACGCCGCCCCCCTGCGCTTTTCCAAAGACAGCTGGGACCTCGCCATCGCCATCCTCGAGTGCCGCGACGACGGCAGCTGCCGCTACCTCTACGCCAACGACCGCGTCCGGGAAATAGCGCGCTTCGTCGGCTTCCACAATCTGGAGGAAGCCATCCGGGATCGCCGCCACAGGGACGACCTCATGCAGCCCGAGCGGCGCTTCTGGAATCTCGTCGAGCGCGCACTCCAGAGCGGCAAGCCGGAATCGATGGAAAACTTCATCAACGGCCGCGCCTACAGCGTCCGCATGGTGCGCATCGCCCGCGACGAACCGCGCGGCGTCTCCGCCGTCGCCTACCAGATCATCGACCTCTCCGACTGGGGCATCCAGCACCAGCAGCGCTTCATGGACATCGCCATGCGCCACATGCTCCAGATCTACACGCGCGTCGATCTCTACTCCGAAGACGGCAACGCGGAAAACCTCATCGTCGACGCCTCGCAGCAGCGCGTCCTCGACATCGTCCCCTTCACGAAAGAAGGGCTCGAATGCTACGCCTCCATGTACATCGCCGAAGAAGACCGCGAAAACTTCCTCTCCTTCTACGACATGACAACCGTCGAAGACCGCGCCCGCGCAGCCCACAATGAACACGTCACTGCCATCTTCAACGTCTACGACGAACTCGGGGGCCGCGCCGAGCCCCAGATGTTCACCCTCATCCCCTTCCGCCTCGAAGGCAAGCACTACGCCCTATCCTGCATGCGAAGAATCGACAACCTCGACCGCGGAAGGTCGACGAAAGGGTTCTGAAAACCTGCAGTATCGTCCTCCGCAGGGCTTGCTTTTATGTACGAAAACGGCTCCGTTCCTTACGACAGAAAATCATCGCAAGGAACGGAGCCATTCTTATATATTCAGCCCCCCTCTCAGAGGGGGGAGGGCCACAAAGTGGCAGGGGGAGTGTCGAAGGTAGGGACAAGCAACTCATGCGATTGTCACCTGCGAAGGAAATTCCTACCTTCGCAGACAGCAATCGATAGATAAGTTGCTCCCTACCTCCGACACTCCCCCAGTCGGCTGCGCCGACAGCCCCCTCTGGGAAGGGGCCTTCTGTATGAGCCACGCTCATCAACAAATGAATATTTTCTTCGCGACCGCAACCTTTCCTTCGGGCGGGGACGGGGATGCAAAAGGAATCCGTTAAGGAATCGTCCGTGGATTCCGGTGCATCCCCGTCCCCGCCTGCGTGCGAAATCCTCTCTTCGCGACCGCGTTCTTTCTTCTTTAGTGATGGAACAGCCGAATATGCGTCATCGCCATCGTCATGCCGTACTTGTCAGCCGTCTCGATGACATTGTCGTCGCGGATCGAGCCGCCCGTCTGCGCCACGTACTGCACGCCGGATTTATGCGCGCGCTCGATGTTGTCGCCGAACGGGAAGAACGCATCCGAGCCGAGGCAGACGCCATGCGCCGCCTTCGCGAGCCACGCCTTCTTCTCCTCCGCCGTAAAGACCGGCGGCTTCTCCTTGAAGACGCGCTTCCAGTCGTCCGTTTCGAGCAAATCTTCCCACTCGTCGCCGATGTAGACGTCAATCGCGTTGTCGCGATCCGGGCGGCGCACCTCTTCCTTGAACGGCAGATTCAGCACCTGCGGGCTCTGGCGCAGGAACCAGCGGTCGGCCTTGCCGCCCGCGAGGCGCGTGCAGTGGACGCGGCTCTGCTGGCCTGCGCCGATGCCGATGGCCTGCCCGTCATACGTGTAGCAGACCGAGTTCGACTGCGTGTATTTCAGCGTGATGAGCGCGATCAGGAGATCGCGCTTCGCCGCGCTCGGCAGATCCTTCGCCTTCGTCGCAATGTCCTTCAGGCAGTCCTCCGTGATGGCCACATCGTTGCGCTTCTGCGAGAACGTCACGCCGAAGACCTGCTTCGTCTCGACCGCGGGCGGCTCATAGGCAGGATCCATCTGGATCACGAGATAGCTGCCCTTGCGCTTCGTCTTCAGGATCTCGAGCGCCTCCGCACTGTACGACGGCGCGATGATGCCGTCCGACACCTCGCGCTTCAGGAACGACGCCGTCTGCGCATCGCACTCATCCGACAGCGCCACGAAATCGCCATACGAACTCATGCGGTCGGCGCCGCGCGCGCGGATGTACGCCGTCGCGACCGGCGAAAGCTCCACGCCCTCGACGAAATACACTTTCTGCAGCACATTCGACAGCGGCACCGCCACGGCCGCACCCGCCGGGCTCACATGCTTGAACGAAGCCGCCGCCGGCAGCCCCGTCGCCTTTTTGAGCTCCCGCACGAGCTGCCAGCTGTTCATCGCGTCGAGCAGATTGATGTATCCCGGACGCCCGTTCAGCACCGTGAATGGCAGCTCGCCCTCCTCCATATACACCTTCGCCGGCTTCTGGTTCGGGTTGCAGCCATACTTCAGTTCGAGTTCTTTCATTTCGCTGTCTCCTTTGCAAAATCGCACGAAAAAAGAGCCGACAAAGTCCAAGGCTCTTGCCCAGACGGTCGGCTCTCCTGCAGCAACGCTGCCACTTGCACTCCCCGTGGTGAACTCCACTTCCGTCAGTCGTGCAAGATTCCTACTAATAATCTAGCAAACGCGCGGCAGAGTGTCAAGGAAAATCGCGGTTGACGGAGCCCTTTGCGAAACGTATACTTGAAATAAAATCAGAACGAAAGAAAAGGAGGCCCTACCCATGCGCGTCATCGTCATCGGCGCGGGCAAGCTCGGGTACAGCATCGCCGAGCTCCTGTCAAAAGAATCCTTCGACGTCGTCATCGTCGACCATGACGCCGCCCAGCTCGAAGGGCCGAAGAACACCCTCGACGTCCTCACCATCCACGCCAACGGCGCGAGCCCCATCACCATGAACGAGCCCGACATCCGCGGCGCCGACATCCTCATCGCCGTCACCGCCAGCGACGAAGTCAACATGGTCTGCTGCATCCTCGCCAAAAAGCACGGCATCGCCCACACCATCGCCCGCATCCGCGACATGCAGTTCATGGGCGAAGCCAAAGAATACCTGAAGGAAAATTTCGACATCGACCTCATGCTCAACCCCGAGCTCATCACCGCGAACGAAATCAACCGCATCCTCATGACCCCCGCCGCCCTCAACGTCGAAGACTTCGCCCACGGCAAAGTCCGCCTCTTCGAGACCCGCGTGCGCCGCTCGTCGCCCTTTGCCCGCAAGCAGCTCAAAGACATCGAGCTCCCGCGCGGCGTCCTCGCCGGCATGATCTTCCGCGACCACCGCATGATCATCCCGCATGGCGGCGACTCGCTCCTGCCGCACGACAACGCCTACTTCATCGGCATCCCGTCCGCCATCGAGCAGTTCAGCCAGAACTTCGTCCAGCGCGACGCCCGCCGCATCCACCGCGTCATGGTCATCGGCGCCGGGCGCACCGGCCGCGCCCTTGCGAGCCTCCTCGACAAGCAGGACGTCGAAGTCAAAGTCGTCGAAAAAGACCACGAGCGCTGCCAGCTCATGGCCGAAAAACTCGAGCACGGCATCGCCATCTGCGGCGACGGCACCGACATCGACCTCCTGCTCGAAGAGGGCGTCGCCGAAGCTGACGTCGTCGTCTGTCTCACAGAAGACGACAAGCTCAACCTCATGCTCGCGCTGCTCGCGAAGCACCTCGGCGCCGACAAGACCGTCGTCCGCGTCGCCCGCAACGAATACGTCGACCTCATGGAAAAAGTCGGCGTCGACGTCGTCCTCTCCGCGCGCCTGCTCTCCGCCAGCGAAGTCCTCGCCTTCGCCCGCCGCGGCGGCGTCGTCTCCGTCTCCCTCCTCGAAGGCGCGAAAGCCGAAGCCGTCGAAGTCATCATGCAGGAAGGCGCCCCCGCCGCCGGCAAGCGCCTCATGGACGCCAAGCTCCCGAAAGAATGCCTCGTCTGCGCCTACGTCCGCGCCGGCGAAGCCGAAATCCCGAACGGCACCACCGTCCTCCTCCCCGGCGACCGCATCATCCTCTTCATCCAGACCCAGTTCGCACAGAAGGTCATGAAGTATTTCAAGGGAAAAGAATAGCCCGCCAGGTTCGCTGTCAGCCCCTTGCCCTTCGCACGCGGGTCTTCGCAACCCACGAGATGCTTTTCAATCCATGCCTTCAGCATCCGCTGCGTATAGTGGTCGAGTTTTCGGAACTCCTGATCGAAGCGTTCCGTCGTGTCCACGCGGCAGCTCATAGCCCCGTCTCCTTCCAGAGTTCTTCGATGGGACGGCGCTTCTTGCCACTCTTGACATACGCTTCGTGTGCTTCTTCCGCTACGCGGATGTCGTACTCATCCTCGATTTTCTCAAACAAGGCGCGCTTGAACGCCTCACCAAGCGACATCGCATGCAGCTTCGCATAGCTGTCCGCGAGTGCCCGTTCCTCTTCATTCATCCGAATGGAAAACCCCATGGTGATCTCCTCCCTTCTGTACTATATTGTACTACGATATAGTATGACGTCCATCCTCCCACGCCGTCGGCGTCCAGATGATGTTATGCATCTGCGCCCTCCATCAAAGGATGTGCCTCTCCCATGCCCGCTTCGTACTCTGCAAAGCTCTTCTCCAGTTTTGCAAGATACGCGCGGTTGCGTTCCTCTTTTGATGTGATGGTGAACAGTTCTGGAGGAATGGCCTGATTGCGGACGATGGTTTTCAAAAGCATCGAGACCACTGTCGATGTCGAAACACCGAGCTTTTCCAAGACGTCTTCCGATTCCCGCTTGAGGTTCGCGTCCACGCGGATGCTGAGTGATTTTGTTGCAGCCATTCTGCATCGCTCCCTTCTATCTGCATTATACCATGTTGTATGGTAATTGCATATACATTTGCTGTCTTTCTCTTGAATTTTCCTGAAAGGAGGCCTCCCTCATGCGCCATGCCCATGCGATTTTCTGGTATCTGCTCTCGCGGCTGTCGGTGGCCCTTTCGGCGCTCCTCTTGCTGCCGCTCGCGCTTTCGCAGCAGGATGTGGTGACGGGCGCGGTCGCGCGGGTGACGGGGGCTTCGGGGACGTGGATGACGGGGAAGGCGATGGCGGTCGCTGGCGCCGGTGCGTCGGCGGGGCTCTCGACGTATGGCGTGCCGCTGCTCGTGGCGGTCGCGACGGGCGCGCTTTTCCGCCATCTCGGGCGGGAGCACAAGCGGCCGCTGACGCTCGCGGAGGGGGCGCTTTTCGCGGTGATGGCATGGCCGTATCTCGCGTTCGTCGGGGCGATGCCGTTCGTGCTGTCGGGGCAGCTTTCGCCGCTCGATGCGTTCTTCGAGAGCATGTCGTCGTTCACGGCGACGGGGTTGTCGAATTTTGATTATGTGGCGGGGGCGCTGCCGCCATCGCTCGTGCTCTGGCACGGGCTCATGAACTGGCTCGGCGGGCTCGCGTTCGTCGTGATGCTCGTGACGGTCTTGCCGCAGGTCAGCGGCTGCTTCGGCATCACTTTGACGGCGCGGCAGAGCGTCTATTTCAGCCCGGTCTGGCGAAAGATGCACCAGTCGATCTGGCAGGGGCTCGCGGTGTATGGCGGGCTGACGGTCATCTTCCTCGGCGTGTTCCTCGCGCTCGGGCTGACGCCGCTGCGGGCGCTGCTGCTCTCGCTCACGACGATTTCGACGGCGGGCAGCGGCGCGGCTTCGGCGTTCTCGATGGGCTCGCTCGGCCGCGATTCCGCACTCGAGGCGGCGGGCTGCTGCATGATGCTCGTGACGGGCGGCAATTTTCTCTTGTACTGGAAATGCATCGCGCGCCGCAGTCCGCGCCTCCTCTGGGCGGACGCCGAGCTCCGCGCGACGCTCGCGGTCGCTGCGGCCTGCTCGCTTCTCGTGGCGCTCCACCTCGCTTTCACGGGCACGTATCCCATCCTGACGGCGCTGCGCCACGGCGCTTTCCATGTCATTTCATTTTTCACGACGGCGGGCTTCTCGTCGGTCGCTGTCTCCGCATGGCCGGATTTCGACCGCTACGTGCTGTTTTTGCTCGCGTTCGTCGGCGGCTGCATCGGCAGTCCGGCAGGCGGTCTGAAGGTGGTGCGCCTGCTTGTCCTCGCAAAATTGACGGTCGAGGAGCTCCGCCGCACGCTCCACCCGCACATGGTCGTCAGCGTGCGCCTCGACGGCCTCGCCGTGCCGGACAAGGTCGTCGGCCGCATCCTCGCATTCTTCTTCCTGACGAATGCGTTCTTCTTTCTCGGCACGATCGCCATCGCGGCGTCGGGCGTCGCCATCCTCCCGGCCATGGGCCTCTCGGCGGGCTGCCTCACGAGCACGGGCCAGGTCGCGCTGCTCCTCGGCCTCGAAGGCCTCGCCGCCCTCGCTCCCGCGACGAAAATCGTCGCCATCCTCCTGATGCTCGCAGGCCGCGCCGGCATCTTCTCCCTGCTGATGCTCGGCGCCATCGGCGGCGAGAGCGCGCAGAAGAAATGGTGAGCTGTGGCAGGAAATCCTGCGCTTGGCGGCGAAAATACTTTCTAGAAGAACTCTACAAAAAAGGAACTGTCTATGACCGATTTCACGACCGAACTCCGTGCCGCCGCAGAGGCGGCTTCCCTTTCTCTCTCCGAAGACCAGATTCTGAAATTCACGCGCTATGACGCGCTGCTCGTCGACTGGAACGAGCGCATGAACCTCACGGCCATCACCGAGCCGCGGGACGTCGCGGTCAAGCACATGATCGACTCGCTCACGGCCTACGACAAAAAGCTCTTCGATGGGGCTCCGACCGTCATCGACGTCGGCACGGGCGCAGGCTTTCCGGGAGTGCCGCTCAAAATTTTCGATCCGTCCATCCGCCTGACGCTCATGGACAGCCTCGCGAAGCGGCTGGCATTCCTTGAAGCCGTCGTTGAAGACCTCGGCCTCACGGGCGTCACCTGCGTCCATGCGCGCGCCGAGGATGCCGCCCGCGAGCAGCAGCACCGCGAACGCTACGACATCGCCGTCAGCCGCGCCGTCGCCCGCCTGCCCGTGCTCCTCGAGTACACGCTGCCCTTCGTCAAGAAGGGGGGCCACCTCATCGCACTCAAAGGCCGCACAGCCGAAGAAGAAGCGACAGACGCCAAGCGCGCCCTGAAGCTCCTCGGCGGCCGCCTCGAAACGATCCGTCCCGTCACGCTCCCGGGCCTTTCCGACAAGCGCGCCGTCCTGACGATCACGAAAATCGCCCCGACGCCAAAAGCATACCCCAGAAAGGCCGGCACCCCCGCAAAAAAGCCGCTGTAACATCAGGCCCCCTCTCAGAGGGGGCTGTCAGCCGAATGGCTGACTGAGGGAGTCTCACAAGCTAGGCGTATGAGATGCATGATTGCGATTTACGCGGGCATTTGAAATCCCCTTGTCCCAAGAACGAAACCGTGTTAAAATTTAAAAAGAACTATCTTGTATCGACCACATCTGCATTGGAGGGAACCAAGCATGAAACGAATCATCCAAGGATGCCTGCTGCTCCTCGCAGCACTCCTGCTGCCGTCCTTTGCGCCCGCAGAGGACGCCGCGACGGCTGAGGCAGCTGTCAGCCAGCCGAGCGTCAGCGTCGCACAGCGAGAACTCAAAAAGGACAAGGACTACCAGTCTTCGGATGTCTATGCCCGCGCACATCACATCATCTATGGCAGCAAAGGGCCGGTCGGCCCGGGCGGCCGCACGCGGATCGCCGTCATCGTCAATGGTGACGAAGCCCTCGTCTCAGAGGATCGCGTGAAAAATGATATTTACGCGCAGATCCGCCAGAAATTCCCGCGCGAAAGCTTTGCCGTCATGAAAGGCACGGACGTCAATACGCGCCTCCTGCAGATGGCGGAAGACCGCTATGCCGGCCAGCATGGCACGGCGACCGTCACGAAAGATGGCGCTGGCACGTCTGGCGACGTCGGTCTCGTGAGCGGCGCCATTTCAAAAGACTCCATCCAGAAAGAGGACGCACTCGATGCCGACGGCGTCCCCGTCAAAGTCCAGCCGCGCGGCACTGCCGACCTCGTCCGCAAAGACCTCGTCTCGGCAGGCAAAGCCTTTGACTATCAGTACGTCCTCATGGTCACGCTGACCGAAGGCAATTCGGAATTCTACCATCACATGGTCTGGCCGCTGCCTCCGATTGGCTCGAGCACGACAAAGCCGAGCGTCTGGCTCCGCGTGCGCTTCGTCGACTGTGGGAGCGGCGACTATCTCTATCGCAACGACATCGCCGCCAAGGGCAAGTCGCACAACGGCTTTCCCAATGGCCGTGCATTCCAGGATGCCGTCCACAACGCAATGAAAGAGGCTATGAATGACATCGCCATCAGCGAAGACTGATGTTCCCTTTTTCTGAAACCGAGGTGAACCTCATGCAAACGAAACTCTGCCGCACGGCCCTCATCGCCATGCTCTCCCTCACCCTTGCTGCGCCGCTTGCCTCCGCTGCGTCTGACTCCGAATCAGATAACGCCCAGCCGGAAGAAATCAGCGGCGACACGACATCCGCCGATGACTGGTTCGCCTCGGACAAGGAGACAGCCGCCATCCAGAGCGAAACAATGGAAAAGACGGACGAGCGCAAGAAAAAAGAGCAGGAGCGCTACGCCTATCTCCTGACGGACAGCGGCTATGACTACTTCCTCGACGGTCGTGCGACGCACTGGATCCCGCTGCCGTACCGCGATGACGAATACATCGTCGATACGTGGCTCAAGATCGTGCCGACAGACAGCACGGACGATCCTGAGAGCGGCAACTACTCCTATCCGCAGAAATATTACCTCGCCCACTACTACGTCCGTCCAAAGACGCAGCAGATCCAGTTCCTCTCCGAGCTCGAAGTCTCCGGCGAACGCCCCGATAACACCGTCAAAGGACGTGGCTACATGCCGCGCAACTGGGAAGACCTGACCCCGGGCTCCATCGAGGATGAAGTCTATCGCGGCACGCTCGCCAGCATCAAGAAGCACGGCGACAAGTGGACGAAGATTTTCGGCAGCCACTACACCGGCCCCCGCAAGCTCCGCGACTTCGTAGAAGAATACCTGCGCATCGCCATTTGATGAAAAGAAGCCATCCGGCTTCTTTTTTTTGCGAAAAATTTTTCTCCCCCGTTGTATCCCCTCCCTCATCCTGCAAGTATCAGAGTGAAAGGAGGTGATACCTCATGGCAGCCAAGAAAGACACGCAGAGCACGAAGCTCGTGCTCAAAGTCGTCACCGGCACGAACACGGACGGCAAAGCCCTCACGGCGCAGCGTTCCTTCGCGAACGTCAACCCGGCCATCTCGGACGACGACCTGCTCGCCATCGGCAGCAAGCTCGGCGCCCTCCAGGCGCACGACGTCGCGGTGGTCAGCCGCGTCGACAGCGCCTCGCTCGTCGAAGAGGCTTAAAGATAGCCGTTAGCGCTTCAGCGCTTACGGATATCTTTGCCATTTGCCGCAAGGCAAATAGCATCCAATAAAGGGCGCATCTTCCCTGGAGGGGGATGGGCTCGGTACAGAAAGAAGGAGGTGTGATTCCATATGTCTAAGACCCTGAAGATCGTCTTCAATCTCAAGGATCAGAAGACGTCCACGATCTCCATCGCCGACCCGAAGGACGGCCTCACGAAGGCCGAAGTCCAGACGGCAGCCGATGACATGATCGCCAAGGACTTCATCCGCGCGAACGGCTTCGCCGCCACGGGCGTGAAGGAGTTCTACATCCAGTCCAGCGACCGCGTCGAGCTCGCATAAACTTCATCTGAAGCCCCCCTCCAGAGGGGGGACGGGCCGCGTGAGCGGCGGGGGGAGTCCCCTGTACGACATTTGAAATCGTACAATATGACTTCCGCGGGTGCGATTTTCGATATCGCACCCGCGGAAGTTTTATTTTATTCTCTTGATACGCCATCCAAGGGACTCCCCCAGTCAGCCATCCGGCTGACAGCCCCCTCTGAGAAGGGGCCTAAGATACGAGATGGCTTGCATCCCTATCTCAAATATTCTAGAATAGTGGCAAAAGGCGGTGAATATCATCATGCTTCTCAAAATCTTCCTGATTCTCTGCGCCATCGCTCTAGCCGTCTCTGGCGGCATCTTCGGGGCGCGATGGGCCGAGCTGCGCTATGCAGCCGAGCGCAGCGTCCTGAGCTTCCCACAGAGGCTCGCCGCACAGACAAAGCGGCGGCCGATGATCCTCGCGGGCGTCTACGGCCTGATCTTCACCTGGTCGATGCTCACGAGCGGCGTCGCAAGCGGTGCCGACAGCCTGGGCTTTGCCATCCTCACGCTCCTCTTCGTGCTCGCGTTCCAATTCTTCCTCGTCCTCTGCACCGTCACGGACTTCGAGCAGCGGGTCATCTTCGACCGCATGCTCGTGCCATTCGCCGTGCTCGGGCTCTTGAGCCTGCCGCTCCTCGGACGCGTCGTGAGCGACCACCTGCTCGCGGCCGTCCTCGGCTTCGCCGTCTTCCTCGCGCTGGCCTTCCTCACGCACGGCGCCATCGGCGGCGGCGACATCAAGCTCATCGCCGTCCTCGGCCTCTGGCTCGGCACGGACCAGCTCCTCGCCGTCGCCATCGCAGGCCTCCTCCTCGGCGGCCTCGCCGCCCTCGTGCTGCTCGCGATGGGCCGCAACCAGAAAGACCTTTCCAACTATACCCCCTGCTTCCCCCTTGCGGCCATCGTGCTGACGATGGTGTAACTCATTCCTTCAGCCCCCCTCCAGAGGGGGGACGGGCCCGAAGGGCGGGGGGAGTAGTTGGATGCTGAAAACTATCAAGATAAAGAAATGCTGCTAAGGCACCACGTCATGATTACAACATGATGCTTTAGCAGCATTTTCATATGCTCGTTCGGCTTGTTCTCCCTACTACTCCCCCAGCCTCGCATTCGCTCGGCAGCCCCCTCTAGAGGGGGCCTTTCACCGTCCGATCCGCCGCGCCTGCTCATTGAGCCGCGCGATGCGGTCTTCCGTCGCGGGATGGGTGGAGTAGAGGTTCGCGATTTTCGAGCCGACGCCCTCGAACGGGTTGATGATGAACATATGCGCCGTCGCAGGCGTCGCATCCTGCATGACGTCGCCGTGCTTCGCGTAGTAGTCGAGCTTTTCAAGCGCTTTCGCAAGGTAGCGCGGGTTGCCGCAGAGGTCGCCGCCGCCTTCGTCGGCCGCGTATTCGCGGCTGCGCGAAATCGCCATCTGGATCAGGCCGGCCGCGATCGGCGCGAGGAGAATCGTGACGAGGCCGCCGAGCCCGCCGCCGTCGTCATCGTCGCTGCGCCCGCCGAAGAAGAACGCCATCTGCGCCGTCCAAGAAATGACGCCAGCGATGGCCGCCGCGATGCTCGACGTCAGGATGTCGCGGTTCTTCACATGCGTCAGCTCGTGCGCGAGCACGCCCGAGAGTTCCTCGTAGTTCAGCACGCGCAGGATGCCCGTCGTCACGGCGACAGCCGCATGCTCGGGATTGCGCCCCGTCGCGAACGCATTCGGCACGTCGCTCTCGATGACGGCGACCGTCGGCATCGGGAGATTTGCCCGCTGCGCGAGATTTTCGATGAGCCCGTAGAGCTCCGGCGCGTCCTCGCGCGCGATTTCCTGCGCGCCATACGAACGCAGCACCATCGGCGCGCTGAACCAGTACGTGCCGAAATTCATCGCAAGCGAGATCACGAGCATCAGCGAAGCCCCCGACGACCCGCCGACCGCCCCGCCGACCGCAACCATGATGCCGGTGAGGAGTGCCATCAAAAGAAGTGTCTTCATCGTATTCATGAGGGATGCCCCCTTTGGGAAAACTGAATCTTTACCTTTTGTCTTTTTCTAGTATAGAGGTCTTTTCTGAAAAAATGAGGAAGAACCTTTCGATTGCCGAACTGATCTCATCCTGCAGCCCCCCTCATTGAGGGGGGACGGGCCGCGTGAGCGGCGGGGGGAGTCCCCTGCGGAAAATCATGAAACAGAAAGACGTGAATCCCGCGGGTGCGAAATCGAAAAGGTACTGCCTATTTCATCGCACCCGCGGAAGTCACGTCTTATTTTTTGTCTTGTCCTGCAAGGGACTCCCACCACCGCTTCGCGGTCCCCCTCCCTCTGAGAGGGAGGCAAGGATATAAACACATCTCCGTTTCTTCCGAATGGATGCCAAACATTGCTACTATGCCTGGCCCCCTCTCAGAGGGGGCTGTCTCCGTAGGCGACTGGAGGTGTGTCGGAGGTAGGAACTGACGCATCGTACGATTTGAACGGCGAAGGCATTCCCGGCGGCGGCCTGCACGCCCGCCCGACAGCGACGATAGCCTATGGGGGGCGGTGGTGGACGCAGGGCGCGGGAGGGAGCTCCCCAAATCAGATATCGAGGTTCCTGACGAGCTTCGCATTCTCTTCGATGAACTTTCTTCTCGGCTCGACTTTGTCGCCCATGAGGATGGTGAAGAGTTCGTCGGCTTCTTCGGCGTCTTCCATTTCGACGCGGAGCATGGTGCGGCCCTCGGGGTCCATGGTCGTCTCCCAGAGCTGCTCGGGGTTCATCTCGCCGAGGCCTTTGTAGCGCTGGACGGTGATGCCGTCGCGGCCGATTTCGTCGAGCTTCTTCGTGAGCTCGTCGTCGCTGTAGGTGTACCAGTGCTTCTTGCCCTTGCGGATCTGGTAGAGCGGCGGCTGGGCGATGTAGACGTGGCCGTGTTCGATGAGCGGCTTCATGTAGCGGTAGAGGAACGTCAATAAGAGCGTGCGGATGTGCGCGCCATCGACATCGGCATCGGTCATGATGATGATCTTGCCGTAGCGGCGCTTTGCGAGGTCGAAGTCTTCGCTGATGCCCGTGCCGAACGCCGTAATCATCGTGCGGATCTCGGCATTCGCGAAAATCTTGTCGAGGCGGGCTTTCTCGACGTTGAGGATTTTGCCGCGCAAAGGCAGAATGGCCTGGAAGCGGCGGTCGCGGCCCTGCTTCGCGGAGCCGCCAGCGGAATCGCCCTCGACGAGGTAGATTTCGGCCTGCTCAGGGTCTTTGACGGAGCAGTCAGCGAGCTTGCCGGGGAGACTGGAGACTTCGAGCGCGTTCTTGCGGCGCGTGAGCTCGCGGGCTTTGCGGGCGGCTTCGCGCGCGCGCTGGGCCATGCTGGCCTTTTCGAGGATGCGCTTCGTGATGACGGGATTTTCTTCGAAATATTCCGTGAGGCCCTCGGTGACGATGGAATCGACGATGCCGCGGACTTCGCTGTTGCCGAGCTTCGTCTTCGTCTGGCCTTCGAACTGCGGCTCGCGGATCTTGAGGCTGATGACGGCCGTGAGGCCTTCGCGGACATCTTCGCCCGAGAGGTTGCCGTCCTTGTCCTTCAGCACGCCCTGCTTGCGCGCGTAGTCATTCGCTGCGCGCGTCAATGCGATCTTGAAGCCCGCGAGATGCGTGCCGCCTTCTTCCGTATTGATGTTGTTGACGAAGGAATAGATGTTTTCCTGATAGCTGTCGTTGTACTGCAGCGCGATTTCAACGACCGTGTCGTCCTTCGTGCCGTTGAAATAAATCGGCTCGGGATTGAGCTTTTCCTTCTTGCGGTTCAGGTGCTCGACGAACGATGTGATGCCGCCGTCGAAATGGAATGTCTCCTTGCGCTCTTCCTCGCTGCGCTCGTCCGTGAGGCTGATCGTGATGCCGTGGTTCAGGAACGCGAGCTCGCGCAGGCGGTGGCGCAGCGTCTCGAAGCTGTACTCCGTGACGGTGAAAATCTCGGGATCCGGGCAGAAATGGACGCGCGTGCCCGTTTCCTCCGTCGTGCCGACGACGGTCAGCGGCTTCTGCGTGACGCCGCGCTGGAAGGAGATTTCGTGAATCTTGCCGTCACGCTTGACCTGCACGTCCATCGAGGTCGAGAGGGCGTTGACGACGGAGACGCCGACGCCGTGGAGGCCGCCCGAGACCTTGTAGCCGTCGCCGCCGAACTTGCCGCCGGCGTGAAGCACGGTCAGGACGACTTCGACGGCCGGCTTGCCGCTCTCGTGCATGTCGACCGGGATGCCGCGGCCGTTGTCGACGACCGTGATGGAGTTGTCTTTCTCAATCGTGACGTCGATGTGGTCGCAGTAGCCCGCGAGCGCCTCGTCGATGGAGTTGTCGACGACTTCGTAGACGAGGTGGTGGAGGCCGCGCTCCGACGTCGAGCCGATGTACATGCCCGGGCGCTTGCGGACGGCCTCGAGGCCTTCGAGAATCTGGATCTGGTCGGCGCCGTAGTCGGCATCGACGGCCGTGACCTCGGCGCTCGACTCATCCGTATGAATCGTGACGCCCGTGAGGTCGAAGTCCTTGTCCTCGAGCTCGGGATCCATCTGCGGCGCGGAAGACGCCTCCTGCTGCGCGCCACTTTCCTGCGTGAAATCGAGATGCTTGTTTTCTTCAGCCATGAATCTTGTCTCCTATCTTCTTTCGATCTTATGATTTCGATGATTTCTTGCTGTTTTCGACAAATGTATAGGATGAACGCGCACGCCTGAGAAGCGTCGCGGGAGATATCGCGGAAAGGTAGATGGCGTCCCGCGTGATGACGAGGGACTTCGGCGGGCGGCCGCCCGTCAGGCTCCGCACGCGCCCCGCCGCCTGCGCGCTCTCAAAGAACGATCGCGACGGCCCGCCGGGCAAAAAGAGCTTCATGTCGTGAATCGACACGACATCCGCCGCCCGCACGGAGAGGTTGTTGCCCAAGTGTAAAAACATAAATGCCACCTGCTTTTTTCGTCGTATTCACCAAAGGAACGGAGCCTCACGAATTCCCTGCCCCCTTCTAGAGGGGGGACGGGCCCGAAGGGCGGGGGGAGTCGCTTGTACGTCTTGACAATCAGCTCGATGTTTCTTGCGCCGGTGCGACTTTTTTTCTCCCCCACGAAATATATTCGTATCTTCGTACCGGTTTCCACTCCTTCGGTTTTGCCAAATCATACCTCAGCCGGTAGAGCGTCCGCCGCACGAGGTCTTCCGTGAGCTGCTCGGGCGGCACGCACTGGAACGCCATCGTCAGCGTCTTCGCCTGCATCGTATTTGGCTCGGCGAGGAGCACGGTCGAGGCGAGCTGCTGCACGTACGACGCGCGGACGGAGGCCAGCATCTCTGGCGTCGCCTCGGGGATGTCTGCCAGCACTTCGCCAAAGCGCGCCCACGGGATGTCTTCGAGATAGCGCCGGACAGCCGAGCGCACGGCCTCCTCATGCTTCCGCTCGCAGAGCTCGCAGCGCGTGCGCTCGGGCTCTGTGAGACTGCCGCAGTCTTCGCATGGATGGTAGCCGAGGCTCTTGAGAAGATGCTGGAGCTTTGCCTGCTTCAGCGAGACGCGGAAAAGATGGTCGCGCAGCGTGTCGTCCTCGACGGCCGCGACCTCTGCGCGGACAGCTGCGATTTCTTCGTCCGTGAGATTCACTTTCGGCAGCAGCGTGCGGTAGTCGAGCGCCTCCATCGGCTCGTCCCGCAGCTGCATCTTTTCGCGTCCCGACCGCGCGAAGCGGAGCTCGCTGACGAGCGCCTCGCCCGCAAAATTATTGACCTTCTGCAGGACATCGAGCTGCATCATCTGGATCTGGTTGCGCCACGTCGCATCGTACGAATAGAGCCAGAGCGTCTTTTTCACGATGCGCACGGCCTCGACATTGGCCGCGATGGCCTGCCCCACGATCTGCGGCCAGTGGAAGAGGACGCTGTGGCAGTAATAGAGCCGTTCGACGGCCGGGCCGAGGGCATGGATGGACTTCGGCAGGATGCGGGAGGCCGCCTCGATGCCAGGCGTGCGGATGTCATGCATGAAAGGGGGCCTCCTTTTCGCTTCTAAGATAGGTTCGCGGTCGCGGGCGTAGGAGGGAGACCAACGGAATCCACGGACGATTCCTTAACGGATTCCTTATGGTCTCCCTCCCACGCCCGAAGAAATGACTTCGCTCAGACGGGCGCAAACGTTCGGCTTTACTTGGAGGATTCCTTATGATTTTCCCTGCCAGCCCGAAGATGGGCTCGCTTTCGTGGAAAAAAGGAAGCTTGAGAGAGGAAAAGATGATCTACCGACTCGAAAAACGTCCCTCGATGCTTTTGTCTTTCACGGCTCTGTCGATAAACGCACGGACTTCCTCGAAACGCTTCTGAACGTCGTAGTTGCCGAGCCGCAGGACGCGGAAGCCGTGGTTCTTTAGATAATGCGTCCGCCGCTCGTCGTGGTCGTACTGCCCCTCCATATCATGCGAGCTGCCGTCGAGCTCGACGATGAGCGCGGCGTCGTAGCAGAGGAAGTCGACGATGTACGGCCCGATGGGCCGCTGCTTCCAGAAGCGGACGGGATAGGTTTTGAGGAAGTCATACCAGAGATGGCGCTCGGAAGGGGTCATGTTGCGGCGGAGGGATTTGGCGCGAGACTGGGCAAAGGTGCTGTAACGATATTCGCGCAAACTCATAAATGATCCCTCATTCCTCAAAATCATTTTATCAAAAAATCCCCTCAAAAGGCGATGTCATAAAAGCCGAAGAGCTCTCAAACTTCAGCCTCCCTCTAGAGGGAGGGGGACCGCGAAGCGGTGGTGGGAGTGGCGGAGGTAGGAACAAACAATTTGTACGATTATCATCTGCGAAGAAAAAATCATATCTTCGCAGACAACAATCATCAGATGAGATTACACCTACCTTCGCCACTCCCCCAGTCAGCTTCGCTGACAGCCCCCTCTAGAGGGGGCCTGACTCTGAACTTTATGACACTGCCTCTTGAGGGGGCTGCATATCAGTTTTTTCGCTTCTTTGCATCCCTATTCTTCCAAGCTCCGCCCTGGGCGGGCGGCCGCTGCTATCGTCTCTGTCGTGCCACCAGCGTCTCGGGGGCTGGCGGTGGGGCGCCAGCCGTCCCGCGCACTGCTACGCCTTCGTCACGTTCCCGTTCTCGACATGGTACACCGTTCCGAAATCGTCCCGCGGGAAGTACGCGGCGTCGGTCGCGGTGACGATGGTCTGGATGTGCTCTCTTTGGAGAAAGGCGAGCAGGGCTTCGCGGCGGCTGGCGTCGAGTTCGCTCATGACGTCGTCGAGGAGCAGGATCGGGTATTCTCCCGTCTCGGAGCGGAGGAATTCGAGCTCGGCGAGCTTGAGGGCGAGGGCGCCGGTGCGCTGCTGGCCCTGCGATCCGTAGGCGCGGAGGTCGATGCCGTTGACGGCCATGGCGAGGTCGTCGCGGTGCGGGCCGACGCTCGTGACGCCGCGCAGAATGTCGAGTTCGTGACGCTCTTCCAGTCTCTTATTATACCATGATTCTAGGGGAGATGTCACTTGGTTCGAGGTGGGAGGTTGTTCGATTGTGGATGTTTTTTTCGTGTCCGTCGGCAGCGGGGAACCAACGGAATCCACGCTCCTGCTTAACGGATTCCTTATGGTTTCCCGCTGCCGCTCGAAGATACTGTCGTTCCTTTCGAGCCCGTGAATCTCGTATGTCAGGCTGAGATTCTCCTTGCTGCCAGAAATCTTTCGCTGCATGAGATTCGCAAGCATGTGGAGTTTTTTGACGGCTTCCTGGCGCTTCTTTGTGATTTTGGCCGCGCTCCTGGCAAGCTGGGGATCCCAAGGGGCGAGGAGCGCGGGCGAGGCGTGATGCTCGCGGATGCGCTTGAGGAGCGTGTTGCGCTGCTGGAGCAGGCGATTGTAGGTCAGGAGCTCATGATAGTAGGCGGGGCTCGCCTGCGAGATTTCGCTGTCGAGGAAGTGGCGGCGGCCAGCGGGAGCGCCTTTGATGAGGAAGAGATCTTCCGGGGAGAAGAGGACGGTGTTGAGGCTGCCGACGAGGTCTTTCGGACGGATGGACTGGCCGTTGAGGACGAGCTTCCGGCGGCCTTTGCGCGGGAGCTGGATGTCGATGCGGCTCGGGACGTCACGACGCGAAAAGGCCAGCTGGAGGATTCCAGCCGGCTCAGAAAAGCGGATGAGGTCGCTGTCCTGGTGCGTGCGGTGGGAGCGGCCAAGCGAGGCGTAGCAGATGGCCTCGAGGATGTTGGTCTTGCCCTGCGCGTTCGCGCCGAGGAAGATGTTGATGCCGGACGAGAGTGCGAGCGTCAGGTCGGCATAGTTGCGGAAGTTTTTGAGGTGGAGGGCGGTGACTTGCATGAGGAGTTCCTTTCGTGGTAGGGGAGGCTGCGAGGGATGGCTGCTGGCTCCGGTCGTCGCTCTCGTCGGCATGACGTCTTTCGATGGGATACCTACGACAAGCACCCGATTCAGCCATTGGGTTCATGCCTCTTTCGGTGAACCTCCAAATAGGCTCCTCCCTCCGTGCGCTGCCATCCCTCGCAGCCTCCCAAAGATACGTTATTGATCTTTTACGACTTCATAACTGCCCACGCCTTCGACTTCAATGACGTCCCCTGGAACGAGCTTGCGGCGCTTGGCGCTTTCGGTCTCGCCGTTGCGCTTGATCTGGCGGTTTTCGAGCAGGATGCGGATGTCTCCGCCCGTGGTGGTGACGCCGGCCCATTTGAGGAACTGGTCGAGCTGGATGGTGTCGGTATCAATGGCGATTTTCTCTGGTTCCATGATGTGCTCCTCTGTTTCGAAAAATCAATAGTGGTGTTATTTTATTATTTCAATATGTATTTTCTGCTACAATAAACCCGCATCAATGCGCAGTTCTCATCGGCGTGACGACGTAGATGAAATCGGGGTCATCGGGCTCGGTGACGAGGACGGGCGCGAGGGGTTTCGTGAGGGCGAATGTGCAGCGCTTGCTCTCGAGAACTTTGAGGGCATCGACGAGGTAGGCCGCGTTGAAGGCGATGTCGATGCCCGGGCCTTCGATGTCTGCGGGGATGTTCTCTTCCGCCATGCCGATGTCGGGGTTGCTCGAGGAGATGTGGAGGTTGCCATCGGCGAAGCTGAGCTTGACGACGTTGTAGTCGCCCGTGCGGCTGATGAGGTAGACGCGATCCATCGCGGCGATGAGTTCTGCCGTGTCCATGGTGACGCGGGTGGCTGCATTCTTCGGGATGACGTTCGCGAACGATGGGAATGCGCCTTCGATGAGGCGTCCCGTGAGGTAGATGTTTTCGTACTGGAAGCTGATCTGGTTGAATGAGCAGGTGATTTCGACATCGCTCGGGACTTCGGACGTCAGGATGTGCAGGAGCTCCTGAAGTGTTTTCGCCGGGATGATGAGCTTCATCGTGCCGACCGGCGTTTCGAGGACGGTCTTTTTTACAGCGAGCCGGTGCGTATTCGTGCCAGCGAGTGTGATGGATGTGTCGTTGATGTCCATGTTGACGCCCGTGAAGACGGGACGGCTTTCGTCGTTCGAGCAGGCGAAGACCGTTTTCTTAAACAGGGAGCGCAGGAGGTTGTCCTTGAGCGTGAAGTGAAGATCGCCTTCGAGACGGTGGACGCCGGGGTATTCGCTGGCGTTCATGGAGCGCAGCGTGTAGTTGGCATTGCCGCCCTGGATGTGCGTGATTTTTTCCTGGCTGTCGTAATCGATGCGGACGGTATCGCTCGGGAGACGCCGCACGACTTCCTGCAGATAGCGCCCGGAGAGCACGAGCTGTCCCGGTTCTTCGATGTCGGCTTCGAGCTGGTAGATGATGCCGATTTCATAGTCGGTGGCCTGGAGTTCGAGCTGGCTGCCTTCTGCTCTTAGATAGATGCCGGAAAGGATGGGCGTCTGGGGTTTCGATGCGATGGCCTTGCTGACCGCTCCGATGGCGGACAGGAATTCTGGCTTCGGACAGGTGAATTTCATTTCGTGCCTCGCTCTCTTTGTTTTTAATAGGGCGTAAAATCTTATAAAAAATAGTTGTCGTAGTCGTAGGGCCTGTGAAAAAGTGGATAAGTGCCGGAAGCCTCGATGAAATCCACTGGAAGGCTGTGGAAAGACCTGTGGGAAACGCGGTCGGAATTTTGTGCGGTTATCCACACTGTCCACAGAGAAACGCACAGGGACGGGTTATCCACATTTCATCGACAGGATATCAAAAGGCCTGCGCACAACGTTATCCACAGGCCTCTGGTTCCATCTTCTACATCTTCTGGATGCGTGCGACGAGCTCCGTGAGAATCTTCGCGAGCTTGTCGTCCGTCTCTTTCTCCGTCTTGATCTTGTCGTAGGCGTGCAGCACCGTCGTGTGGTCGCGGCCGCCGAAGAACTGGCCGATGGACGGCAGGCTGCTCTCCGTCAGCTCGCGGCAGAGGTACATGGCAATCTGCCGCGGGAACGCGATGCTGCGGCTGCGCTTCTTCGAATGGAGGTCGTCGACCGGAATCTGGAAGTACGACGCGACGATTTCCTGGATGATCTCGAGCGTGACCTCGCGCTCGCCGCCAGCGGGGAAGAGATCCTTGAGGGCCTCGGCCACGAGCTCCGTCGTGACGGGCTGCTTCGTCAGCGAGGCGTAGGCGACGACGCGCGTCAGCGCGCCTTCGAGCTCACGGATGTTCGTGTCGATGCGGTTCGCGATGGAGAACATGACGTCGTTCGGCACGTCGATCTGGTCGACCATTGCTTTCTTGCGCAGGATGGCGATGCGCGTCTCGAGATCCGGCGCCTGGATGTCGGTGATGAGGCCCCACTCGAAGCGCGAGCGCAGGCGTTCTTCGAGCTTCTCGACTTCTTTCGGCGGGCGGTCGGACGAAAGGATGATCTGCTTGCCCGCGTCATGGAGCGCGTTGAACGTGTGGAAGAATTCTTCCTGCGTGCTCGTCTTGCCGGAGATGAACTGGATGTCATCGACCATGAGCACGTCGATCGTGCGGTACTTGTCGCGGAAGCGCTCGGGATGGCCGTCGCGGATGGAGTTGATGAGCTCGTTCGTGAATTTCTCGCTCGAAACGTAGAGGACGCGCATCTCGGGATGGGTGCCCAGGATGCGGTGGCCGATGGCGTGCATGAGATGCGTCTTGCCGAGGCCGACGCCGCCGTAGAGGAACAGCGGATTGTAGCCGCGGCCCGGGTTCTCGGCGACCGAGACCGAGGCGGCGTGCGCGAGCTGGTTGCTCTTGCCCGTGACAAAGGTTTCGAACGTGTACTTCGGGTTGAGCGTCGAGGCGTCGCCCGGCGCGATCGGCGACGGCAGGTCGGCCGCGCCCTTGCCGCGCGCGCCTTTTCCCTGTCCGCTGCCCGATGGTTCTGCAGCTTCGTCATCGTCGCCAAGCAGCGTCGTCTGTACGGGCGCGTCCTCGTGGACGGCGTCGTCGCTGACGCCTGCGGTGCTGCGGCGCGAGCTTTTCGCGGCCCGCTCGGCTTTCTGCACCTTGCGCGAGACAGCGCGCTCCGCTTCGGGCGCATCCTCGTCCGTCGCCTGCGGCAGGTCGAGCGAGATGATCGTGATCTTGCGCGGGCTGCCGAGCACGTCGCTGACGGCGTCCTCGAGGATCGGCACGTAGCGGTTGAGGATCCAGTCTTTCGCGAAATCATTCGGCGCGGCGAGCTCGAGCTCTGCTTCATCGAGGCGCAGCGGCCGCACGGGCGCGAGCCATTTCTCGCAGGCGACCTTCGAGAGCGACTCCTGCACCTTCTCGAGGATGCGGAGCCAGGTCGTCTGGAGTTCTTCTGGGGGATTGGGCATAGAGGATGTTCCTTTCTGGATGCATATAATGGTAGGAATGCAATTTTTTTCTGTCCACAGGGTATCATTTATCCACAATTTCATCCACAGTCTGTGGATAACTTCACCGGCATTGCAAAAAAAAACGAGCGCACACGAGGCGGAAAAGTCGCCTCCGGCTCCGTCATCTGTGGGAGAAACGATGCACTGCATCCGGTGGATAACCTGTGGAAATCTGGAAATCCGTGTCGTAGAATCAAGGAATATTTTAGCAGATGCAGCGGGAGTTATCAACAGGTTTTCGCGGCCGCCGCGCCTTTTCCACAACGTTTGTCCACAGAACGGCCGCCGTTATCCACCGATTTCCGTGGAAAACGGCTTGACATCGCGCGCTTTCTTGCTTTATAATCTGGAATAGCTAACAATGCGTGCGGGCAAAACCGCCGCTTGCAGAACACCACTTGCAGGGAGGTGAACGATTTGAAGCAGACGTATCAGCCGAACAACCATTGGCGCAAGATGACGCACGGCTTCCGCGAGCGCATGAAGACGAAAGGCGGCCGTCTCGTCCTGAAGAGAAGACGCCAGCGTGGCCGGAAGAAGATTTCCGCATAAGATGGACCAGGTCACCTTGCGGTGGCCTTTTTCCATTTTTGCAGACATTCCAGAAACCTCCCGGGAAGCTCCCGGGACTACGAAGATCAGTGAGCAGGAGATGGGCCGTTTGGAAAAGGAACTGGAAGCGCCGAAAAAGACGCTTGCGCGCCGGCGCATGCTGAAGCGCGCGGCTTCTTTCCAGCGGGTCTACCGCCTCGGGAAATCCTATGCCGGACGCCATCTCGTGCTCTATGTATTCCGCGTGCGCGCGGGCGAGAAGAAGCTCAAGGGCGAGGTCGGCTTCGCGGCCGGCAAGAAGCTCGGCTGCGCCGTCCGCCGCGTGCGCGTCAAGAGGCTCCTGCGGGAGTGCTACCGCCTGCATCAGGCGGAGCTCGCGGAGCATCTCGCCCTCGTCCTCGTGGGGCGTCGGGCGGCCGTCGATGCAAAAAGGCAGGAAGTCGAGCGGTGCTACCTCTCGCTCTGCCGCCGCGCCGGCATCCTCCGGAGGACGCAGCCATGAAAGCGCTGCTCCTCTTCCTCATCCGCTTTTACCGGGCGGCCATCTCGCCGCTCTTCCTGCCGTCGTGCCGCTACGTGCCGACGTGCTCCGCATACGCGATGGAGGCCATCGGGAAATATGGGGCATGGAGAGGCGGGTGGATGGCAGTCAAGAGAATCTTGCGGTGCCATCCCTTTCACAAAGGCGGTTATGACCCAGTGCCATGAAACTCGTTTGGCAAGTGCTCCCAACTACTCCCCCAGTCAGCTTCGCTGACAGCCCCCTCTAGAGGGGGCCTGAATAAAGACTCCGTAAGCTCGAAAATGATTTTTTGAAATGGACGTGATGAATTGCAAGAATTCTTTTCCTCCGTGTTCGCTCCCATCGAAGCAATCCTCGGCTTCATCCTGCAGCTCCTCTATGATCTGACGGACGTCGCAGGCTTCGGCAGCTACGGTGCGGCCATCATCCTCCTCACCATCCTCGTCAAGATGTGCCTCTACCCGCTGACGGTGAAGCAGATCAAGTCCATGAAGGCGATGCAGGAACTCTCTCCGAAGATGAAGAAAATCCAGGAGAAGTACAAGGACAACCCGCAGGTCATGCAGCAGAAGATCGGCCAGCTCTACAGCGAGGCCGGCGTCAACCCGCTCGCGGGCTGCCTGCCGCTGCTCATCCAGATGCCGATTCTCATGGGCATGTACTACGCCCTGTTCAACTTCCAGTATCCGACGCCGGAAGCGGCTGAGTTCCTCTGGCTGCCGTCGATGTCAGAGGCCGACCCCCTGCACATCCTGCCGATTCTCGCGGCCGTCACGACGTATCTCCAGACGCGCCAGACGTCCGACATGAGCAACACGCAGATGAAGATGATGGCCTACATGATGCCGCTCTTCATCGGCTTCATCAGCTGGAGCTTCGCCTCGGGCCTCGTCCTCTACTGGGTCGCCATGAACTGCTGCCAGATCGTGCAGCAGTGGTGGATGTACCGCGGCAAGGAAAAGCCGAACGCCAAGAAAGCCGACGCGAAAGGGGAGGAGGACTGAATGGCAGTGCAGGAAGCGACGGGAAAGACCGTCGAAGAAGCAGCCAGAAAAGCCCTCGACCTCCTCGGCTGCACGCGTGACGAAGCCACGGTCGAAGTCCTCGAAGCCCCGTCGAAAGGCTTCTTCGGCATCTTCGGCGCGCATCCGGCAAAAGTGCGCGTGACGAAGAAAGAAGCGCCACAGAAAGAGCGCAAGGCGGAGCCTGCCTCCATGAAGCCGGCGGAACCGGTGCAGGCCGTGAAGACGCCGCCAGCGCCGAAACAGCAGGCGCGCACGGAGCGCGTCGAAAAGGCTCCGGAGGCGAAACCTGCGGAACTGCATCAAAAGGCAGCCGCTGAAAGCACGGAAAGTGCCGGCCCCTCCGACCGCCCGTGGATGCCGCCCGACGAGAGCGGTGCCATCGACACGCCGTACAGCGAGCAGCGCTCCTATGGCGTCACAGCCACGACGCCGCCCGAGGCAAAGCCCTTTGGCGAAGGCCGCAGAGAACGCTCCCGCAGCTACCGCGAGGAACGCGGAGGACGCGACGACCGTCATGGCCGCCGTCCCCGCCAGAGCCGCCGCTCCAGCGACGAACACCGCGACTTTTCCGCAGACGTGTCCGCCGCGCCGAAAAAGCCCGCGACGCCGCCCGTCCCCGTCACGCCTGACTATGAAGGCGTTGCCGAGGAAGACCTCACGCCGCGCCAGTGCGCAGAGAAGTTCCTCTGCGAAGTCTTCCGCTGCATGGGGCTCGACGTCCAAATGACGCTCCAGGAGACGGACGAAGGCTCCGTCTACAACCTGCAGGGCGACGGCCTCGGCATCCTGATCGGCAAACACGGCCAGACGCTCGACGCGCTGCAGTATCTCACGAATCTCGCAGCGAACAAGGGCCGCGAAGACGGGCGCATCCACGTCGTCCTCGACGCCATGGACTACCGCAGCCGCCGCGAGGAGACGCTCCGCCGCCTCGCCGGCCACCTCGCGGAAAAAGCCTGCCGCATCCACGCTGAAGTCCGCCTCGAGCCCATGAACCGCCACGAGCGCAAGATCATCCACATGGCGCTCCAGGAGAATGGCCGCGTCTCGACGTACAGCGATGGTGACGAGCCCTATCGCTGCGTCGTCATCGCTCCGAAGAAGAAGCGCCGCTACCGTCCCAGAAGGGAACGGAACGCGGAAAGCGCCGAGCGCGTGGAAGAAGAATAAGAAAAGCAAGAAGGGATGGTTGCACGAAAGCATGTGCGGCCGTCCTTTTTTTCGTAGAAAGAATAAAAGCCTCCCTCTCAGAGGGAGGGGGACCGCGAAGCGGTGGTGGGAGTGTCGAAGGTAGGGCTTGGCAATTCATTCGATAGTATCTGCGAAGGTATGTCTTCGCAGGAGGCAATCCAGCTATATCCCACGTACTACCTTCGACACTCCCCCAGTCACCTGCGGTGACAGCCCCCTCTGAGAGGGGGCCTGGATGATACGGAACATTCGGCATAAAAAGAATCATTGATAGAAGGAGCAGTTTTCATGCCATCATATCAAGACACCATCGCCGCCATCGCGACGGCGCCCGGCGCTGCTGGCATCGGCATCATCCGCGTCAGCGGCAAAGACGCGCTCGCCATCTCTGACCGCGTCTTTGCCGCCGCATCCGGCACGCCGCTCGCAAAGACGCCGGCCGGCCGCGCCGTCTATGGCCACATCGTCAGCGACACGGCTGAGACCGTCGACGAGGCCATCGCCCTCGTCATGCGCGCGCCGCACTCCTACACGCGCGAAGACGTTGTCGAGCTCCAGTGTCATGGCGGCAGCGTCGTGCTGCGCCGCGTGCTCGGCCTCGTGCTCGCCCATGGCGCCCGCCTCGCCGAGCGCGGCGAATTCACGAAGCGCGCGTTCCTCTCCGGCCGCCTCGATCTCTCGCAGGCGCAGGCCGTCATGGACGTCATCAGCGCCCGCACCGACCGCGCCCTCTCCGTCGCCGAGAGCCACCTCGCCGGCCATTTCTCCGGCCGCATCCGCACCATGCGCGAGAAATGCCTCGCCATGATCGCCCATCTCGAAGCCACCATCGACTTCCCCGAGGATGACATCGACGACGTCGCCATCGACGAGGTCGAGCGCGAAGTCACACGCATCCGCAGCGAGCTCCGCGCCCTGCTCGCGACGGCGCACACCGGCCGCATCCTGCGCGACGGCCTGCTCACAGCCATCGTCGGCAAACCAAACGTCGGCAAGTCGAGCCTCCTCAATACCCTGCTGCGCGAGGAACGCGCCATCGTCACCGACATCCCCGGTACGACGCGCGACAGCATCGAGGAAACGGCCGACATCGGCGGCGTGCCGCTGCGCATCATCGACACGGCCGGCATCCGCGAGGCCACGGACGCCGTCGAGCGCATCGGTGTCGAGAAAGCGCGCGAATACGCCAGCCGCGCCGCCCTCGTCCTCGCCCTCTTCGACGGCAGCCAGTCGCTCACGGACGAAGACCGCGCCATCCTCGAGCTCATCCAAGACAAGCAGGCCATCGTCCTCCTGAACAAGGCCGACCTCCCCGCCGTCACGACGGCGAAAGACCTGTCTGTCGATGCTCCCGTCCTCTCCATCTCCACGAAGGACGAGCGCGGCTTCGACGCGCTGACGGCCGAGATCGCCCGCATCGCCGGCATCACCGAGACGCCCGAGGAAAGCTACGTCTCCGGCGAACGCGATGCCGCCCTGCTGCGCAAAGCCGACGACCACTTCCGCGCCGCGCTCGCGACCATCGCAAACGGCCTCTCCGCCGACTTTGTCTCCATCGACCTGCGCTCTGCGTGGGAGACGCTTGGCGAGATCACGGGAGAGAAGGCCTCGGAAGACCTCATTGACGAGATCTTCTCGAAGTTCTGCATCGGCAAATGAATCATCAAAAAAGAAGCCTGCTCCCATGCGAGCAGGCTTCTTTTATTCAAAAATGATTTTTTGTCATGCGTGGCACGTATGTTCGCCATGGTGGTGGTCGCACGTCGCGGCATCGCTCTTTGCGAGCGTGCCGGCGAGCAGGGCGGCGACAGCGTCATCGGCAGCGCCCGTGCAGCCCGCATAGATCTCGATGCCGGCATCGGCGAGCGCATTCTTCGCGCCCATGCCCATGCCGCCGCAGATTAGCGTATCGACGCCCCATCCGCGCAGCAGGCCGGCGAGAGCGCCATGGCCCTGTCCCTCCGTGTCCTTGACCTCTGAGGCTTGGATGGCACCTTTTTCGATGTCGTAGACCTTGAACGCCTGTGTCTTGCCAAAATGCTGGAAAATCTGCCCATCGGGGCTGTACGTGACGGCGAGTTTCATCGTGTGTTCGCTCCTTTTCTTTGCGGAAATGCGCGGGCATCCATGGCGCAGCCGCTCCGCGCAGCAGCAGCCAGCGTGCGGCGTGTCGCAGACATCATAGCTGCCGCCCGCGATTTCGAGCGGACGCCCCTCGACGAGCGCCTGCGCGAGCTTTTGCCGCGCACGGACGTACATCGCCTGCACCGTCGTGCGCGCGACATCCATCGCCGCCGCGCAGAGCGCCTGATCGCCACCCTCGTAGTCGAGCAGGCGCAGGCACTCATACTCGTCGAGCGTCAGCACGACAGGGGCGGGCGTCGCCTTGCTTTTCGCAGCGCCCGCCGCCGTGGCCGCCTCGGCTGGATCCGAAGAATCCGGCACAAACAAACGGCACGGCGGCAGCATGCAGATGCGGCGCGGCTTGGCTGGTCTGGCCATGGAATGCCTCCTTTCGGGAATAAGATACCGACATATGTCATGAATCAAATATAACTCTTTTACTGGCATATGTCAAGAAAAATACGCAGACGAAAGAAAAAAGGCCGCTTGAAACATCAGGCGGCCTTTGGTATAATAAGGCTATCAACAAGGACAGCTTTTCTTGCGACGCAAAAAGCCGACGGTGTGGTGTCGTCAGCTTCCTCGTTTCGATTTTGAGTCGTAAGAAAGCGAGACCCTTTAAAACCAATTTCTATTCTTACTTATTGAGGTAATCGTGCAAGAGTTTCAGAATGGCTAGCAGTAATGCCAGCTTTTCGTATGGGCTCATGCGGATCCCTCCTTCCGTTCGAAGGAAGAAACCGGCTCCGTCGGCGTCTTCATGATACCATGGAGCCAATGAACTTTCAAGCCCGCTCGGGAGAGCGGGCTTTTTTGCTAGGAGGACGAACATGCAATTCATTGCAGGAAACTATGACGTCATCGTGATCGGTGCGGGGCATGCCGGCGTCGAGGCGGCGCTGGCGGCGGCGCGCATGGGGCAGCGGACGCTCCTTGCGACGCTTTCGATGGACAACATCGCGCTGATGCCGTGCAACCCGTCCGTCGGCGGGCCGGCGAAAGGGCATCTCGTGCGAGAAGTTGATGCGCTTGGCGGCGAGATGGGCATCAATGCGGACAAGACGTGCATCCAGTTCCGCATGCTCAACACGGGCAAGGGCCCGGCCGTCCACGCGCTGCGCGCGCAGGCTGACAAGAAGCTTTACCAGTTCACGATGAAGGAGACGTGCGAGAACACGGAGAACCTCGACGTCAAGCAGATCCTCATCACCGATCTCTTGCTCGAGGATGTGCCGACACAGAAAGAGGTTGCAGATGCAACCTCACACACTTCTGTCGCCTGCGGGCCGAACAAGCGCGTCAAGGGCGTCGTCGTCGAGACGGGCGAAGTCTATCTCGCGCCCGCCATCGTCATGGCGACGGGCACGTATCTCAAAGGCCGCATCATCATTGGCGAGCACACCTATAGCGGCGGGCCGAACGGCCAGCGCCCGGCGATGCATTTCTCCGACTCCCTCGCGGCGGCTGGCGTCCGTCTCATGCGCTTCAAGACCGGCACGCCTGCCCGCGTCGACGCCCGCACGCTCGATTATGACAAGATGCAGTTACAGCCCGGCGATGACGAGGCGCGCAATTTCTCCTTTCTGTCTGACGTCACGACGCGCGAGCAAGTGCCGTGCTACCTCACGTACACGAACGAGGCGACGCACAAGATCCTGCGCGACAACATGGACCGTGCCCCGATGGCGAACGGCATCATCGAGGGCGTCGGCCCGCGCTACTGCCCGTCGATCGAGACGAAGATCCTGCGTTTCCCCGACAAGGACCGCCACCAGCTCTTCCTCGAACCCGAGGGCCTGCACACGAACGAGGTCTACGTGCAGGGCATGAGCACGTCCATGCCGATGGACGTCCAGCTCGCGTTCCTCCATACCATCCCCGGCCTCGAGCACTGCCACGTCATGCGCGCGGGCTACGCCATCGAGTACGACTGCATCGACCCGACGCAGCTGAAACCGAGCCTCGAATTCAAGGCCATCCGCGGCTTCTTCTCCGCGGGTCAGGCGAATGGCACGTCCGGCTACGAGGAAGCGGCTGCACAGGGGCTCATCGCGGGCATCAATGCCGCGCTCTTCCTCAAGGGCGAAGACCCTGTCGTCCTGCGCCGCTCCGACGCCTACATCGGCGTCCTCATCGACGACCTCGTCACGAAAGGCACGCACGAGCCGTACCGCATGATGACGAGCCGCGCCGAATATCGCCTGCTGCTGCGGCAGGACAACGCCGACATGCGCCTCACGCCGATCGGCCGCCGCATCGGCCTCGTCACGGACGAACGCTGGGACCGTTTTTTGACGAAAAAAGCCGCCATCGACGACGCGCTGAAACTGCTCCACGACACGCTGCTGACGCCGAGCACCGCGCAGAATGCCGCGCTCGAAGAAGCCGGCATCGCCCCCATCCATAGCGCCACGACGGCCTACGACCTCCTGAAGCGCACGGAAGTCACCTACGACAGCCTCCGCACCGCGCTCCCCGACCTGCCCGCCCTCGCGAAAGAAGTCCGCGACCAGGTCGAGATCCAGAGCCGTTACGAAGGCTACATCAAGAAGCAGATGGAGCAGGTCGCGCACATGGAAAAACTCGAGGCCAAGCGCCTGCCAGATACCATCGACTACAACACCGTCCCGAGCCTCCGCGACGAAGCGCGTGAAAAGCTCGCAAGCATCCGCCCCGAAAGCCTCGGCCAGGCCAGCCGCATCAGCGGCGTCTCCCCCGCCGACGTCTCCGTGCTCATGGTGTGGCTGGAGCAGCAGAGACGGTTGCGGGAGTCTGCGGGAAAGAAGCAGGAAGTTCGCGTCTGAAATCACGGATGAGGAGATTTTGCAAAAGGTCTTTGCAAAATTGCCATGGGGGCATAATATCTCGCTTCTCGACAAAGTAAAATCAAAGCAAGAGAGAATCTGGTATGCACAAGAAGATATCCAAGATGAAGGATCCCTATGTTTTTGATTTTATCGGATTTCAGAAGGACATGCTAGAACGCGAGTTTGAAGACCTGCTCGTTCACAACGTCACGAAAATGCTCCTCGAGCTCGGCCAGGGCTTTGCCTTCCTCGGCCATCAGTACCACATCGTCGTCGGCGGAGAAGATTTCTATATCGACCTCTTGTTCTACAATGTGAAGCTGCATTGTTATTTCGTCATCGAGCTCAAGACAGGCGAGTTCCAGCCGGAGTATGCGGGCAAGCTGAATTTCTATCTGTCCGCTGTCGACAGCCAGATGCGTGGCGAAGGCGACGCGCCGACCATCGGCCTCATCCTCTGCAAAGGCAAGAACGATGTCATCGCAGAATATTCCCTGCGCGACATGACAAAGCCCATGGGTGTGAGCGCCTATCAGCTGACGCAGGAACTGCCGGAAGCACTTCGAGGCACGCTGCCATCGGGAAAGGATTTTGAAAGCCTGCACGACTGATTGCAGTGATGGGTGTAGAAGAAGGAAAATGAAGCATTGAAGGAGTTTTGATTGCGTGAAAGCCTCCAGACCCTCAAGAAAAAAATCTTCGAGCAGGAAATATCTCATGCTTGCTGCCGCTTTCATCGTCCTCCTCGCCGTCCTCTGCGGTGCGCTCTATGCGAGCCGTGCGCTCACGGACAGAGAGGTGCGCGGCTCGCAGCAGGCGGCGTCGTCTGGCGTGGCGAAGGCACCGCAGACGCTCGACGAACAGGCGGATGCTATCGTCCGCGAGATGTCGCTGACGGAGAAGGTCGGCCAGATGGTGATGATCGGCGTGCAGGGCACAGACCTCACGGACGACAGCAAGTTCATGCTGCGCCAGTTCCATATCGGCGGCGTGCTGCTCTTTGACCGCAACCTCGAAAGCGCGGAGCAGACGAAAGCCTTTATCTCGCACATGCAGGACTACGCGCAGGGCGAGGAAGCGCATCAGAAAGTGCCGCTCTTCATCGGCATCGACGAAGAAGGCGGCGACGTCGTGCGCGGCAAGTCTTTCATCGCGCCGCCGCCGTCGCAGCTCGAAATCGGCCAGACGGGTGACCCGACCGAGGCAGGACGCAGTGCAGAAAAAACGGGCAAGGCGCTCAAAGCCCTCGGCATCAATGTGAACTTTGCGCCGGTCGCTGACGTCGGTTCGCCGGACCGCCGCTCATTTTCAAAGGACGCGACGAAGGTGACATCCTTCGTCGGCCGCGCGGCCGATGGCTATGAAACTGCGGGCGTCCTTTATGCGCTCAAGCATTTCCCCGGCATCGGCAAAGGGCGCGTGGACTCGCATAAGGAGGTCTCGACGGTCGATGCCTCGATGCAGACGCTCGAAGCTGAAGACCTCGCGCCATTCCGGAAAATGATCGAGACGCGCAAGCCGGAGAGCATGTTCATCCTCGTCTCGCACCTCATCTACCCCGCCATCGACACCGAGCACAGCGCGAGCCAGTCCCGTGCCGTCGTCACGGACCTCCTGCGCGAGAAGATGGGATATCAGGGTATCATTATCACGGATGATATGGAAATGGGTGCGGTGGCGAACCATGCGCCCTACCGCCAGCTCGGTGTCAATGCTGTGAAGGCGGGCGTCGACATCGTCATGGTCTGCCATGAATACGAGCACGAAAATGACATCTACATGGGCATTCTCGAAGCCGCGCAGAATGGCGAGATCAGCGAGGCGCAGATTGATGCGTCCGTGAAGCGTATCGTCAAGGCGAAAATTGCGCACGAACTGTGACGGATTCATTTTATGTGAACCGGGAAATAGCAAGCTGCCGTATCGAAGATGGAAATACGTCTTCGATACGGCAGCTTTCCTTTGCAGATATTTTGTTGCGATGAGGAATCAGAGCTCGGAATAGCCGACGCCCCAGAACTGCCAGATCAGTGCAGATGGTAGAACTCCATCCCATAGGCAAGTTCGAAGGCTTTTTCGCCAGCGGGCATACTGATGCCGGTCTCGGCCCAGCAACCGTTCGGATCAAGGTAGCGCCAGTCGCTGGAGCCGGTATGGCGGTCGATGTACATCTTTCTGCTTGTGTTTTCGCTACTACAGCAGCGCTCAGCCAGGCTGTGACAGATATTCACATGCAGTTTTCAATGCCAGATGATGCGGCGTTTGCAACCGATGATTATCTTGAGGCGGCAGAAAAGCAGGCGGACAAGTTTCTGAAAGAGCGTGAGGCTGTGGTTTGGCAGCAGCTTGGGTTCCAAGAGAAGAGTTTTGAGAAAAAATATGATCTCAGCATTGCGTCGAAGAAGAAAAAAGTGGAGGATCGCGTCATCTATAAAGGCAATGGCGTTTATCAGACGCAGACGGTCGTTCAGATTGAGCTTTCATCGTCTATTCATCCTGGCATACAACCGCAACATATTGTGCGCGAGTACCTCGTTACGCTTCGTGCACGGCCAGAGCGGCGATGGTATGGAGAAGTTGATATGAATTGGGAGTTCATAGATATGCAGCAGCTCCGCATGACGCCGGATGAAGGAGCGGTAGAAGCTATAGTTTCAGGCTTTCAGTGAGCTTGTAACGCGCAAGCATCAACAGTTGTCGAGTATGTTTGTTATCAAACAGCACACCCCGCATACATCTTGCAAGATGTATGCGGGGTGTTGTATACTAATCTGTATGAGAAGCAGCTACCAAGCGGTCGGCGGTTGGAGTTTTGCGCCTCGCAGAAAGGTCGGAATACCTTGAGAGCGAGGTGATTCGGATGGGAGAGACGATTGTCGTCCTTTTCCTGATGCTCTGCATTTTATTTGTGTTGAGAAAACAATAACCGCCCCCGGGAACCAACCTAAGGCGGTTATGTCTATGAGATAACCAACTGCGCGAGGCGACCAACCGTCAACCGGTGGTTGCTTCTCTTACTACGTATTTTACATCAGACGCCTGGAATTTTCAAGAGAAATCGGCAGGAAGGGAGGTCCCTCCATGGACTTGCGCGTGGTGAATTATGTGCTGGCAAGGCTCGTGCTGGCGTCGATGGCGGTGCTTTGCGTGCCGCTTTTCCTGGCGCTCCTTTGGGGCGAGGAGAGTGCGCGGGCGTTTGCGCTTTCCATCGGACTGTCGCTCGCGGTCTGGGCGCTCTTGGTTTCGCATGCGCGGGCAAAGGTGGAGGCCATCACGATGCGCGAGGGCATCGCGATCACGGGGCTCGGCTGGGGCGTGGCGACGGTGCTCGGCATGATGCCGTATGTGTTCGGCGGGCATCTCGGCTTCCTCGATGCGTTCTTCGAGAGCATTTCGGGCTTCACGACGACGGGCGAGACGGTGCTGCCGTCCATCGAGACGCTGCCACAGAGCATCCTGTTCTGGCGGAGCCTGACGCAGTGGTTCGGCGGGCTCGGCATCATCGTCATCTTCATCGCGCTCCTGCCGCAGGCGGGGCAGAGCACGGTCCACATGTACAATGCGGAGTCGTCGGGCCACGAGCGCGTGATGCCGCGGCTGCGGGAGATGACGGGTGCGCTCTTTCGCATCTACACGGCGTTGACGGTGCTCTGCGCCGTGATTCTCTGGCTCTGCGGCATGGATGCGGTGACGGCGGTCAATCATGCGCTTGCGACGCTCGGCGCGGGCGGCTTTTCGACGTACGACGCGAATGCGATGGCGATCGACAATGTCTGGATTGAGGGCTGGATGTCTCTCTTTATGTTCCTTGCGGGCGGCAATTTCGCGCTGTATTACAAGGTCTGGAAAAAGGGGCCGCATGCGCTCGTGCGCAATACGGAGTTCCGCGCGTACCTTGGCATCATCGTGGTCGCGACGCTCTTGGTGGCTGCGAATCTCGTGATGGCGCAGGGCCTGACGGCGGGCGGGGCGCTGCGCTTTGCGGTGTTCCAGGTGACGTCGCTTTCGACGACGGGCTTCGTGTCAGCGGATTTCGATACGTGGCCGCCGCTTTCGAAGTGCGTGCTGCTGCTCCTCCTTTTCATCGGCGGCTGCGCGGGCTCGACGGCGGGCGGGTTCAAGGTGACGCGGGCCGTGCTCCTCGTCAAGAACGCGGCGAACATCCTGCGCGAGAAGCTCCATCCGCGCGCGCTCGCAGTCGTGCGGATGAACGGGCACAAGGTCGGCGTGTCGGAACTGCACCGCGTGGGCTATTTTTTCTTCTTATATCTCATGACAATCACGGTGTTCGCGCTCTTTTACACGCTCATGGACGTGCCGCTCTTTGATGCGATCGGCATCAGCGTCACGACGCTCGGCAACGTGGGGCCGGCGTTCGGCGTGGCGGGCGCGACGCAGACATTCGCGGGCTTTCCCGACGTGATGAAAGCGGTGCTCTGCTTTGAGATGCTCTTAGGCCGCCTCGAGATCCTGACGCTCCTCGTCATGCTGCGGCCGGAGTTCTGGCGGACGCGGCGGCAGTGGTGATGCGTGTACGGATGTCTGTCCAGCGTGCTGGGGCAAACGTCGGGATTCATTAACTTTGCTTTATTTTCGCGGCAGCAAGCAGGAAAGCGGCTTGTTGTCGCGAATTTCTATTCATACAGACGGGAATTCCAATCCATGAGGAACCAGCATGGATTTTGTAGAGATTTCGTTATGGGAATGCGTTGTTTGGGAAGATTTTTTGAGAAAGGGATGGTAGCATGAGATGGTTGGATGACATGAAGGTCGCCTACAAGCTGTTCCTGCTCGGCATGATTGCCGTCGTGGGCCTCCTGGGCACGAGCATCGCGGGATACATGGGCCTCAGGTCGGCGCAGGAAGACATCAACACGATGTACGAGTCGAGCGTGCAGAGCCACGATTACGTCGGCACGGCAATGACGGGCGCGCGCTACGCGCAGGGCATGGCGGTCGTCATGACGACGTGCCGCAATGACAACGCGCGCCTGCAGGATCTCAAGGGAAAGTATGAGACGGGCGTCAAGATGGTCGAGGACAGCATCGCGGGATACGATGCAATCCCCATCAAGGACCCGGAAACGGACGCCCTGATGGAGACGATCAAGGGCAACTGGAAGGATTTCCATGCGACGCTCGACAAGTCGGTGCAGCAGTCGCTGGCCGGCCAGTATGACGAAGCGCTCGCGACGTATTCAGCGACTGGCACGAAGCAGGGCGGCGTGCTCGGCACGAACTTCGCGAAGCTCGGGCAGATGGAGCATCAGAAAGCCATCGACCTCAAGGCGAAGACAGATGCGGACACGTCCGCGACGATCCGTAACATCATCATCATGGTCGTCATCATCCTCGTCATCCTGCTCGCGGCCTGCATCACGATTGCGAAGAAGATTATGGAGCCGCTCACGGCCATCGTCAGCGCCTGCCGCAAGATGCGCGATGGTGATTTCCGCGAGACGGGTTATCAGACGGAGCGCGGCGACGAGTTTGGCGAGATGCTGCATGATTTCGCTGATATGTGCCGCACGGTCTCCGGCCTTATGAAGACGACGAACGAGACGGCGCAGCATCTCGCGGCGGCGTCCGAGGAGCTCACGGCGAGCGCGCACCAGAGCGCGCAGGCGTCGGAGCAGGTCGCGAACAGCGTCACGAGCGCGGCGCAGGCGTCGGCCGAGCAGCAGCAGTACATCGAGGATTCCGAGGAAAGCGTCGGCAAGACCGTCACGTCCGTCGACCGCCTGCATGCGACGGCCGATGCGGTCGAGGGCGATGCAAAGACGGCGCACAGCCGTGCCGTCGAGGGCGGCAGGAGCGTCATGGATGCCGTCCATGACATCGAGAGCGTCGAGGCCATTGTCAAGAGCAGCGCGCAGACGGTCGACCAGCTCGGCAAGAGCTCGCAGCAAATCGGCTCGATTGTCGAGACCATCTCGGGCATCGCGGAGCAGACGAACCTCCTCGCGCTGAACGCCGCCATTGAGGCGGCCCGCGCAGGCGAGCACGGTCGCGGCTTCGCCGTCGTCGCTGACGAGGTCCGCAAGCTCGCCGAGGCCAGCCAGACGGCGGCCCAGCAGATCACGGACCTCATCACGGGCATCCAGAAGGACACCGACGCGGCCGTCGCCTCCATGCAGTCCGGCAGCGAGGCCGTCCAGAGCGGCACGGCGGCTGTCGCCCAGCTGAAAGACGCGTTCGCCGAAATCGAGACGGCCGTCCAGAACGTCGCAAAGAGCGCGAACGACATGGTCGCCGAGCTCCAGCAGGTCGGCACGCAGACCGGCGTCGTGCAGGAAAAGACGCAGCAGATTGCCGGCAACGGCGGCAAGGTCGTCAACGAGATGGAAAGCGTCTCGGCGGCGTCCGAGCAGCAGAGCGCGTCCGCAGGCGAAATCGCGACCGCGAGCGAATCGCTCGCCCAGCTCGCGCAGAAGCTCTCCGAGTCGCTGCAGAAGTTCCAGTATTGAGCAGATTTTGTCAGGCTCCCTCGCAGAGGGAGCCTTTTTTATCCGGATTCCCCTTCCACGGTTGACAATCAAAATCCCCTGCCATACAATGGAATGTATATGATTTTGCAAGTTGTCAGGAAAGTGGAAGGTGAAAGGATGCTCAGACAGATGGTGGGGCTCGTGCTCGGGGCGCTGCTCCTGCTCTCTGCCGAGGTGTGCTCGGCCGAGGACATGCGCTTCGTGGATGCGAACGACTACACGGGCTACTACGTCGATGCGGGCTCGGTGAACTACGAGTCGACGGCCGCATGCAACGCGGTCATCGCGGTCATCAAGGCGGACCGCAACCGCATGTTCCGCTATACGATGCATTTCGACCGCGGAAACGCCACCTACCGGATTCTGTCTTCGGAAGTCCTCGCCTATGACACGAAGACCGTGCTGTCAAAGAGCGGCGCGGACGGCGTGCTCCATCCTTACGCCGTTTCCTCGCCGATGCGGCGCATCGTGGATTTCATCTACGACGACCTGCCGCACGGTGCCCTGCCGGCGCCAGCGCCGAAGCCGGCACCAGCGCCTGTCGATGACGACGGCGCTGACGACGATGCAGGGGACGGGAATTAAGGATTGCAGAATGTGCTGGCTTCGCCGTCCCATTCTGCATCAGCGACCGCTAAGCGTCTGCTGAAAAAAAGACGCTGCAGAATCTGCAGCGTCCCCAAAGAAAAGCAAGAACAAATAAAATAAGTGCTTTTGAGTAGGTCGGTTTCCCGACTAGCTTCATCATAGCACCTGCGGGGCGAATTGTCCAGCAGATTTTCAGAGTGTTTTCAGGTTTTACAAGAATTTTACCGCGACTCGAAATGCGCGATGGGAGGCGCTTTTTATGTCGGAAACAGCAGCACTCAAACACCGGACAGCATGGCTGTCCATTTTTTCAAATACGACGCTCGTCATATTGAAGCTCATCGTCGGGCTCTACGTCGGCGCCGTCAGCCTCATCTCGGAGGCGCTCCATTCGGGCACGGACCTCATCGCGGCACTCATCGCGTTCTGGGCCGTGCGCAAATCCGACGCGCCGCCCGACCTCGAGCACGACTACGGTCATGGGAAATATGAAAACCTTTCGGCGGCCGTCGAGGCGCTGCTCATTGTCGGCGCGGCCATCGGCATCGTCTACGAGGCGGTGGGCAAATTCGCGTCGGGCGAGGTGCCCGAGACGCTCAGCTACGGCATCGCCATCATGATTGTCGCGATCATCGTGAACTTCGCCGTCTCGCGGCGGCTGCTGCATGTTGCGAAAATCACGGGCTCGCAGGCGCTCGAAGCGGACGGCCTGCACCTGACGGCCGACATCTGGACGTCAGTCGGCGTCCTCATCGGCCTGCTCTTGATGCAGCTGACGGGCTGGGCGTGGCTCGACCCCGTCATCGCCATCTTCGTCGCGGGCATCATCTTCCGCGCCGGGTGGCGCATGGTCGTCGAATCGACGCGCGAGCTCACAGATGAAAGCCTGCCCGCGGAAGACGAGGCGCGCATCGGCGCCATCTTCGACGAAATCCCCGAAGTGCGCGGCTGGCACTGCCTGCGCACGCGGAAATCCGGCTCGTACAAGCTTTTAGACGTCCACATCCTCTTCGACGGCAACATGCACCTTGCGAGAGTCCACGCCGTCTGCGACGAGATCGAGCAGAAAATCCGCGCCGAATTCGGCACGTTCGACGTCCTCATCCACCCCGAACCCGACATGGGGCATGCGGAGGAGACGAAGCAGAGCGTATATCAGGAGGCGCATACTGCCACTCTTCAGCCCCCCTCATTGAGGGGGGAAGGGCCCGAAGGGCGGGGGGAGTCCCCTGCAAGTCAAAACAAGTAGCAGAACGTTTCTTCCGCGGGTGCGAAAAGCAGGATTTTTCCATTTTCCCTCGAATGTAACGGCCAGAGAACAATTTTTTCAGAGGAGGTACCTTCCCATGACAACCTTTTGGAAGAAGGCGATGAGCGCGTTCGTGTCTTTGACGTTCCTCGTCTCGACGATGAGCCCGGCCGTCGCGGCCACGCCGGAAACGGTGCAGGCGAAGCTCGAGCAGTGCGAGGAAGACACGTACGGCCAGCCGCAGACGGGCGCGATCATGGAGCGCATCAACAAGCTTGAGAAAGACTATGACGGCAAGCACCGTACGGGCTCGATGATGGCGCGCACGAACGCCATTTACAACAGCATGTATGTCAATGGCGCAACGCCGTCGATTCTCGCCGAGCTCAACGGCATCGAGTGGACGATTCGTCACGAAGTCAGCGCGACGCCGGTGCAGCAGCGCGTGACGGACATGGAGACGGAGCTCTCGGGCAAGACGAGCGAGGGCACGTACACGAAGCGCATCCGCGCGCTCGCGGACTTCGCCTTTGGCGAGAACCAGCTGCCGATCGAGCAGACGTCCGTCGCGGCGAACACGCTCGTCAAAGTCGCGCTTGCCGAGGAAGTCACGAGCAAGAACGTGAAGAAGGGCGACACGGTGCATTTCACGGTCGCGGATGACGTCATCGTCGATGGCCGCCTGATCTTCGCGAAGGGCGAGCCGGGCACGGCCGTCGTCGAGAAAGTCCAGCAGGCGCGCAACTTCGGCCGCAACGCGAAGCTCGAGCTCACGGACTACAAGGTGAAGTCGATGGACGGCACCATCGTCGACGCCTACGTCGGTGAAGAGGCGAAAGAGGAAATGAAGCAGTACGCGATGGCGGCAGGCGCAAGCCTCGCAGGCATCGTCATCCTCGGCCCCATCGGCATCATCGGCGGCGCCTTCGTCAAGGGCAAGGACATCGACCTGCCGGCCGGCACGGAGATGTACATCGAGACGACGGGCGACACCATGCTCTACGGCGTCACGACGACGCTCGCAAAGTAAACGCATCGGATTTTACAGCAGACGGCTGCGCGGCATGCGCGGCCGTTTCTTATTGCATCAGCACCCTCGATGTTATAAAATGAAAGTAATATTTTGATGGAGACAGGAGCAAACCAACAAATGAAACTTCTTTTCCCATATCGCATCCCGCTCTGCCTCAGCCTGATCGCTGCGGCGGCGCTGCCGTGCGCCCTGCTCGGGAATCCCGGTGTCGCTTCGGCGGAGTTCCGCAACACGAGCGATGCGGGCGCGGACCGGCTCGACTTCATCGAGAACTTGCGCCGCAACGAGCGCGAGAACCGCTGGTCGGACGCGCAGATCCAGGTGGCAAAGGACGCGGCCGACATGCAGCAGCACCTGCGCTATCCCTACGACATGGCGGACAAGACGAAAGCCGCGCCGACGACATTCGAAGGCGACGAGCTCACGTATGACCAGACGACGGGCGAATTTTCTGCCGTCGGCAAAGTCCACGTCCTGCAGGCGGACGGCCATCTCTTCGAGACGCCGGACTCCATGACGGGCAACCTCGTAAAAGAGCAGGTCGAGCTGCCGGGCCACGCGCACATGATCCAGGTCACGCCGGGCCAGTCGCGCGTCGAGCTCAACGGCTACAAGGCCTTTTACCGCTATGGCGCGAAGACGGGCTCGATGGACGAGGCGAAGGGCAAGATCGACCACCAGTACGTCACGGGCAAGAAGTTCGAATTCTACCCCGACCACATCGTCATCCATGACGGCACCTCGACGAAGTGCGGCGCGCTGCATCCTGACTACGCCATCTACGCCAAGCGCATCGAGTACTGGCCGAACAAGGAGACCATCTACGAGCATGCGAAATTCCTTTTGAAGGGCAACGTCATCGCCCGCAAGCGCCGCCACGTCACGAAGGCCGGCGAAGAAAATCCGGATCGCGACTGGATCCCGCGCATCGGCTACGACCAGGATGACGGCATCTGGCTGCGCGAAGAGCTCCACCGCCCTGTCGCGAACCGGATCGATGCCTCGTATGTCGGAAAACTCATGCAGAAGCGCGGCGGCCGCGGCCATGCCGAGCTCTGCTGGTCGTCCGTCGGCGCCGGTGCCTACCGCCTGCGCTACGGCTACTACGAAGACGGCGACCAGAACTGGATCAAGCGCAAGCCGGAATTTGACTGGCAGTACTCGCACCCCATCACGGGAACGCCGCTCAACTATGGCCTCGAATACTCCATCGGCCGCTGGCAGAGCCAGAAGACCGGCATCGAAAGTACGCATCAGCACTATGTCTTCAGCCTCTGGCGCAACCCGATCTGGTTCCACAAGACCTGGGTCATGACGCTCGGCGGCGGCTACGAAATCACGAAAGAAAGCTACGACGACTCGACGACGAAAGGCCTCTGGGCCGACACGGCGCTGCTGCACAAATTCGACGACCGCTGGTACGCCTACACGGCTTATGGCTATCGCAAGAACAACACGCAGAACTCGCTCTTCGACTACGACCTCGACGACTACACGCAGAAAATCCAGGCCGGCGTCAGCTACCAGATGACCGACCTCGACCGCTTCATGGTCGCGATGGAGTGGGACGCGCAGGAAGGCGAGATGCACGACGTCGACTACTACTGGTTCCACGACCTCCACTGCTCCCAGCTCATCCTGCGCTACCGCTCGAAGCAGAGCACCTGGAAAGTCTCGTGGCAGTTCACGCCGTGGTAATTGTTTTTTAGCCTCCCTCTCAGAGGGAGGTGGCCCCGAAGGGGTCGGAGGGAGTGTCGAAGGTAGGAACTGACAATTCATTCGATTGTATTTGCGAAGGTACGTCTTCGCAGATTGCAATCCATCGACCTGTTTTGCACTACCTTCGACACTCCCTCAGTCAGCTTCGCTGACAGCTCCCTCTGGGAGGGAGCCAATGCACATCGTTTTTCTAACGAAAGGACTTCATTTTCATGCAAAAAGAGCAGAAGGCCGTTCTCGCGCCGCTCATTGCGAAATTTCAAGGCCGCCGCATCCTCGTTATCGGCGACATGGTCGCTGACGTCTACATCGACGGCCGCATCTCGCGCATCTCGCGCGAAGCCCCCGTGCTCGTGCTCGAGCAGGCAGGCGAAAAAATCATCGCGGGCGGCGCGGCGAACGTCGTCCACAACTGCGCGACCCTCGGCGGCAAAGTCACCGCTGTCGGCCTCGTCGGCGACGACCGGCAGGCCGACGGCATCTCTTCCGTGCTCGAGAACGCCGGCGTCGATACCACCGGCCTCCTGCGCGACGCCGAGCGTCCGACCATCTCGAAAACCCGCATCATCGCGGGCGGCCGTGCGACCGTCAGCCAGCAGATCGTCCGCCTCGACCGCGAGAGCCACGCGCCCATGAGCCGCGCCACCGAAGCCGCCATGCTCCGCTACCTCGATGGCGTCCTCCCCGAGACCGACGGCATCGTCCTCTCCGACTACGGCGCAGGCACCATCACCGAGGCCGTCAAAGGCAAACTCATCGGCTACGCAAGAGAGCACGACATCCCGAGCATCGTCGACTCGCGCTACGGCATCCACCGCTTCCCCGGCATCGGCTACGTCAAGCAGAACGACGCCGAACTCGCCGCCGCCGTCGGCCGCGAGCTCCCTGATGCCCCCGCCATCTATGCCGCCGGCCGCGAACTCCTCGAAGAACTCGGCGCCGACGGCGTCCTCGTCACGCGCGGCGAACTCGGCATGGTCCTCGTCGAAAAAGACGGCAGCGTGAGCGACATCCCCGTCACCGACAAGAGCGAAGTCTACGACGTCTCCGGCGCCGGCGACACCTGCGTCAGCGCCGTCATCCTCGCCCTCGCCGCCGGCATCGCGCCAAGCGACGCCGCAAGGCTCAGCAACTACGCCAGCGGCATCGCCGTCCGCAAGCTCGGCACCGCCACCGTCAGCGCAGAAGAACTCAAGAAAGCCGTCGGCGAAGCATAAACGCCCGCCAGCGCGGATGTGCGCCCCACCACCAGCCCCCAATCGGCTTGCGCCGCAGGTTTCTTTCTTTGCGCCACCCGCCCAGGAACGTCTTCGCAGAAAACATTCGACGTGGCTTTTACGTCCTACCTCCGACACCCTCTCAGTCACCTACGGTGACAGCTCTCCCTGAGGGAGAGCCTCCCCGAGCCTTCCCCTCAGGGGAAGGTGCCCCGAAGGGGCGGAAAGGGTGTCGGAGGTAGGCCCTGTCTATCTGCTCGATTGTCTTCTGTGAAAGAAGAACATAGGAGGGGTTCTCCTTGAAAAAACACGAATACCGCTACACATCCTTCGCGGCTCGTCGTGCCAAATCCCTCCGCCACAGCATGACGCCTCCAGAACGCCATCTCTGGTACGATTATCTACGAACATCTCCTTGGAAATTCCAACGGCAGAAGCCCATTGGCCCTTACATCGTTGATTTCATCTGCTACGAACATCGCCTCATCCTCGAACTCGACGGCGAATCTCATGCTGACGATGACGCCTATAACCACGACGAACGCCGCGACAGCTACCTCAGAAAACAAGGCTTCCGCGTCCTGCGCCTGACGAATCGCGACATCCAGAACCACTTCCAAGATGTCTGCACCATCATCGAACAAGCAATCGCGAGCCCGCATATCCACGGCCGTATCGGCAGCGATGCGATGTAGCTGCTCCCCGCTTCGCGACATCTTCCCCAACTTCGGGCGAAGGGGCGAGGGCATAAGAAAACTTTTAGCTGTGCGGATGGTACGACTGGTTTTTATTTATCGACCAAACAAGTAGTGAGAAGAGTCCTTTTTTCATCTACCGGGCAAGTCCGCAGCAGCGTTGTTTTCGTTGCCCTCGCCCCGTAGCCGCGACCGCTAGCCCATCTTCGCGCCCACGAAAGGAGAGTGATTTTCATGGACAACCTTGCACGCACCGACCTGCCCGTGACGGAGCTCATCGACGGGAAAATCTATTCCATGTCGCCGCGCCCGCGCGCCGGGCACAATTTTGTAGCGGCCAACATCTATCGCATTTTTGCGAACTATCTGGACGGAAAATCCTGCACGGCCATCATGGACGGCATGGATCTTTTCCTCGACGAAGAAAATCACTACGTGCCCGATGCCATGATTGTCTGCGATGCCTCCAAAATCCATCGCGACGGCGTCCATGGCGCTCCGGACCTCGTCGTCGAAGTCCTTTCGCCATCCACCATGCGGAACGATCGCGGCGCAAAAATGCAGCACTATGCAGCGGCTGGCGTGAAAGAATACTGGCTCGTCACGCCCCTCGGGAAAAACGTCGAGGTCTATCTGGGGCATGACGGCCAGTTTCGTCTGGACGAAGTCTATACTGAGTATGATGCTTGGGATCTCGAGCGCATGGAAGAAGAAGAACGACACAGCGTGCGCACAGAAATCCCCGTCTCCCTTTCCGACGACTTCCACGTTCAAGTGGCAGATATTTTCAAAGGAATCGACAAATACGTATGAGGTTCGAGATACGAAAGGATTTTATCTATGCTGATTTCTCAAAATGACATCACCGACCTCTGCCGCATCCTCCGCGCAGGCGGCGCCCGCATCGTCTTCACGAACGGCTGCTTCGACATCCTCCATGCCGGCCACGTCCGCTACCTTGCGAAAGCGAAATCGTTCGGCGACGTCCTCGTCCTCGGCCTCAACACCGACGCCTCCGTGCGCGAGAACAAGGGCCCGACGCGCCCCATCAACAGCGAGCTCGACCGCGCCGAAGTCGTCGGCGCGCTGAAATCCGTTGACTACGTCGTTCTCTTTGGCGAGAAAACCGCCGAATCCATCATCGCCAAAGTCCGCCCCGACGTCTACGTCAAGGGCGGCGACTACACGCTCGATACGCTGCCGGAAGCGAAAATCGTCCAGTCCTACGGCGGCCGCGTCGAATTCGTCGATCTTGTCGCCGGACGCTCCACGACGAACGTCATCGAAAAAATCCGAGAGGAAATGAAAGGACAGCGCGGATGAACCTCAAGAACATCCTCATCATCAAGCTCAGCTCCATCGGCGACGTCGTCCACGCCCTGCCCGTCAGCTACGAGCTCAAGCGCAAATGGCCGGACTGCCGCATCACCTGGGTCGTCGAGCCCGTTTCACGCGGCATCGTCGAAATGGATCCCTGCGTCGACGACATCATCGTCTTTGAAAAGCAGGCGTTCCGCTCGCTCGGCGGCTTCCTCCAGCATTTCGGCCCGCTCAAGCGCACTATCCAGAGCCGCCGCTACGACCTCGTCCTCGATCTCCAGGGCCTCTTCAAATCCGCCGCCATCGCGTATCTCGCCAAGGCGCCGAAAGGCCGCAAGCTCGGCCCCGTCGACATGCGCGAAGGCAGCGACCGCGTCTCGCGCCCCGTCCGCGGCCCGCACGCGGCCAATCACGTCATCGAGCGCTATCTCGACGTCGTTCGCTCCATCGGCTGCAACGTGCCCTGCGCGCCGGACGGCAGCGCCGTTCATTTCCCCATCGACGTCCCGACCGAAGCCGTCGCCTCCGCCGCCGCGCGTTTCCGACAGGCCGGCGCCGACATGAAGAACCCTTACATCGCCCTCCCCGTCGGCACGAACTGGCCGACGAAATGCTGGCCCGAAGAAAATATCGCGGCGTTTGCGAATCTGCTCTACGACCACGAAATCATCCCCGTCCTCGTCGGCGGCGGCCCCGTGGATGAGGCCCGCGCCGCACGCATCACGGGAAAGATGGACATCCCGCCCGTCGACCTCGTGGGGGGGCTCACCTTCCCCGAACTCGCGGCCGCCTTCCAGCACGCCGCCGCCACCGTCGGCCCCGACACCGGCATCTGCCACCTCTCCATCGCCCTCGGCACGCCCACCCTCATGCTCATGGGCCCCACCATCCCCGAACGCACCGGCCCCTACGGCCCCACCGGCCACCTGCTCATGGCCAGCCACGCCTGCGTGCGCTGCTTCCTGCGAACCTGCCCCAAAGGGAAAGACTGCCTCGCCGACATTTCGGCCGAGCAGGCGTGGGAAGAGACGGAGAAAATCTTGCGGTGAGATGCGTTTCGTCGCACCCGCGGAAGTTTTGTCATGCGTTCTTGAATGGCCGTACAAGGGACTCCCACCACCGCTTTGCGGTCCCCCTCCCTCTTGGAGGGAGGCTTCAGTAGGGGGGCGTTCGGCAATAAAGGGATACGTTGTGTTATCGCGTACAATGTATCTTCGCGTGCGCTATTCCGCCTCGAGCACGAGTCTCGCTTCGCGACTCAGAAAAAACTTTTCACAGAAAAGAGTCATCCATGAATATTTTCACCCCCCATCCCACCCGCACCGCATCATTTTTCGCAAGCCTCCAGCGCGACCTGCGCCTGTTTTTTTTCATGCTCGCGCTCGTCTGCATTTACCGCGCGATTTTTATGGTTTGTCTTTCGAATTTTATCAGCGAAGCGACGCCGACATCTGAAATTTTTTTGGCGAATTTTATCGGCCTGCGCCTGTCATTAAAAACGGCGGGATGGTGTGCGGCATTTGCATTTTTATTTGCGTCGCTGCCCGTGATTTTTTTCCCGCGTCGCGGATTTTTTTTCCGCCGCGTGCGGCTCGTGATCGGCAGCATCGAAACGCTGATTTTTTCCGTGCTTTTTCTCGCGCGCTTCCCGTTTTACCGCGAATTCCACTGCACGTACAATTCGCAGGTCATGGCCGGCGCGAATGACGATTTAACTTCCGTTTTCTGGATGATGGTGCAGGAATACGGCCTCGTCTGGCGGCTGGCCGTTGCGATTTTTTTGACGGCCCTTTTGACGCTGGCGCTCAAAAAAATTCTGGAAATCCGCACGCTGCCATTGCCGCGATTTTTTGACGGCCGACCATTGATTTTTGGCGCCGCATTTTTGCCCGTCTTCGCGATTTTCTTTTTATTCGTCCGCTTCGGCGGCGCGTTCACCTATGGCGGCGGCGTGAACTGGGAGAGCGCGGGCGTCACGAGCGACGATTTTCTCAACGAATGCATTCTTGACGACGGTCAGGCCATGTACCGCGTGCATGAAATGGACGAGCGCATGAAGCGCGGCAGCATCGAAGGTGTCGAAAAAGAGCGCATCCGCGAATTCGCACAGCGCGCGGCGGGGCACGAAGGCCTCGCGGCCGACGACCTCGCGCCCTATCTCCAGCGCACGGCGAAGGGCCCGCATATCGAAAAGCCGCGCCATATCTTCATCATCCTCGGCGAGAGCTGGGCGCGCTGGCCGGAACTCCCGAAATATGAGGGCCTCCACGCGATGGACGGCCTCAAATCCCTCGCCGCCGCGCCGAACGGCTACGAGAGCGCGGCTTTCGCGCCGAATGGCGATTTCACCTCCGTCGCGCTCAACGGCATCATCACGGGCCTTTCCGAAATGGGCGTCCGCGTCAACTACCAGCCGAGGAGCCTCAAAGAAGTCTATCCGACCGCGCTCGCGCCGCAGATGAGGCGCCTCGGCTATGGCGTTGATTTCTGGTATGGCGGCGTGCCGAGCTGGGACGGCATGAACCGCCTCGCGCTCGCGCAGGGCTTCGACCATTTCTATGGCTACCCCGACTACCACGCGCCAAAGCAGACGACCTGGGGCACCGACGACGAGCACCTTTTCGCCGCGATCTACGATCATCTCGCTGGCGAAGACCCGACTGTCCACGTCGTCATGACCGTCTCGAACCACCCGCCCTACACGATCGACGTCGCCTCGATGGGCTATGACCTCGAGCAGGCAAAACGCATCACGCACGAAATGCCCGACGTCGATAACCCCGACCAGCTTGCCCTCGAAGTCGGCCACATCTGGTACATGGATCGTGTCGTCACCGATTTCGTCAAGAAAACCGAGGCGCAGTATCCGGACAGCCTCTTCATCATCACCGGCGACCACGCCGTCCGCACGAATCCGAGCAACCACCCGACGATGTACGAACACGACAGCGTCCCCTTCGTCCTCTACGGCGCAGGCGTCACAAAAGACATCCTGCCGCAAAACGCCATCGGCGGCTGCACGAGCATCCTCCCGACCCTTATGGAACTCATCGCGCCTGAGGGCTTTACATATTACAGCATCCTGCCGAGTATGACGGAAGGGCAGCAGACCGCCAGCTTCAACACGAACATCTGGATCACAGACAAAGCCGTCGGCAGCACCAGAAACGACAACACCGAACCGCGGCCCGACGTCAACGCACCGTACGACCCCGCCACCGAGCACCAGAAAGCCAACGACTGGTTGCCGCTCGCACGGACCATCTCGTGGTGGATGGCGGTGAAAGGGACGAAGCTGGCGGAGTAAGAGCAGGCTCCCTCTTAGAGGGAGGCTGCTTTAAAAGTGACGTTCGGCAATAGCAAAGGACGTTGTACTTACAAGCAACCTGTCAGAAAGAACCTGCTATCATCGAACAATCAAGTTCGCAGCAGCGTTGTTTCCGTTGGCCGCCCCCGCCCCGCCAGCGAGCACGAACCCACCTTCGCGACCACGAAAGGACTACTTCATGCCTTATAAATCCATCCTCGTCATCAACACGATGCACATCGGCGACCTCCTCCTCATCACGCCGGCCCTCCGCACGCTCCGCGCGAACTATCCGCAAGCGCGCATTTCGCTCCTCACGGACAAGACCCTCGCCGACCTCGTGCGCGAGAACCCCTGCATTGACGAATGCCTCACGATTGACAAGCACGGCGCGGACAAGGGCCTCTTCGCCCTCCTGCGCTTCATCCGCCGCCTCCGTGCGCGCCATTTCGACCTCGTCATCAACCTCCACCGCAACGAGCGCTGCTCTGCCATCACCGCCTTCTGCGGCGCGAAAGAGCGCATCGGCTACGCCCAGCCCGGCTTCGGCCATTTTTATACGAAATGCTATCCGAACCTCGCCATGGCCGACACGCCGAAAAAGCTCGCGACGAAGCATCAGGTCACCGTCCACCTGGACATGCTCCAGAAAGCCCTCGGCTTGAAAAAAATCGACGACCGCGGCCTCGAAATGACGATCCCCGAAGCCGCCGAGCGGGAAGCTGCCCGCCTTTGGCAGAAGATGCTGGACGAAACGGCAGCAGCTGTTCGCACATCGAGCAGCGAACAAAGCGATGCCGCAACCCCGCGCCCGGTCATCGCTTTCAACATCGGTGCGAGCTGGGCCACGAAGCGCTGGATTGATACGTATTTCGCCCAGTGCGCCGACCAGCTCATCGAAGAAGGTTATGCCGTCGCCTTCTTCGGCGGCCCGACCGACGTCCCCATCGTCGATGCCTGCCTCGCCCAAATGCGCGAAAAAAACAGCCCGCACTGCCATGTTTTCACAGGCCGTGTCACCCTCGCCGTCCTCGCAGGCCTGCTCAGCCGTTGCGCCCTCATGCTCACGACCGACTCCGGCCCCATGCACATCGGCGTCTCCCAAAACCTCCCCCTCGTCACCATGTTCGGCGCCAGCCCCGTCCCGACCTTCTACCCCTACGACGCCCGCGACGTCCTTTTGAAGACCCCAGAGCCCTGCCACCCCTGCGGCATCCACGACTGCCCGAAACAAGGCGACGAGCATATGGCTTGCATGAAAAAGATTCCCGTTGAAGAAGTTATGAAATACGTGCACGAATTGCTCGGAAAGTATGGAGGGAAAGCGGCGCGGGAGCTGCCAAGGGAGAATGCGGATGAAAAAGGACAGCATGCGTGCCGGATTGTGGAGCTGTAAGATTGCAACTTCAGCCTCCCTCATTGAGGGTAATGTCGTTAAGTTAAGGGCCAGGCCCCCTCTAGAGGGGGCTGTCAGCGAAGCTGACTGGGGGAGTAGTGAGATGCTGGAGCCCGGCTGAAATGCAGATGTTGCTAAAGTCTTTAGAAGTATTTGCAAAAATGTTTGGCCACAGCATCCAACTACTACCGACCTACGGTCGGCATAGGCGACCACTAAGCCGCTAAAGCGGCAAGTGTCTGCCCATCCGCCCCGCGTACGTACTTTCTTCGCGCGCCAAGATATGCTAGAATGAACTCAACACCGTACTGACTTTTCCAAAGGAGGACGAACCCTAAAATGATCATCGTCACAGGCGCTGCCGGCTTTATCGGCAGCAACATCGTCAAAGAACTCAACCGCCGCGGCCGCACCGACATCCTCGTCGTCGACGACCTCGGCGGCGACCGCGAGGCCGAAGCCGCCAACGTCGCGAACTACAAGAACCTCCGCGGCCTCCAGTTCATCGACTACCAGCACAAAGACGACTTCCTCAAGACCATCGAAGACGACGACTTCGACGGCGCCGACGTCGATGCCATCTTCCACGAAGGCGCCTGCTCCGACACCATGGAGTACGACGTCAACTACATGATGCGCACGAACTATGAGTATTCCAAAGCGCTCCTGCATTTCTGCCTTCAGCACCGCATCCCGTTCTTCTACGCCTCCTCCGCCTCCACCTACGGCAGCGGCAAGAATGGCTTCACCGAGGGCGACAAATGCGAAGACGCGCTGAACCCGTACGCCTTCAGCAAGCTCGCGTTCGACCGTTACGTCCGCCAGGTCATGCCCGAAGCCCGCAGCCAGATCGTCGGCCTGCGCTACTTCAACGTCTTCGGCCCACAGGAGCACCACAAAGGCAAGATGGCCTCCATCTTCTATCAGCTCTACAACCAGATCAACGAGACAGGCAAAGCGCACCTCTTCAAAGGCGAGGGCGGCTACGGCGACGGCGAGCAGCGCCGCGACTTCGTCTATGTCAAAGACGTGGTGAACGTCAACCTCTGGTTCTTCGAGAACAACGGCCCGTCCGGCATCTACAACTGCGGCACCGGCGTCTCCCACACCTACAACGAAGCCGCCACGGCCGTCATCAAGGCCATGGGCAAAGGCGAAATCGCCTATCGCGACTTCCCGACCGCGCTCATCGGCAAATACCAGAACTACACCCAGGCCGACCGCACCCACCTCGAAGAAGCCGGCTACAACCTCGGCTTCCACAACCTCGACGACGCCGTGAAAGAATACGTCGACTTCCTCAACGCGGGCGGCTACTTCGAATATGGAAAATAAGGAACGAGAGGTCATTCCTTCGCAGGAGCAATCGCATGATTTGCAGGGGCGTACCTTCGACACCCCTTCCGCCTCGCGTTGCTCGGCACCTCCCCCAGAGGTGGAGGCTGTCGATGTCGTGGGGCATCCTCTTCCAGAAGTGAAGGCTGCTGATAATGGAAAGCCCCCCTCTCAGAGGGGGGGGGACCGCGAGAGCGGTGGGGGGAGTCCCCTGCATGACGCATCAAGTAGTACGGCGCAGCTTCTGCGGGTGCGACAAAGAAAAGCCGTTTTCTTTGATCGTGACGGAACATTGAATGTTGATGTTCATTATTTGCACCGCCCCGAAGACTTCGAGTGGATCCCCGGCGCCCGCGAGGCCATCAAATACGTCAACGACCACGGCTTCCTCGCCATCGTCATCACGAACCAGAGCGGTGTCGCGCGCGGCTACTTCCCCGAAAGCGACGTCCTCCGCGTCTACGACTGGATGAACGAAGACCTCTCAAAAATCGGCGCCCACCTCGACGCCATCTACTATTGCCCCCATCATCCATGCGGCAGCGTGCCTGCATACACGAAAGACTGCACCTGCCGCAAGCCCAAGCCCGGCCTCGTCCTCCAGGCCATCCAGGAGCACCACATCGACCCCGCAAGCTCCGTCCTCATCGGCGACGGCGATCGGGATGTCGAGTGCGCCGAAAGGGCAGGAGTCAGGGGTATCAAGTATGAGGGAGGGAGCTTGCTCGAAGTTGTGAAGCGGGCTCTTCACCTTTTTTCCATACCATCGAACTAAGATATAACAAGAACGACAGGAGATGTTTCATTTGCAGGTTTCCGTCCTCGCGAGCGGCAGCAAGGGGAATGCGACGTTCGTCGCCATCGACGGCGCGAAAATCCTCGTCGATGCCGGTATCAGCGCCACGCGCATCAAGAAGGCGCTCGCCGCTGAGAACGTCGACGCCGCCGACCTCGATGCCGTCCTCCTGACGCATGAGCATCGCGACCACGTCGCCGGCCTCGCGGTTCTCTCCAAATGGTACCATCTCCCGATCTACAGCCGCCTGAGGACGCTTGCAAGCTTGCCAATTTCCATCCAGCAGGCTGTTGTACCCTCTGACTTGCACCCCGTCGACGGCGCTTTCCGCCTTGCTGGCCTCCGCATCACGCCGTTCTCCACCTCGCACGACGCCGCCGACCCCGTCGGCTGGCGGCTCTCGGGCAGCCGCACCGTCGCTGTCTGCACGGATCTCGGCTTCGTCACACAGACCGTCGAGGCCGCCATTGACGGCACCGACGTCCTCGTCCTCGAAGCGAACCACGACCCCGCCGTCCTGCAGGGCGGCCGCTATCCTTGGCCGCTCAAGCGCCGCATTTTGTCGAACCGCGGCCACCTCGCCAACGCCGACGCCGCCTGGGCCATCGCCCGCATGCAGCATCGCCCGAAAGACGTCTTCCTCGCCCATCTCTCGCAGGAAAATAACACGCCCGACCTCGCGTATGAGACCGTCTCCGGCATTCTCAAGAAGCAAGGAATCGACGTGCCGTTGCATGTGGCTAGGCAGGATGAAGCGGTAAGGTTGAACTGAGAGTTCTTATTCGCACCCGCGGAAGAAACGTCCTGCGCTATGTAGTGTCGTGCAGGGGACTCCCCCCGTCGCCACGACTGCGCACTTTCTTCGCGAGCGTCCTCCCTCCATTTCTCCTACCTTTTGAAAGGACTTGACATTCATGACCTTTTTTCATCACAAGAACTACCGCGCCCTTTCGGCGGCCATCGCTTTTTCTTTTGCCGCGCTGACGTTCTCCGGCTGCTCCGCAAACATCGGAGATAACAGTGCTTCTTCGGGCTCTGCGTCCTCCGGTGCACCGACCTCTGGCATCATGGCCGTCTCGCAGGGTACGGCGGATACGGGTGACATCTCCGACGCCCGCAACACGCCGGCCGTTCGCGCTGCGAAAGCCATCGGCCCGGCTGTCGTCGGCATCACGAACAAGGCCGTCGCCCGTGACTGGTTCAACAACCCCGTCGAGACCGAGGGCGTCGGCTCCGGCGTCATTTTCCGCGCTGACGGCTACATCGTCACGAACAACCACGTCGTCGAGGGCGCGAAGGAAATCATCGTCAGCCTCTCCGACGGCCGCACGCTCAAAGGCAAGCTCATCGGCGCGGACAGCGTCACCGACCTTGCCGTCGTGAAGGTCAACGCGAGCGACCTTCCTGTCGCGGCGTTTGGCGACAGTGACAAGATTGTCGTCGGCGAACCCGCCATCGCCATCGGCAACCCGATGGGCCTCGAGTTCCAAGGCAGCGTCACGTCGGGCGTCATCAGCGCGCTCAACCGTACGCTTGACATCTCCGACCGCCGTGTCAAGCTCCTCCAGACCGACGCCGCTATCAGCCCGGGCAACTCGGGCGGCGCGCTCGTCAATGCCGACGCGCAGGTCATCGGTATCAACAGCGCGAAAGTCGCGGCTTCGGGCGTTGAGGGCATGGGCTTTTCCATCCCAATCAACACCGTCCGCACCGTTGTCTCCGAGCTCATGGACAAAGGCTACGTCGCCCGTCCGTACCTCGGCGTCAGCGTCTTTGACCCGCAGAGCGCGGCCCGCTATGGCTACCAGCTCAACATCGACAAGGGCGTCTTCGTCTTCAAAGTCACGCTGAACGGCCCGGCAGGCAAGGCCGGTCTCATGCGCGGCGACATCATCCTGAAGATTGACGGCGACGAAGTCAACAGCGTCAGCGACCTCCGCGCCAAGATCAGCGACCACGCCATCGGCGACACCGTCAAAGTCACCTACGACCGCAACGGCCATGAAGAGACCACGGACGTTACGCTCGAAGAAATCCCGCAGGACGACAACTGAAGAAAGTATATGCGTGAACAAAACTGAGATATTGAAAAAATTGCCATCCAGTGGTATACTCAAGTTGTGAAAGAGATTTAGATGTCTGCTATGTCAGAACACCGAAAGAAGCCCCTCGCGAATAGCCTATGCGAGGGGCTTCTTTGTGCGCCATCGTCGGCCAGCCTAGCCAATTGTACGCATCAGAGGGTTATTCGCCGTTGCCGAAGCGGCGATGGATGCGGTCGGTCAGCAAGTTGGCAATGATGCCAGCCACGATGCCTACGACCAATGTGAAAAAGATGTCTGCCATGTCCTCACCTCCCTCCGTTGTCTAGAGAGGTAACACGGCACATTCAGTATATCATACGAATATGCAGAAAGCTACACAACATCCCTTCTGCAAGATTTCGTATGGAAAAGCCGCGTGCCTCCTATTGCGGGATGCACGCGGCTTGTTGTATACTAGATGACATGAGGCAGCCACCAAGCGGTCGGCGGTTGGTTGTTTTGCGCCTCGCAGAAAGGTCGAAATACCTGGAAAGCGAGGTGGTTCGGATGGAACAGACGATCATCGTTCTTTTCCTGATGCTCTGCATTATCGTTGTGCTGAGAAAACAATAACCGCCCCAGGTCTTCCAAACTTAGGCGGTTATTGTTCGTAAGAACTATTAACTTCTAGGCGAGGCAAGCCAACCGTCAACCATGGCTGCTTCTTACTTTGTATTCTACAATAGATGGCGGGATTTTTCAAGGAGAATCCCGCCGTCTTGTTTTTGTTCAGATCGTGAAATGTCCGATCAGCTGCTGCAGCTCCATCGCCATCTGGGCGAGCGACTGGCTGGCCGAGGCGATGTCTTTCTGGGCGTCCTGCTGATGCTGGACGGTGGTCGTGATGGCGGCGGCGTCGCTGGCGGTGGCGTCGCCGATTTCGCGGAGCTTTTCCGTGCCCGAGAGGACGCCGTTGTTCTCGCGGGCGATGCTGTCGACGCTCGGCGAGCTTGCGGACTTCGTCGGCGACGACGGCAAAACCGCGGCCGTGCTCACCCGCGCGGGCGGCCTCGATGGCGGCGTTGAGCGAGAGGAGGTTCGTCTGCTCGGCGATGCTCGTGATGGTGCCGACAATCTGCTGGATGTCCTCGGAGTGGTGGCCGAGTTCGACGATGGCCGTGCGCGCGCCGTCGATGCGGTCGCGGATGCTGTTCATCTGGCTGACGGCTTCCGAGAGCGAGGCGCGGTTGTTGTTCATCGCGTCGATGCTGGCCTGATTCTCTGTCAGCGTTTCGCCGACGAGACGGTGGACGCCGCCGATGGAGCCGTCGATGCTGCCGACAGACGTCGCGGCGTCGTCGATATGGCCTTTCTGCTGCTGGACGCCCATCGCCATCTCGCTGACGGATTCGGCGACGTTGTTCATGTTCTGGAGCGACTGCTCGGCCGTGCTCGAGAGCTCCTCGCTCGCGAGCAGATGCTGGATCGGCCCTTCGATGCGGCGCTCGAAGATGACGTAGATGGCGCCCGTCAGCAGCAGGATGACGACGAGGGCGGCGATGATGTTCGTCACGATGGCCGAATGGATCGGGCCGCTGTAGTCGGCCGTCGGCGCGACGAGCACGAGATGCAGGCCCGTCGTGCCGATCGGCAGTGCGACGACATAGGCGTCTTCGCCGAAGGCGTCTGTCACGAAATGCTCCGGCTCCGTGAGGCCCATGATTTTCTGTCCGAGCTCCTGCCGCTTCGGGTCGGGGCTCTCGGTGATCTTCTGCTTCATGTTGGCATCGGCGTCGGGCGAGGCGGCGTAAAGGCCGGACTGCGTGACGAGGAAGGCGTAGCCGTGCTCGCCGATCTTGAGGCCCTGGATGTAGTCTTCCAGCTGCTTCATGCCGATGTCGACCGTCACGACGCCGACGACGCGGCCGCCGGCGCGGATGGGCGCGGAGCTCGACATCATCGTCGTATCGCTGACCGGGTCGTAGGCCGGTTCATCCCAGAAGACTTCCTTCGGCCCCTGGATGGCCGCCTTGTACCAGCCGAACTGCGGATAGTTGTACTCTTCGTTGCTGTACTCCATCGTCAGGCTGACTTTCCCCGCGTCATCCTTCGCGTAGTACGGACCAAACCATTTCTCGCCGCCAGGGTACTGATACGGCGCGAACCAGATGCCGCTGCCGATGATCATGTCGTTCGACGTGACGATGCTTTGGATGACCTGCTCGGCGTGGGGGATGTCGTACGTGCCATTCATGGCCGAGAGCGTCGTTGCGAGTGCGTCCGTCTTGCCTGCGACCTGCAGGAGCTGTTCCTGGAAACGCTCCGCGATGCCCGTGCCGCGCGCCTCGAGGAGCTCCGCGACATCCGACTCCATCTGGCTGGAGCGCATGGTGACGCTGACGATCGTCAGGAGCCCGAGCAGCACGACCGCGAGGACGATCACGCTGCCGAGGAATGCCATCTTGATGCTGCTTCGCATAAAAATCCCATCCTTTCCCCATAGTTCCCCATTGTTTGTGCGTTGACTCTGTATTGTTTGGACTTGTTCAAATAGATAGTTCGACGCAGGCGGACAGGAATCCTTTTTGCGGAACAAATTTCATTCATGTATACTTGCGAGCACCTGCCGCATTTTCGCGAGCGCCCGCCGTTTCGCCCCTGCGACGGCCTGCTGCGTGATGCCGAGGGCGGCGGCGACTTCCTTCTGTGTGCGCTCGTCCCAGTAAAGCAGCTGCACGACCTCGCGTTCGCGCGGCGTCAGCGCGCGCAGGGCGGGGACGAGCGCGGCCTGCCGTTCGAGGCGCGTCATGGCATCGGCGGCCGCCGGGTCTTCGACGAGCTCCCAGAATGGTTCCTCGCGCCGCTCGTCGACGGCCGCCTCGCGCTGCCAGATCTTTGCGGTGCGGCGGAACAGCGTGCGCAGGTCGCCATAGACGCGCGCTTTCACGAAGCCCGCGAACGGCACGCTCTGCGAGAGGTCATAGTCGTGCACGGCCCGCACGAAGCTCACGGTTCCTTCGGCGAGCGCGTCCTCGCGCAACGTCCGAAGGTGCGGCTGGCCTGCCGCGCGCCGCAAGAGCGGCTCGTACTGCTCCAAAAGCCGCATCATCGCCGCACTGTCGCCTGCCTGTGCCGCCGCGAGCAGCGTGCGCTCTGCCGATGGTTCTTCTTTCTTGTCTTCGTTCATCCTCCAACCTCCTGTTACAAAAAGCCTTTCATTTCTTTATCAAATGTAGCAGAAGGAAGCTTTGCACATCAACTGCCAACTTTTGCGGAAAGTCTGCAAAAAACGGCTGCATGCTTGTATTTTCAGAAGGAATGCGCTAGAATAGAGCACAAAAGCATCAAGAGAATGAAAAAAGAGAAGTTTTACAAATAGAAAGGAGCTTTGCAGATGAAGAGAACTTGCCAGGATTTTGAAAAATACGGCCATATCGTGGCCTTGCTGCCGGAGTACGTGGATGGCGCAGGGGAATGCGTCGTCGTGCTCTATGACGACGGGCACCGCGAAGTCCAGCCGCGCGCCATGCGCTCGATGCTCGAACGCTGCGCACGCGTCTTCGCCCACAGCGTGCCGCTCGTGCGCGATTGCGAGCGGCGGCTCTTCGGCCGTTCGCGTCAGGAGCTGCCGCTGCCCTTCACGCCGTACTTCGTGCTCGTGCCGTTCCGCTGGCGCGCGCCGCGCGTCCGCGGTGATACGACGCTCGCCTACGTCAACTTCATCCACATCGAGAGCTTCGTGCCGGAAAGCGGCGGCATCGCCATCCGGCTCAAGGGCGGCGGCCGCCTCTCCATCCGCAATACCTACGAATCCGCCGCCCGCCGCTTCCAGGATGGCTGCGCCTCCCGCGACCACCTCATCGCCGTCTTCTGCGCCTGCGGCCTCCCGGCCATCGCATAAAAAGCCCCCCTCACAGAGGGGGGAGGGCCGCGTGAGCGGCAGGGGGAGTGTCGGAGGTACGGCCTTGCCAAATAAAGAAACTGCGCCTGCGAAGGAATTTCCACCTTCGCAGGCGCAGTTAATTTCTTTGGAAGTTCCTGTCTCCGACACACCCCCAGTCGCTTTCAGCGACAGCCCCCTCTGAGAGGGGGCCAGGGGAGGAACTCAGTGCAGCTTCGTATTGAGTTCTTCCGACGGCAGCAGATGCATGAGCCCCATCAGTGCGAGGATCTGTTCGAGCGCGACGTGCAGGTCATGCGTGTTCTTGATGACATACGTCGTCTCCTTCCATGCATCGAAGAGCTTGTTGCTCTCAGCGTATTCGAGCTGGTACTTGATGTCGTCATTCGAGCAGCCCATCGTCAGCATGCGGCCCACAAGCGTCACGTAATCGACCATGAGGTAGATCGTGACGAGGTTTTCGCGCAGCAGGCGCGAGAGCGGCGCAATCGAGCCCATGTCGAGGATGATGATGCTCGCGTGGTAATTCTTGAGCGCCTGGAGCACGTCGGTTTTCGTAAGGCCGTAGGCGTATCCCTGATACGACGTGCGCAGCATGAAGTCCTGCTTGTCGAACTCCTCCTGCGGCAGCGTGCGGAACATGCCGGGGTGCGTATCCTTCGCATCCGTCGGTTTCGTGGTGTAGGTCGGAATATAGTGAACGCCGATGCGCGAAAGCTGCATCGCGAGCGTTCGCCGGCCCGAGGCAAACGGGCCGATCAAGGCGTAAATCTTGTTGACCATGGCAACATATCTCCTGTCGTTCTTTCGAGGTTCATCCGCGACGAAATTCTCATCCTTTACTCTTGCTTTCTTCTACATTCTATCATAAAAATGCATTTTGTGCACGAAAAAAGGGAGCTACCGAACGCTCCCTTTTCTCTATGCCTCTACCTCCAACAACATCTCGCTCTTGGAGGACAAGATGTTGTTGTTCTCCCAAGGCTTATAATACAACAATTTGTGGGCGTGCGCAAGGGGGCAGAGGAAATTATTTTTTTGGAGGATTTTCGGGGCTCCGTGGCGAATCTCTTCCTATACAAATAAGATGAAACGCGCATGGCGCGTGAGGAGGTCAGGACATGTATTTCTACTGCGAAAAATGCAAGAAACAATACCCGCTCAATACCCATGCCATCCGCTGCAGCTGCGGCGGCCTGTTCCGCCTGCACAAGGACCCGGAGGACGTCGTGCCGCAGGACGTCTCGATTGGCCACATGGTGACTCCGCTCGTGCCGATGAATGCGGGCGGCATCGAGGTGCTGCTGAAGCTCGAGAACCTCCAGCCGACCGGCTCGTACAAGGATCGCGGCGCGGCCACGCTCGTCAGCGTCGCCAAATCGCTCGGCATCACGAAGATCGCGCTCGACTCCGCAGGCTATGCGGGCGCCTCCGTCGCGGCCTATGCGGCGGCGGCCGGCATGGACTGCCGCGTCTACGTGCCCGAGGGCGTGCCGGACGGCGCGCGCCAGCAGCTCCAGACGTACGGCGCCGAGGTCGAGATCGTCAAAGGCACGCGCATGGACGCCTGCGCCGAGGTCAAGAAGCACCTCGGCAGCAGCTGGTACTATGCATCGCCTGCATACAACCCGCTGTTTGCCGAAGGCGTCAAATCGCTCGCGCACGAACTCTACGAGCAGCTCGGCGGCAAGGTGCCGGAGTACGTCTTCATCCCGGCCGGCAACGGCAGCCTCGTCATCGGCCTCTATCTCGGCTTCATGGAAATCGGCCGCCTGCCGCGCATCGTCGCCGTGCAGAACGACGGCTGCGCGCCGCTCTACCGCGCGTTCATGGAAAAGCGCGGCATCCCCGTCGAGGAAGAGGAAGACGGCATCGTCTTCGAAGACCCGAACTTCTCCATCGAGCGCCCGAAGCGCCTGCAGGAAATGCTGTTCGCCATCGAGTCGAGCGGCGGCGACGTCATGACCGTCACGCAGCAGGAGCTCGAAGAAGCCCGCGCCGACCTCGGCCGCCGCGGCGTCTACGCCGAGCTCTCCGCCGCCGCCGGCCTCGCAGCGGCCAAGAAATTCTTCACCCACGGCAAGCCCGACAACTACAAAGTCGTCGTGCCAGTCACAGGCAGCGGATTCAAGCGCTGAAGAAATTCGTGCTCGCACCCGCGGAAGCGGGGCAAGTGCGATAGGTAGCGACGTACAGGGGACTCCCACCACCGCTTCGCGGTCCCCCTCCCTCAAAGAGGGAGGCTTTCCTTTAAGGAGCCCCCCGCTCAGAGGCAATGTCATTAAGTTAAGGAACTCGATGTGCGTTGGCTCCCTCTCAGAGGGAGCTGTCAGCCGAATGGCTGACTGAGGGAGTCCCCTGCACGACAGATGAAATGGTACGCCGTATCTTCCGCGGGTGCGACAAGGAAGGAGACAGCTTATGCTTCATGGAATCATCGACATCGGCTCGAGCACGGTCCGCATGGCCATCTACGACATCCATGGCGGCGACATCGACATGCTGCTCAAAAAGAAGCACGTCGTCGGCCTCGCGGCCTATGTCAAAGACGGCGTCATGACGCAGCAGGGCATCGACAAGGCCGTCGAGATTCTTGGAGAATTCGTCTCCTTCCTGCACTGCTTCCACATCACGCACGTCGCCGCCTTCACGACGGCCGCGCTGCGCAACGCGAAGAACAGCCGCGAAGCCGTCGCCGAGATCGAGCGCCGCACGGGCCTTTCCATCCGCGTCATCTCGGGCGACGAAGAAGCCACGTTCGACTTCATCGGCGCGACGCATGCCTTCGGCCACGAGAGCGGCTTGCTCGTCGACATCGGCGGCGGCAGCACGGAGCTCGTCGCATTTGAAAGCGGCAAGATCCAGCAGAAAGTCAGCCTGCCGCTCGGCGCAACGGACTTCCATGCGCGCTTCACAGGCGACGTCCTGCCGACGCTCGCCGAATGCCGCCGCATGGAAGAAGAAGCTGGCCGCATCCTCGATGGCGCGGAACGCTATGTCACCGAGGGCGCGAAAGACGCCTTTTCTGACCTGCGCGTCGCCGAGCTCGCCGGCATCGGCGGCACATTCAAGAGCGGCCTCGCCCTCTACAATGCCGTCTATCAGAAACCAGCGGACAACCTCGCCATCGACGCGAGGAAACTCCCCGAACTCATCCGCCGCTTCACGAGTGACCGCGCGCTCGCGCAGGAAGACGTCGTCCTCCTCATGCGCGCCGTCCCCGACCGCCTGCCCACCATCCTCCCCGGCCTCACCATCGCCCATGTCGTCTGCCAGCACTTCGGCGCAAAGACCATCACGTACAGCGACTCCGGCGTGCGGGAAGGGTACATCTACAGCGAAATTCTCGGAAAATAAAAGAGCAAGACATCGAACAGCCCCCGGCCATCCGAATTCCATCGGACAGCCGGGGGCTGCTTTTTCCTTATTTTGCTTTTCCGAGCGCTTTCTGATCCATGAATTCCTTGAGGATTGCGCGCTTCGCAATCTTGCCCGTCGCCGTGCGCGGCAGATGCGGCAGCTCGTGGAACTCGCGCGGAATCTTGAAGAGCGCGAGATTTGCCTGCAGGAACTTCTTGAGCTCGCGGATGTTGATGCTCGCGCCCTCGTGCAGGCTGTAGAAGCAGGCGCCCGCCTGGCCGCGCAGCTTGTCCTCGATGCCGATGACGGCCGCCTCGGCGATGCCCGGGAACTGGTAGACGAGCTCCTCGACCTCGCGCGGGTAGATGTTCTCGCCCATGCTGATGATCATGTCCTTGAGGCGGTCGACGATGTAGATGTAGCCATCGGGATCGATGCGCGCGACATCGCCCGTGTGCAGCCAGCCGCCGCGCAGCGCTTCCTGCGTCGCCTCCGGCAGGTTCCAGTAGCCGAGCATGACATTGTCGCCCTTGATGACGAACTCGCCCGTCTCGCCGCGTGGCACATCATCGCCGTTGCCGTCGACGATGCGCCAGCGGATACCCGGCACGACCGGGCCGATGGAGCCCGTCTTCGCCTTGCCCGGCGGATTCATCGTCACGACGGGGCTCGACTCCGAGAGGCCGTAGCCCTCGCAGATCGACACGCCGAACTTGTTCGTGAAATCCGTCTGGATCTTCATCGGCAGCGTCGTGCCGCCGGAGACGACGAGGCGCACCGACTGCATGTCCTCCGGGCTCGCGAGCTTCGTCAGCAGGCTGCAGATGGACGGCACGATATAGAGGTCGGTGACCTTTTCGTTGCGGATGGTCGCAATCGTCTCCTTCGGCGTGAACTGGTCGAGAATGACGACCGTCGCACCTTTATAGAAGGAATAGAGCACCGAGCACGTCCAGCCGAAGCAGTGATACATCGGCAGCACGCAGAGCACGATGTGCTCCGGCTTGCAGCCCATCCACTCCATCTGCCAGGTATTGTACGTCAGATTGCGATGCGAAAGCACAGCACCCTTCGGCGTGCCCGTCGTGCCCGACGTATAGATGATGACGCACGGATGATGTTCGTCAAAGGTACCCGGCAGCGGCGGCGCGGGCGGCAGACCTTCCTTCTTGCGGCCGCACGTGCGGATGTCGATCTGGCGGACCTTGATGTCGCAGCGCAGCTGTGCCATCGCATCGACGAGGTTCAGCGGCTCATTCGTCATCAGGAACTTGATGCCTGCATCCTTTATAATGAAAGCGATCTCGCGATTGCTCAGCTGGAAGTTGATCGGAACCGCGATGGCGCCGAGCGAGGCGATGCCGAAATACGCAAAGACGTACTCCGCGCTGTTGCGCGAAAAGATGCCCACGCGGTCGCCCATCTTGATGCCGGCAGCATGGAGGCGGTCGCGGCAGTTCGTGACAGCCTCGTCAAATTCCCGATACGTGAAACGGCGGTCGTGATCGATGATTGCCACATCATCCGGTGCACCCTGGCGGGCAAGCTCGTGTACCAACATAATAGAGACCCCTTCTTTCTTTTCAATCCCTGTTTGCTCAAATCAAGTAAATTTTATACTAGGTACTAAAAAAAGTAAAGCAAAAAAAATCTCAAAAAAGTGTTGACAGGAAGGGACGAACCGTGTATCATATTACAAGTCGGCGGCAGACAGCGAGAGCACAGCACCGCGGACAACGATGAAACCAATGAAGCGAAGCTGCTTCGAAAAAAAGAAATTCAAAATTCTTCTTGACAAAGCAAACGCGCTGAGGTATCATATAGAAGCTGATTCACGAAAGAGCTTTTCAAAAGCTTCCAGAGAGAATCACGGGTGTTCTTTGAAAACTAAACAATGTAGATTATCATGCAACACATGATAAAGCCAGATGTTAGCTGATGCGAAAGCATCACACAAAAACATCGATTGGTATGAACGAACATATGTACATAGCAATCGGCAATTCTTTTACGATGAAGAATCGTACCAAAGATAATTAGAGCCAATCAAGGTTCTTCAAAAAAGAATGGAAGCCATTTGCCTGACGGCAAATGGCTAAAATATCCGTAAGCGCTAAAGCGCTAACGGCTCTTTTATGGAGAGTTTGATCCTGGCTCAGGACGAACGCTGGCGGCGTGCTTAACACATGCAAGTCGAACGAGACGATTGAAAGCTT
>JALEZZ010000056.1 GCA_022773585.1 Selenomonas sp. | reverse complement strand
GAAATAGCCCGCCTTGGCTATATCACCATGACGGGCTATTACCGGCAAGTAAGCGAAAACTAAGGAACCGCCGTGTACCGAACGGTACGCACGGTGGTGTGAGAGGTCGGGATTTCTAATCAGAAATTCCTCCTACTCGATGGTCTGTTGTTATGTTTTTATCGCATTTTCGATAAATTATGCAGGGACTTTCGTTGGAAAGTTTTTGACGCGATGGGTCAGGCATTCGCTTTCTGGAACTTCTGCATGAAGTCGGCGAGTTTCTCTACGCCTTCGTACGTCATGGCGTTGTAGATCGACGCGCGCATGCCGCCGACACTGCGGTGGCCCTTGACGCCGCCGAGACCTTCGGCGAGCGCTTCGGCGACGAACTTCTTCTCGAGTTCTTCGCTCGGCAGGCGGAACGTGACGTTCATGAACGAGCGGCTTTCCTTTTCGGCATGGCCGCGATAGTAGCCGTTCGAAGCGTCGATGACGCCATAGAGCAGGTCTGCCTTCTTCTTGTTGCGCTTCGCCATCTCCGGCAGGCCGCCCTCTGTGAGAATCCAATGTGCGACTTTGCCGACCATGTAGATGTTGAAGGCTGGCGGCGTGTTGTAGAGCGAGTCCTTCTTGAGGAACGTCGCATACTTGAACATCGTCGGCAGCTCCTCGGGGCTCTTTTCGAGGAACGACTTCTTTGCGACGACGAGCGTCACGCCGGCCGGGCCGAGGTTCTTCTGGACGCCGGCATAGATGAAGTCGAATTTGCTGAAATCAATCGGGCGCGAGAGCATGTCGCTCGACATGTCGGCAAAGAGGGGCACGCCCTTCGTATCGGGGATGTAGTGGTACTCCGTGCCGTAGATCGTGTTATTGTAGCAGAGGTGGACGTAGGCGGCATCCGCAGGAATCTTGAGCTCGTCCTGCTGCGGGATGTGCTTGTAGCCGCCGTCCTTGCTCGAGGCTGCGATGACGCCGATGCCGAGGTGCTCGGCTTCCTTGTACGCTTTTTCTGCAAAGCTGCCGGAGAGGACGTAAGCACCCGGATGCTCCTTCGAAGCGAAGTTCAATGGCAGCAGGGCGAACTGCGTGCTCGCGCCGCCTGTCATGAACAGGACTTCATAGTCGTCGCCGAGATCCATGAGCTTCTTGATGTCGGCTTTCGCCTCGTCCTGCATCGCTGCGTATTCCTTCGCGCGGTGGCTGATCTCGAGGATCGATTCGCCGCTTCCGCGGAAGTTCAGGAACTCTGCCTGTGCTTCCTTGAGGACGGGCAGCGGCAGCGTCGCCGGGCCGGGATTGAAGTTGTAGATGCGATTTGCTTCCAAAGGAAAAACCTCCCCACAGTTTCGAAACGTCTTCGTTTCCAGTTGTCAGTTTGTTATATTCTAGCGCGAAAAAACCAGAAAAGCAAGCACGAAAAGAAAAACATGTTTTTTTCTCGCGCACACTTGACGAGGCTGAGAGGATGATTTATAATGAACGCGTACGTATGAAGAATTACGTATGATGAATACAAAGAACGCGATGAAGAGGAAGCAGCAGCAGGAGCCTCGTAGAGAGCTGGCGGTTGGTGAAAGCCAGCGGCAAGGGTTGTCGTTCCGCCTCGGAGCGGCTGGCGATGAGCCAGACGGGCGTGCCCGATAGCGCACAGATGAGTTGCAGTTTGCAAAAAACTGGGTGGCACCGTGAAGCAGGAAGCTTCGCCCCAATGCTGGGGCGGAGCTTTTTTTAGAATCCGGCGTCCTGCCTGAGAGGTCAAGCAGTCAAGAAGGAGAGATGGACAAATGAAGGTTTTAGCAGCAGATGGAATTTCCCCGAAGGGCATCGAGCTCTTGCAGAAAGAGTTCGAAGTCGTCGTCAAGGACAAGCTGCCGAAGGAAGAGCTCCTCGAGATCATCCCGGAGTTTGACGCGATCATGGTGCGCTCCGCTTCGAAGATCACGAAGGAAGTCATCGACCGCGCGAAGAACCTCAAGATCATCGGCCGCGCCGGCGTCGGCGTCGACAACATCGACATCCCGGCCGCGACGGCGCGCGGCATCATCGTCATCAACTCTCCGGGCGGCAACACGATTGCGGCGACGGAGCACACGATGGCCATGATGCTCGCGATGTCGCGCAACATCCCGATTGCGAATGAGACGATGCAGAAGGGCGAGTGGAACCGCAAGAAGTACGTCGGCGTCGAGCTCCGCGGCAAGACGCTTGGCGTCGTCGGCATGGGCCGCATCGGCTCGGGCGTTGCGAAGCGCGCACTGGCCTTTGAAATGAACGTCATCGCTTACGACCCCTATATCAATGAAGAGCGCGCGAAAGCGCTCGGTGTCAAGGTCGTCACGTTTGACGAGCTCATCGAGAGTTCTGACTTCATCACCGTCCATATGCCGCTGACCCCGGATACGAAGGGCATGATCGGCATGGAGCAGATGAAGAAGATGAAGAAGGGCGTGCGCCTCGTGAACTGCGCACGCGGCGGCATCATCGTCGAGGAGGATCTTGCCGAGGCCGTGAAGTCCGGGCTGGTCGCTGGCGCGGCCATCGATGTCTACACGAGCGAGCCGGTCACGAAAGACCATCCGCTCGTCGGCGTGCCGGGCATTGTCCTGACGCCGCATCTTGGCGCATCGACCGTCGAGGCACAGATCGGCGTCTCGCTTGACGTCTCGAAGGGCATCATCGCGGCGCTCCACGGCGAGCCGGTCGCGACGGCTGTCAACATGGCGCCGGTCTCGCCGGAAGTCATGAAGGTCATTTCGCCGTATCTGACGCTGACCGAGCGCCTTGGCTGCACGGTCACGGGCCTCGCGGACGGCCCAATCGAGAGCGTCGAGGTCAAATTCGAAGGCGAAATCACGGATGTCAACACGACGCTTTTGACGACGGCGGCCATCAAGGGCATCCTGAGTCCCGTCATGGAGGGCGAAGTCAACTACGTCAATGCACCGGGCCTCGCAAAAGAGCGCGGCATCAAGGTCTCCGAGAAGAAAGAGAAGGATGCAGGCAGCTTCCAGAATCTCATCACCGTCACGGTCAAGGCGGGTGGAAAGGAAGTCGAGGCTGCCGGCACGCTGTTCGGCGACGATGCCCGCATCGTCACAATCAACGGCTTCCGCGTCGATGTCGATCCGCACAAGCGCATCCTCGTCATGCCGCATATCAACCGTCCGGGCGTCATCGGCACGATCGGCTCCATCATGGGCAACGCCCACATCAACATCGGCGGCATGCAGGTCGGCGGCACGAAGGATCAGGAGACGAACCTCATGGTCCTGACCATCGACGACGACATCCCCGAAAATGTTGTCGAGACCATCAAGTCCCTCGACGGCATCTTCGATGCAAAGCTCGTCAATTTCTACGCGATTTAAGCATGAGGATTCCCGAACCAAAGCCTCCCTCATTGAGGGAGGGGGACCGCGAAGCGGTGGTGGGAGTCCCCTGCACATCATACCAATAATAAAGGCGTTGCTTCCGCGGGTGCGAAAGCAACGCCTTTAATTTCTATAGAGGGAGTTCAGTCTTCGATTGCCGTCTCGAGCGCGATCTTGATCATGTCGTTAAAGCTCGTCTGGCGTTCCTCTGCCGAGCAGGCTTCGCCCGTCAGCAGATGGTCGCTGACCGTGAAGAGCGCGAGCGCCTGGACATGGGCGCCGGCAGCGAGCGTGTAGAGCGCAGCTGCTTCCATTTCGACGCCGAGGATGCCGTACTGGCGGAGCTTGTCGTTGTCGATTTCGTCATCGTAGAAGCGGTCGACAGAGATGATGTTGCCGACCGTTGCGCGGAGGCCGAGCTTCTTCGTGTTGGCGACGGCCTTCGAGAGCAGGTCGAAGTCTGCAATCGGCGCGAAGTTGATGCTGCCGCCGAAGATGTTGCGGATGATGGAAGAATCCGTCGTGGCGGCCTGAGCAATCAGCACGTCCCTGAGATGCACATCGGGATGCATGCCGCCGCAGGTGCCGACGCGCAGCAGCTTCTTGCAGCCGTACTCGTGGATGAGTTCGTGGACGTAGATGGAGATGGACGGGATGCCCATGCCCGTGCCCTGGACGGAGACGGGGACACCCTTGTACGTGCCCGTGTAGCCGAGGATGTTGCGGACGTGCGTGTACTCTTTTGCACCGTCGAGGAAGTTCTCGGCGATGAACTTCGCGCGGAGCGGGTCGCCCGGCAGCAGGATGCGTTCGGCGATCTGGCCTTTTTCAGCAGCGATATGCGGAGTGCTCATGAAAAGATTCCTTCTTTCTGAAAACTTTGGAAGCAGAAGATATAACGGAATTGTTCTTATTATATCTCCATTATACGCGAAAATCTTCGCCACGAAAAGGTCACTTGTCCGAAAATTGTAACGACCTTGACAGAGTGCGACGAAAGTGCTAGAATAAATTTCGTTAATATAAGTAGTCAAGACAATCGCGGCTGCCGAATGGCAGATGAGGAAAGTCCGGGCTCCGCAGGGCAGTGTGCTGGATAACGTCCAGCGGGGGTGACCCTAGGGAAAGTGCCATAGAGAAGGAGACCGCCTGGCCATGCTAGGCAAGGGTGGAAAGGTGCGGCAAGAGCGCACCAGCAGGCAGGTGACTGTCTGGCTTGGCAAACCCCACACGGAGCAAGACCGAATAGGGAAGGGTTGAGGTTGCCCGCCGACCTTCCGGGTTGCGTCGCTTGAGCCGTACGGCAACGTACGGTCTAGATAAATGATTGTCACCGCGAAAGCGGAACAGAACTCGGCTTATTGACTGCTTGTATTTAGCGCGAAAAGACAAGGCTGTCATAGAGGCAGCCTTGATTTTGTGTCAGGCCGTTTTCTGGAAAGGAAATGAAAGCGGGGAATTCATCAACGGATTGACGAGAGGATAGAATACCACAGCAATCCTGCTGTAGTAGATATGGGTTTTATATAAGGAAGCCGAATCCAGCCCAGGAGCGGGGGAACCAAATGATTTTGGGGTGAACGCTTTCACCGGGGCGCCGAAACGCAACGGTGAGAGCGCGGGTGGTCTTCTCTACCCGAACCCGGCAGCTAACCTCGTAGGCGAATAGAGAGAGGAGTGGCTTTTTGAGTAAAGCACTGCGCATGTTTGCGCTCACCACGATCCTGCTGTGCTGGTTCACTGCCATCTGCGGGGCTTCGGCCTTCCGTGTCGGTGACCAGGGCAGCGATGTAGCGGAGATTCAAGGGCAATTGGCCAGTCTCGGCTACGATGTCGCGGCCGATGGGGATTTCGGTCCTGCTACGGCTGAGGCGGTAAAAGCATTCCAGGTCGCGAGAGGCCTCGATGCAGACGGTCTCGTTGGTCCCTCCACGTACACGGCTCTCCTCGGGAAGGCCATGCCGGAGGTCAGCCGCGGGACGAGCAGCATCGGACGCCGCGTCGTCGCAGACTCGATGCAGTATCTCGGCGTCCCCTACGTCTTTGGCGGGACGACGCCGAGCGGCTTCGACTGCTCCGGCTACGTACGCTATGTCTTCGCGAATGCGGGCATCTACCTGCCGCGCACGGCGGACGCACAGTATGAGTGCGGCTACGCTGTCTCGACGGCGGAGCTCGTGCCTGGCGACCTCGTCTTCTTCTCGACGTATGAAGCGGGTCCGTCTCACGTCGGCATCTATCTCGGAGATGGCAATTTCATCAATGCAGCTTCTTCGAGCGGTGTCTCCATCGCGTCCCTGTACAGTTCCTATTGGGGTTCGTGCTACATCGGCGCACGTCGTGTCATGTAAAAAAGAAAACTTCTACTGCATTTTGGGGAGGCCTTCGGCCTCCCCTCTTTTTAGTTCGTAAACAGCTCGTTCCAGAATGCATACGAGATCATCAGGAAGATGAGCACGACCATGAAGACGTCTCCCATAGAATCAGCTCCTTTCGATTTCCTTCTATCTTATTGTAACGGTCCGCAAAGTATCGCGCAAGGCACGAAAAAGAAAAAGAAAATCCTGTGCTTGGAAGGATTTTCTCAGTCTGTCGCGAATAAGACAAATATAGTGAAGAATTATCTGCATGGGAGTGATCGAAATGGCAACAGCCAGTATCAAGAACATGATGTTTTACGGTTTTCACGGCTACTATGAGTACGAGCGTGAACAGGGACAGAAATTCTATCTCGACGTGACAGTCGATACGAAAGACGACACGGTCTGCGATACAGACGATATCAAGGACGGCGTCGATATCGCTGCCGTCTATGACATCGTGAAGGACGTGACGGAGAACAAGCGCTTCACGACGCTCTCGGCGCTCTGCGGCCACATCGGCGACAAGCTGCTGAAGAAGTATTCGCATTATGCTGCCGTGACGACGACCGTCCGCAAGCCGAACGTGCCGATTTCCGGCTCGCTCGACTACGTCGAGGTCTCGGTCACGCGCCACGCCTAAAATAGCCCCCTTCCCAGAGGGGGGAGGGCCGCGTGAGCGGCGGGGGGAGTCCCCTGCGTGACAAAGTAAATAGTACGAAAAAAACTGGTTCAATCACAAAACTTGTGGGATTGAATAGTTTCGAAGAATAATTCATGTTGTCAAAAAAGAAGACATCCGCTAAGATGTGGAAATGCATATCGACAATGTAAATCCACACAAAGGAATGTCCTCTCCATGGATTAT
>JALEZZ010000090.1 GCA_022773585.1 Selenomonas sp. | reverse complement strand
CATTAAGTTAAGCGTGAAGTCATTCAAACTTCAGCCTCCCTCTAGAGGGAGGGGGACCGCGAAGCGGTGGAAGGAGTAGTAGGATGCTGAAACTGACAAGAAAGCAGTCGTCGCTAAAGTCCTTTAGCAACGTTTGGCATGTTTGTTTGACTCCAGCACCCAACTACTCCCCCAGTCAGCTTCGCTGACAGCCCCCTCTAGAGGGGGCCTGTCTCTTAACTTAATGACATTGTCCCAGAGGGGGGAGGGCCCGAAGGGCGGGGGGAGTGTCGAAGGTAGAAACTATCAATTTCTCGATTGTTATCTGCGAAGGGAATGCCATGCAACGAGTTATCTTTCACGTCGATATGGACGCCTTTTTCGCCTCCGTCGAGCAGCGCGAGCACCCCGAATATCGCGGCCAGCCGCTCATCATCGGCGGCCTTTCGGGCCGCGGCGTCGTCTCGACCTGTTCGTACGAGGCGCGAAAATACGGCGTTCATTCTGCCATGCCCATGGAGCGCGCGAAGCGCCTCTGCCCGCAGGGCATCTTCATCCCGGGGAGCTTCCCGCTCTACAAAGAGGCCTCGCAGGAAGTCTTCGCGATTTTCCATGCCTTTTCGCCCGTCGTCGAACCCCTCTCAATCGACGAAGCCTTTCTCGACATGACGGGCATGGAGCGTCTCGCAAAATCGCCGCATGACTATGCCGTGCGGCTCAAGGCGGCCATCCGCGAAAAAACGCAGCTCGTCGCCTCCATCGGCATCGCGCCGAACAAGTTCCTCGCGAAAATCGCCTCCGACCTTGAAAAACCGGATGGCCTCGTCGAAGTGCCAGCGGACGAAGCGGGCATCCGCGCCTTCCTCTGGCCGCTGCCCGTCAGCCGCATCTGGGGCGTCGGCAAAAAGACCGAGGCACGCCTGCATCTGCTGCACGTTCAGACGGTTGGCGACCTCGCAAAGCTCGCGCCTCTGAAGCTCCGCCAGAACTTCGGCGAAAAGACGGCGCAGCAGCTCCGCGCGCTGAGCCTCGGCCATGATGACCGCCCCGTCGCGCCGCGCGGCCCGCAGAAGTCCATCGGCCGCGAAATCACGTATCCAGAAGACCTGCGCGACCCTGCTATCATCAAGCGCCAGCTCCGCCACCTCGCTGAAGAAGTCGGCTGGCGCCTGCGCCGCGCTGGCCGCAAAGCGCGCACCATCACGCTCAAATGCCGTCGCGGCGACTTCCATACCTGGACGCGCAGCAAGACGCTCGACCGTCCGACGCATTTCGACGATGAAATCTACGCGACGGCGAAACAGCTCTACCACGATCTCCATCCCACAGGCGGCATCCGCCTTCTCGGCATCAGCGGCAGCAACTTCGACGAAGCCGAAGAGCTCGCGCTGTTCGGCGAAGAAAAAAACGAGAAAAAAGAAAAACTCTATGATGTTATTGACGCACTGAAAAATAAGTTTGGAAAAAATATATTAAAATAACAGGGGCAGTCATGGCAGGTGAGGTTCGTCCAGATTGCCACAGATTTTTCGTTCTGACAAGGAGGCAAACCGCAAGACGTAGCAGCGCTACGTCGAGGATTTGCCGACGAAGACAGAGCGGAAAAGATGCGGCAAGATGGGCGGACAACATCCTGCCATGACTGCCCCAAGATACGCGAATGAGGCTTGCCGATGAAAATCAGCAAGCCTCATTAAAAAAGGGGTCCAAAATGCCGTTCGCTTACTATGTCGAAAACCTGCGGATAGCAGGTGGGTACCTTAAGTCGCGCTTCCGTTGATTCGTAACTTGCGAGTGAACGTCCACGAGAATCAAATCGGGTTCCCTTATAAAAGTGTAGGTTCGACATAATCAGAAGCCCACGCACATCTCAGGCGGTTCCTTCTTTGTATGTCACTATATCATAAAAAAAACATGGATACAAGTCTTGACAAAAGAAGAAATGCGAGAATATTTTTGTTCTTTCTGGGCCTTACTGGAACTGCTTCATAAGAAACAGAATGAAGTACGTCAAGCCGCCTGCGATGAGCGGGCCGACGGCGACACCTTTGAACGCGATGACACCGACCATCGTCCCGATGATGAGTGCGGGAATGAGCTCGGTATCGACGGCGAGCAGCTTGACGCCGCCGCCGCCCGCGATGGCCGCGAGCAGGCCCGCCGTGATGGCGATGAGGCCGGCGGGGGATTTGAACGAGTCAATCATCGTGCTGATCGTGATTTCGCCCGTTGCAATCGGCACGAGAATCGCGGCCGTCAGCAGGATGATGCCCCAGTGGAGGCCGTGCGAACCGAGCGCCGCGAGCGGCGACGTGATGCCGAGCACGCCGATGACTTTGAGTGCGAGCACGATGAGCGTTGCATAGACGACCGTCATGTTGTGGCCGAGATACGAGAGCAGCAGCACGGCCCCGAGCGTGAGATATTCCGTATACAAAAAATCGCCTGTCTTTCTGTAAAAAATTGGTTGCTAGGTGTACAATTCCGTTCGGAGCTATTATAATGGATGAAAGAATAGATGAAAAGGGGAAATTTTGGATGGCAGAACCATATAGCGTTGCCGTGAGCTATGGCGACGACCTCGGCTGGATCGAATACGACGAAGCCGCAAAGAAAATCACCGTGACCCTCGGCAGCGACGAGGGCAAGAAGAAGGCCGAGAATTTCCTCGGCAAGCCGCTGACGCTCCAGGTCCCGCACGAGACGCTCATGGATTTCACGGAAGAGACGATCGAGCCGTGGTCGAGCAAGGAAAACTTCCAGCTCGCCCTCACGCGCCTCTGGGAGAACACCGACGTCCATGTTGACTGGAGCCGCCCTGTGGACTACGTCAAAGCACATCCGCACTACTGAAAAATCGCCAGGCATTTGTCTGGCGATTTTTCTATGTGTAACATCTGTTACTGTCAGCCCGCATCCGCCATGCTATGATAAAGCCATCGAAAGCAACGAATCACGATGTGTGTTTTATAAAAGCGAAGGAGAGATTTCCTATGGATAACAAGATGTTTTGCTTCCAGTGCCAGGAGACGGCCCGCTGCCAGGGCTGCACGCAGGTCGGTGTCTGCGGCAAGAAGCCGGAGGTCGCCGCGATGCAGGATCTCCTGATCTACACGACGAAAGGCCTCTCGGCTGTCACGACGCAGCTGCGTGCCGAAGGCGGCAAGGTCACGAAGGATGTGAACCATCTCGTTTCCGTGAACCTCTTTGCGACGATCACGAATGCGAACTTCGACCGCGAGGCACTGATTGCCCGCATCGAGAAGACGCTCGCCGTGAAGGACGAGCTCAAGGGCCAGCTCAAGGATGCATCGAAGCTCCCGGCTGCTGCACTCTGGACGGCAGATGCTTCGGCATTTGATGCCAAGGCGGCTTCCGATGATGTTGGCGTGCTCGCGACGAAGAACGAGGATGTGCGCAGCCTTCGCGAGCTCATCACGTACGGCCTCAAGGGCCTCGCGGCATACCTCAAGCACGCGAATGCCCTCGACGAAGAGGACGAGACGATTGATGCGTTCCTCCAGACCACGATCGCAAAGCTGCTCGATGACAGCCTTTCGGCCGATGACCTGACGGCGCTGACGCTCGAGACGGGCAAGTGGGGCGTTCAGACGATGGCGCTCCTTGACAAGGCGAACACGGAGCACTACGGCAACCCGGAGATCACGAAGGTCGATCTCGGTGTCCGCAAGAATCCTGCCATCCTGATTTCCGGCCATGACCTCAGAGACCTCGAGATGCTGCTTGAGCAGACGAAGGGCACGGGCGTCGATGTCTACACGCACGGCGAGATGCTGCCAGCGCATTACTATCCGTTCTTCAAAAAATACGACAACTTCGCGGGCAACTACGGCAATGCCTGGTGGAAGCAGAAAGAAGAGTTCGAGGCGTTTGGCGGACCGGTGCTCTTGACGACGAACTGCCTCGTTCCGCCGAAAGATAGCTACAAGGCGCACATTTTCACGACGGGCGCGGTCGGCTTCCCCGGCTGCCCGCACATCGAGGCGAACGCCGATGGCACGAAGGACTTCACGCCGATCATCGAAATGGCGAAGAAGTGCCCGGCACCGAAAGAGCTCGAGCAGGGCACGATCGTCGGCGGCTTCGCGCATGAGCAGGTCTTCGCGCTCGCGGACAAGGTCGTCGAGGCCGTCAAGAGCGGTGCCATCAAGAAGTTCGTCGTCATGGCAGGCTGCGATGGCCGCATGAAGAGCCGCGACTACTATGCGGAGTTCGCAAAGGCGCTGCCGAAGGACACGGTCATCCTGACGGCAGGCTGCGCGAAGTACAAGTATATCAAGCTCGACCTCGGCGACATCGGCGGCATCCCGCGCGTGCTCGACGCGGGCCAGTGCAACGACAGCTACAGCCTCGCACTGATTGCGCTGAAGCTCAAAGAGGTCTTCGGGCTCGACGATGTCAACGAGCTGCCGATTGCCTACAATATCGCCTGGTACGAGCAGAAAGCCGTCATCGTCCTGCTGGCCCTGCTGCACCTCGGCGTCAAGAACATCCACCTCGGCCCGACGCTCCCGGCTTTCCTTTCGAAAAACGTAGCGAATGTGCTGGTCAAAAACTTCGGCATCGGCACGATTTCGAACGTCGAAGACGACAGCAAGACGATGATCGGCTGAGCGTGATCGCCCCGACCGGACAATCCTGAGCAGCATCCTCTGCTGCATCGAGCTCCGTCCTTCCGAATCCCCGATAAGCCTCTGCGAGCCCGTCCGCCCCCATGCGGAACACCCACGGGCACGTGTCTGCGCAAGCGCCGCAGGCCACGCAGAGGCTTTTGTCGACCACAGCTTTCATGAAATCCCTCCTGCTGGAAAACGTCTCTTGGCATGAAACAGGTTGACATTTCACGTTGACAACCTATATCACGTCCCATATAATAACAATAGCATTCATGCATAAAAAATTCCAGCAAAGGCAGTGATTTTATGGAAGTTTTCAGCAGTCTCGTCGATGCCGTCAACAACATCCTCTGGTCGTACGTGCTCATCATCGTGCTCGTCGGCTGCGGCATCTGGTTCACGCTCTCGACGAAATTCGTCCAGCTCCGCATGCTCCCCGAGATGCTGCGCGTGCTGACGGAGGGCATCGGCTCGAAAGGCTCGGGCAAAGAGGCCATCAGCTCGTTCCAGGCCTTCTGCGTCTCGACGGCCTCGCGCGTCGGCGTCGGCAACATCGCGGGCGTGGCCATCGCCATCGTCACGGGCGGCCCGGGCGCCGTCTTCTGGATGTGGGCGATTGCATTCCTCGGCTGTGCGACAGGCTTTGTCGAAAGCACGCTCGCGCAGATTTACAAGCTGCCGCGCGGCAATGGCAAGTTCCACGGCGGCCCGGCGTACTACATCCAGAACGCGTTGCATCAGCCGGGCATCGCAAAGCTCTTCGCCGTGCTGATTTCCGTGACGTTCGGCCTCATCTACGTCTCGGTGCAGGCGAATACGATCGCGCTCTCGGCGCAGACGGCATTTGCCATCCCGCCGATTGCTACGGCCATCTTCCTCTGCGTCTGCACAGCGCTCGTCATCTTTGGCGGCATGAAGCGCATTGCGCGTTTCACGGAAGTGCTCGTGCCAGTCATGGCGGGCCTGTATCTGCTCGTTGCGCTCATCGTCGTCATCATGCACATCGACCAGGTGCCCGCGATGTTCGCGCTGATCTTCCACGATGCGTTCAGCCCGCAGGCGGCGGTCGGTGGCGGCATTGGCACGGCCATCCTCACGGGCATCAAGCGCGGCCTGTTCTCGAACGAGGCAGGTGAAGGCTCGGTGCCGAATGCGGCCGCGACGGCTGACGTCTCGCATCCGGTCAAGCAGGGCCTCGTGCAGTCGTTCGGCGTCTACGTCGATACGTGGATTGTCTGCTCGGCCACGGCATTCATCGTGCTCCTGACAGGCCAGTACGAAATCGGCGGCAAGCTCACGGGCATCGCGCTCGCGCAGGCATCACTCGCCTCGATCTTCGGCCAGCTCGCACCGGCGGCCGTCTCGTTCATGATCCTGCTCTTTGCGTTCAGCTCCATCGTCGGCAATTACTACTATGGCGAGATCAACATCGCATTCTTCGAGCATGATGAAGCGACGGGACGCAAAGTGCTGAACATCTTCCGCACAGGCGTCGTGCTCATGGTGCTCTTCGGCTGCCTCGCCGAACTCACGCTCGTCTGGAACCTCGCCGACCTCTTCATGGGTCTGCTGTGCCTGACGAACCTCTACGCCGTCGCCCGCCTCGCGAAATACGCGAAGCTTGCGCTCAATGACTACGTCGCCGAGCGCAAGCAGGGACTCGAACCGCAGTTCGACCCGAACCTCCTCGGCAGCACGAACGGCGTGCATGCATGGGGAAAAGAATAAAATCTTTTGCGTACGTTGTTGCGTAAAACAAAGAAGCTGCTGCAAAATCAAGCAACAGCTTCTTTTCATATGCACTTTTACGATGTGATGAGCACGAGCGGGTGGCCGTCTTCTGACGTCTTTTCGAGGCAGGCCGCCGTGAGGCCGCCGGCGTGGGAGGTGCCGGTGATGGTTTCGAGGAGGTAGTCGAGCGGGCAGTTGCGGCAGGGGACGTGGCGGTGGTGCAGGAGCTCGTAGCAGGGATGATGCCCTTCGAGGGGCTGGCCGGACATCTGGATCTTGGCCTGCTTGTTGCAGACGACGATGTCGAGCGTCTGGCGGTCGACGACGTAGGCGATGCCTGGCAGATGGTCGATGATGTCCTTCATGACGTCGAAGCGTTCCTGCATGTGCAGGCCGCGATCCTGCGGCAACAGGATGTTGCCGAGCAGGACGGCGAAGAGGTTGAGGCTGTGCAGGAGCTCTTTGCGGACAGTCATCGGACGGACGGATTCGACGCCGAGGCAGCCGATGGTTTCGGCACCGTGTGGGATGAGGCTGTAGGCAAAGGCGCGGAGCCCGTAGAAGTAAGCGATTTTCGCGTAGCGCGGCCCGAGTTCTTCCGTGTTTTCACAGATGGAGACGATGCCGTAGGGGGTCGGGCGCGCGTCTTCGAGCACCATGCGGCGGCGTTCGAGCGCCATGCGTGTCTGGCGGGGGCCCGTGAGGGATTTCCCGTCGGGGCCGACCCATTCGAAGAGTTCTTCGTATTGCCCGGTCTTGGCATCGCGCCGCGAGATGACGACGCGGTCGAGGTTGTAGAGGCGGCCTAAAAGGCTCATAGTGTAGTTGATCGTGGCCTCAGGGCTGTTTGTTTCATAAAAGAGCTGCAGGATGAATTCGACCATGTTGTCTTCGAACGCCTTCATCTGCAGGTCGACCGTGCTGTTCGGGTCGCGGCTGTTCTTCGTCGTGGCAGCTTGATAGAATTTCGGCTTGTAGAACTGGAACTGGTTCTTGCCGCGGCTCTTCGCTTCATAAAGAGCTCGGTCGGCGTGCGCGAAGAGGTCGCGGTATGTCGTGCCGTGCTCAGGGTAGAGTGCGACGCCGATGCTGATGGAAAACGGCAGCGTGCGCCCGCCGCTCTGGTAGTCGCGGTGCAAGCGGTGCAAGAGAGAGGCGAGGTGGCGGTGGATGCCGTCGACGTCCTGCGTGTCGCGCAGCAGCACGAGGAATTCGTCGCCGCCGATGCGCCCCTTGATGTCGTTCTGGCGGAAATGGTCTTTGATGGTGCGGCCTATTTCGGAGAGCACGCCGTCGCCGAAGAGGTGGCCGAAGTTGTCGTTGATTTCCTTGAAGCCATCGGCGTCGATGAGCAGCATGGCCGCCTGATCATGGTCGGGAACGAGTCCGTCGATGCAGTTCTCCATCTGCGAGATGGCAGCTTCTTTGCGCAGGAGCCCTGTGAGGCTGTCGCGGTCAGCTTTCGCCTGCATGCGCATCTGCCAGAGCTTCTGCGCCTGGATGCTGCGGAGGTTGCCGTAGGCGACCGTCGGGAGGCCGTTTTCGAAGAACGTGATGATGTGTACTTCGGCCCAGAGATAGCTGCCGCGGTGATGGCGGATGCGGAGCTTGCAGCTCGCTTTGCGCATGGGGAGATCCGTCTTGCGCGTGCGGAAGATGGCGTGGAGGTAGGCGTGCAGAATCGGGCGGTCCTCCGGATGGATGAGCTTTTCCGTCCAGAACATCGTCGAGGCCTGCGGCACGCAGGTCGGCAATTCGCGGAAGCGGTGCGGGATGGGCTTGTGCAGCGTCACGCAGTCGCGCGTGAGATCCCACTGGAAATAGAGATGCTGGTCGAGGTCGTCAAGCATGTTGAAGACCTCTTTTGAAAATGCGGTCGGGTACGTGGGGGTAGATGCGCTGTCCATCGCGGGCTCCTTTCGGTAATTCATTCTTATTATAACGCATATGGGACAATTCATCTAGTGAAATCTTAAAATATTCGTGACAAAGAGGAAATTTTTTTGAACACGAGGGCGGAATGTCTGGATGGCCGGACGTCACATCTTGCATAGTGCGGGAAAATCGGATAAGATAGAGGGAAATCGTAGGAGGCGACAAATATGTCATACGTTTACAAAACAAAGGGAACGTGCTCGCGGAGCATCACGGTCGATCTCGACGGCAAGACCATAAAGAGCGTGTCGTTCGAGGGCGGCTGCAACGGCAATACAACGGGCATTTCAGAGCTCGTCGTCGGCATGAACATCGACGATGTCATCGGCCGCGTCAAAGGCACGAAGTGCGGCGCGCGTCCGACGTCGTGCCCCGACCAGCTCGCGCATGCGCTCGAAGAGGCGTATGCGGCATCCACGAATTCGTGAGAAAGGTGCGGCACGATGATTTTTGACAGCCACAGCCATACATCGTTTTCTGCCGATTCGGATATGACGGCCGAGGATGCGCTCAAGGCGGCGCGGGCGCGGGGGCTAGGCATCGTCTTTACAGAGCATCTCGATGTCGATTTCCCGGGCGAGCTCGATTTTTCGTTCGACCCTGCAGCGTACTGGAAGCAGTACGAGCCGCTGCGCGGCGACAATCTTCATCTCGGCATCGAAGTCGGCATGCAGGCAGGGACGGCAGAGGCGAGCCGCGCGTTCGTTGCGCGCGCGCCATTCGATCTCGTCATCGGCTCCGTGCACCTCTTGCGCGGCATCGACATCTACGAGAAGGAATGTTTCGAAGGCCGTGAAAAGGACGAGCTCTACCGCGAATACTTCCGCACGATGGCGGAGATGATTGCGTGCCACGACTTCATCGACGTGCTCGGCCATATCGATTACATCGCGCGCACGGCGCCATATGAGAATCCCGAGCTCTCGTACGGCGCGTTCGCGGATGAGATTGACGCGGTGCTGCGCACGGCTGTCGCGCAGGGCGTCGTGCTCGAGCTCAATACGCGCCGCCTCGGCAGCCGCCGTGCGCTCAAGGAGCTTGCGCCTATCTATGCGCGCTATCATGAGCTCGGCGGCAGGTATGTGACGCTCGGTTCGGACGCGCATGGAGCTGATGCCATCGGCGCGAATTTTGCAGCGGCGGAGGATTTTGCGCGCGCGATGGGGCTCTCCATCGTGACGTTTTTCGCGCGGAAGATGGAGTTTTGCTGAAAAAGCCTTGCATGAAGCGGCAAAACACGATAAAATAAAGAAAGATGTTCCCACTCGGGAGAAAAAGGGGGATTTTATGATGAAGCACATCCAGACGGTCAACAAGCCGACGATGCAGAAATCGCTCAAGACGGGCGGCTGCGGCGAGTGCCAGGCTTCCTGCCAGTCCGCATGCAAAACTTCCTGCACTGTAGGAAATCAGGTTTGCGAGAAATAATCGCATGAGACGGGCCTTCCTTCCAATCGGAGGGAAGGCTTTTTCATGTCATAGGAAAAACGGGAAACTTCTGTGCAAGTTAGGAGATTTTCAAGAAAGTGAAAGAAAGAATCCATAAATTCGAGCAGAACGGCACGTACATCCTGCTCGATGTGAACAGCGGCGCCGTGCATGTCATCGACAAGATGATCTACGACCTCATGGACACGTTCGACGGCACGAATGACGAGGACGTTGTCGCTGCCTGGCAGCAGACGTATCCAGCATCCGACATCCGCGAAGCGCTCGGCGAGCTCCACGAGCTCATGGACATGGAGCAGCTCTTCGCGCCCGATATCGACGTGCCGCCGACGTTCCGCCAGCACGGCCTCGTGAAGTCGCTCTGCCTCATGATTGCGCAGGACTGCAACCTGCGCTGCAAATACTGCTTCGGCGACGGCGGCAGCTATGGCCAGGAACGCGCCGTCATGACACCGGAAGTCGGCCGCCAGGCCATCGACTTCCTGATTGAGAAGAGCGGCCCGCGCAAGCACTGCGAGGTCGATTTCTTCGGCGGCGAGCCGCTCATGAACATGAAGACGGTCAAGGCTGTCACGGAGTATGCGCGCAAACGCGAGCAGGAGACGGGCAAGAAATTCAAGCTCACGCTGACGACGAACGGCATGCTGCTGAATGACGAGAATATCAAGTGGCTCAACGACAATAATTTCTCTCTCGTGCTCTCGCTCGATGGCCGCAAGGAAGTCCATGACGCCATGCGCCCCGATGTCGGCGGCCACGGCAGCTACGACCGCGCCGTGCGCAATTTCAAAAAGTGCATCGAGAGCCGCAGGGGCGGCGAATGGGATTATCGCGGCGTCTATACGTATCTTCGCGGCACGTATACGCACAATAATCTCGACTTCACGAAGGACGTGCTCTCGATGCATGACGAGGGCTTCGACATCCTCTCGATGGAGCCTGTCGTGCTCAAGGACAGCCCGTACGCCATCACGGAGGACGACCTGCCGCGCGTCTATGAGGAATACGACCGCCTCGTCGAAGCCTATATGAAATGCCATCGCGAAGGCAACGGCTTCTGGTTCTTCCATTTCAACATGGATCTTTCGAACGGCCCGTGCGTCGCGAAGCGCCTTTCGGGCTGTGGCGCAGGTCATGAATACTTCGCCGTTGCGGAGAATGGCGACCTCTATCCGTGCCACCAGTTCGTCGGCCGCGAGGGCTACCGCCTCGGCTCGCTGACGGAAGGCGTGACGAACACGGAGCTCCCGCAGTATTTCCGCGAGAGCCATGTGCTGAACAAGGAAAAGTGCCGCGATTGCTGGGCAAGGTTCTTCTGCTCGGGCGGCTGCCATGCGAATGCCGACCTCTTCCACGGCGACATCCGGAAGCCGTACGAGATTGGCTGCGCCATCCAGAAGAAGCGCCTCGAGTGTGCCATCCTCGTGCAGTCGCTGCTCGCGCTCGAGAAGAACGAGAAAAAACAGGAAGCATAAATCTCATTTATGATGAAAGCCGCTGAAGGACAGGAAAGCCGTCCCAAAGCGGCTTTCCTCGCTAAGAAAAAATAATGGAAGAATTGCTCTTGTTTATGAAATTCCATTGACAATCGGGCCCCGAATATTGTATTATGAGGGAGTAAAAAGCTTCTATATCACTTAGGGGGTATTTTTCAAATGGCAGTAAAAGTTGCTATCAATGGTTTTGGTCGTATCGGCCGTCTCGCATTCCGTCAGATGTTCGACGCTGAGGGTTATGAAGTCGTCGCTATCAACGACCTCACGAGCCCGAAGATGCTCGCTTACCTTCTGAAGTACGATTCCTCCCAGGGCAAGTACGAGTATGCTGACACGGTCGAGGCTGGCGAAGACAGCATCACGGTCAAAGGCAAGACGATCAAGATTTATGCCGAGAAGGATGCCAAGAACATTCCTTGGGCAAAGCATGACGTCGACGTCGTCCTCGAGTGCACGGGCTTCTATACGTCCAAAGAGAAAGCCTCCGCTCATCTCGAAGCTGGCGCTAAGAAAGTCGTCATCTCCGCTCCGGCTGGCAAAGACCTCCCGACGATCGTCTACAACGTCAACCACAAGACGATTCCGGCTGGCACGAAGATCATCTCCGCTGCTTCCTGCACGACGAACTGCCTCGCTCCGATGGCAAAGGCTCTGAATGACCTCGCTCCGATCAAGAGCGGCATCATGCAGACGATTCATGCCTTCACGGGCGACCAGATGACGCTCGATGGCCCGCAGCGCAAAGGCAACCTCCGCCGCAGCCGCGCAGCTTCCGAGAACATCGTCCCGACGTCCTCCGGCGCAGCAAAGGCAATCGGCCTCGTTCTTCCGGAACTCGATGGCAAGCTCATCGGTGCTGCACAGCGCGTTCCGACCCCGACGGGCTCCACGACGCTCCTCTATGCTGTCGTCAAGGGCGAAGTCACGGTTGACCAGGTCAACGCTCAGATGAAGAAGGAAGCGACGGAATCCTTCGGCTACAACACGGACGAGATCGTCTCCAAGGACGTTGTCGGCATGCGTTTCGGCTCCCTCTTCGATGCTACGCAGACGATGGTTGTCCCGACGGGCGACGGCAACACGCTTGTCCAGGTTGTTTCCTGGTACGACAACGAGAACAGCTACACGAGCCAGATGGTTCGCACGATCAAGTACTTCTCCGAGGAAGTCAAATAATTTCCTCTTGGAAGCTTGAAAGCTGAACAAGACTAAGATCTTTAGAGGTCCGGCCGAAGTTTGGGCCGGGCCTCTTTTCTATGGTTCCATGTGAATCCATTTCATTTTGGAGGCGTTACCAGTATGGATAAGAAAACCATCAAAGACATCGACGTCAAGGGCAAGAAAGTCTTCGTCCGCGTGGACTACAACGTTCCGTTCGATGAGAACCAGAACATCACGAACGACACGCGCATGGTCCGCACGCTGCCGACGCTGAACTACCTGCTCGACCACGGTGCAGCTCTCGTGCTCGCCTGCCACATCGGCCGTCCGACCGAGGCGCGCGAGCCGCAGTTCTCCACGAAGCACCTCGTCAAGCACCTTTCCGAGCTGCTGAAGCGCGACGTGCAGTGGGCTTCCGACTGCGTCGGCCCCGAGGCTGAGGAAAAGGCCAAGGCTCTGAAGCCGGGCGAAGTCCTGCTGCTCGAGAACCTCCGCTATCACAAGGAAGAGAAGAAGAACGACCCCGAGTTCGCAAAGCAGCTCGCATCGCTCGCTGATGTCGCTGTCGATGACGCATTCGGCGTGTCCCATCGTGCGCATGCTTCGAATGCAGGCGTTCCGAAGTATCTCGAGACGGTCGCTGGCTTCCTGATGGAGAAGGAAATCAACTACATCGGCAAGACGCTCGAGAACCCGCAGCGTCCGTTCGTCGCCATCATCGGCGGTGCGAAAGTCTCCGACAAGATCGGCGTCATCAGCAACATGATTGACAAGGTTGACACGATCATCATCGGCGGCGGCATGGCGCATACGTTCGATGCAGCCAAGGGCCTGCCGATCGGCGACAGCCTCTGCGAGCCGGACAAGTACGATCTCGCACGCGAGCTCCTCAAGAAGGCGGAAGACAAGGGCGTCAAAGTCGTCCTGCCGCTCGATCTCAAAGTCGCGAACATGTTCCCGGCAGACAAGAAGTATGCGACGGAAGGCAAGACGAAGATCGTCGATGTCGACAAAGTCGAAGATGGCTGGGATGCTCTTGATTCCGGCCCGAAGACGTCCGAGGCTTACACGAAGGCTCTCGAAGGCGCAAAGACGGTCATCTGGAACGGCCCGATGGGCGTGTTCGAGTATGACGACTTCGCTGGCGGCACGCTGGCCGTTGCAAAAGCTGTTGCAAAGGCAACGGAGAACGGCGCCATCTCGATCGTCGGCGGCGGCGATTCTGTTGCAGCCCTCAAGAAGACGGGCCTGACGGACAAGATTTCGCACGTCTCCACGGGCGGCGGCGCAACGCTCGAGTTCCTCGAAGGCAAAGAGATGCCGGGCATCGCTGCCATCGCGGATAAATAAGACATTCGATTTCATGTTTCAGGAATGGAGGCGGGAGGAGTTCTCCCGCCTGTATTCCGAATATATTTGGAGGTATCATCGAAATGGCAAGAACTCCGATCATCGCTGGCAACTGGAAGATGAACAACACGATCGCTGAGGGCGTTTCGCTCGTCAAGGATCTCGCACCGCTCGTCAAGGATGCGAAGGTCACGGTCGTCGTCTGCCCGACGGCAACGGCACTCTCCTCTGTCGCTGACGCTGTCAAAGGCACGAACATCCATGTCGGTGCACAGAATGTCCATTGGGAAGACCACGGCGCATTCACGGGCGAGGTCTCCACGAAGATGCTGACGGAAATCGGCGTCGACTACTGCGTCCTCGGCCACAGCGAGCGCCGCGGCTATTTCGGCGAGACGGATGAGGGCGTCAACAAGCGCGCTCATGCTGCTTTCGCTGCTGGCATCACGCCGATCATCTGCTGCGGCGAGCCGCTCGAGATCCGCGAGCGCGGCTCCTATCTCGAAATGGTCGCGTTCCAGGTGCTCGAGGCTCTCGCTGGCTTCAAGCCGGAAGAGGTTGCCAAGCTCGTCATCGCTTATGAGCCGATCTGGGCGATCGGCACGGGCAAGACGGCGTCCTTCGAGCAGGCAGAGGAAGTCTGCAAGCACATCCGCGAGACGGTCGCTGGCAAGTTCGGCCAGGCTGCAGCAGACAGCATCCGCATCCAGTACGGCGGCAGCGTGAAGCCTGCGACGATCAAAGACCTCATGAAGCAGCCGAATGTCGACGGCGCCCTCGTTGGCGGCGCTTCGCTCAAGGCGAAAGACTTCAGCGAGATCGTCAACTTCTGATTGACACAGAAGGAGAAAGCAAGACACATGGCAAAACTCAAGAATGCACCGGTGGCCCTGATCATCATGGATGGCTGCGGCCTCGGCGGCAAGCTCGACAAGAGCAACGCGGTGGAAGCGGCGAAGACCCCGGTCCTCGACGGCCTCCTCGCAAACTATAACTCCAGCCACCTGCAGGCTTCGGGCGAATTCGTCGGCCTGCCGGACGGCCAGATGGGCAACTCCGAAGTCGGCCATACGAACATCGGCGCCGGCCGCCTCGTCTACCAGCAGCTCACGCGCATCACGCGCGACATCAAGAACGGCGACTTCTTCAAGAATGAAGCGCTGCTCTCGATCATGCAGGGTGCGAAGGAAAAAGGCGGTGCCGTCCATCTGATGGGCCTCGTCTCCCCGGGCGGCGTCCACAGCCACCAGGATCATCTCTATGCACTGCTCGAGATGGCGAAGCGCGAAGGCGTCAAAGACGTCTACGTTCATGCGTTCCTCGACGGCCGTGACGTGCCGCCGCAGAGCGCACAGCCGTACCTCGAAGAGCTCGAAGCAAAGTGCAAGGAAATCGGCGTCGGCACGATCGCGACGGTCAGCGGCCGCTACTATGCGATGGACCGCGATCATCGCTGGGACCGCGAGCAGAAGGCCTATGAGGCCATCGCTCATGCCGAAGGCGTTGCCTCGGACAGCGCTGTGGCAGGCCTCAAAGCCAGCTACGGCAATGACGTCAACGACGAGTTCGTCGTTCCGTTCGTCGTCAAGGGCTACGAGGGCATGAAGAACGGCGACGGCGCCATCTTCTTTAACTTCCGCCCCGACCGTGCGCGCCAGCTCACGCATGCGTTCACGGACGAGAAATTCGACGGCTTCGAGCGCGACGAGAGCCTCAAGATTCCGTTCACGACGTTCTCCCAGTACGAGGACGGCATGAATGCGAAAGTCGCTTTCCCGCCTGAGTCCATCGACAAGACGCTCGGCGAAGTCATCCAGGACCAGGGCATGACGCAGCTGCGCATCGCCGAGACCGAGAAGTACGCGCATGTCACGTTCTTCTTCAACGGCGGCGTCGAAGAGCCGTACAAGGGCGAGGACCGCATCCTCGTGCCGAGCCCGAAAGTCGCGACGTATGATCTCCAGCCGGAGATGAGCGCCGTCGAGGTCACGGACAAGGTTTGCGAGGCCATCCGCTCCGGGAAGTACGACTTCATCATTCTCAACTACGCGAACTGCGATATGGTCGGCCATACGGGCGTGTTCCCAGCAGTCGTCAAGGCCGTTGAGACCGTTGACAGCTGCGTCGGCCGTTTTGTGGCTGCCATCAAGGAAGTCGGCGGCGAGGTCTGCATCACGGCAGACCACGGCAACGCGGACAAGATGATGGACTACGTCAACAACCAGCCGTTCACGAAGCACACGACGAACGCCGTCCCGTTCATCGTCGTCTCCGACCGCGTGAAATCCGTCAAGGACGGTGCGCTCTGCGACATCGCTCCGACGCTCCTCACGCTCGCAGGCGTCGAGATCCCGAAGGAAATGACGGGCAAGAACCTCGTCGAGCTTTGAGCCATCTTTGATTTAGTAGAAGAGAGGAATACGAACAATGATTGCTTATTCACAGAAAGTGGAAGACATGGCGACTGTCACGCAGGAAGTTCACCACGGCGCAGCCCCGATTCCTGAAGAAGGCAAGTGGGTCAAGTCCAAGAACGTCCAGGACATCAGCGGCCTGACGCATGGCGTTGGCTGGTGCGCACCGCAGCAGGGCGCTTGCAAGCTCACGCTGAACGTCAAAGAGGGCATCATCCAGGAGTGCCTCGTCGAGACGATCGGCTGCTCCGGCATGACGCATTCCGCTGCCATGGCAGCGGAAATCCTCCCGGGCCTCACGGTTCTCGAAGCGCTGAACACGGACCTCGTCTGCGACGCCATCAACACGGCGATGCGCGAGCTGTTCCTCCAGATCGCCTATGGCCGCAGCCAGACGGCGTTCTCCGATGACGGCCTGCCCATCGGCGCTGGCCTCGACGACCTCGGCAAAGGCCTCCGCAGCCAGGTCGGCACGCTCTATGGCACGCTCAAGAAGGGCCCGCGTTACCTCGAACTCGCTGAAGGTTATGTCACGAAACTCGGCCTCGACAAAGAAGGCCGCATCATCGGCTACGAAGTCGTGCAGGTTGGCAAAGTCCTCGAAGCTGTCCGCAAGGGCAAGGACGCCAACGAAGCCATCAAGGCAAACACGAGCACGAAGGGCCGTTTTGCTGATGCCGTGAAGACCATCGATCCGCGCGAAGAGTAATTCATCATTTCTCACGCAAAGAGATTCGAGTTTCTGGTAATCGAAAGGAATGAAATTCATGTCATTATTCGAAGGCTATGAGCGCCGCATTGACAAAATCAACGAAGTCTGCAAGAAATACGGAATCGCGTCCATCGAAGATGCACGCAAGATCTGCAACGACAAGGGCATCGACCCGTACAAGACGGTCGAAGACCTCCAGCCGATCGCATTCGAGAATGCAAAATGGGCTTACACGCTCGGCGCTGCCATCGCCATCAAGAAGGGCTGCACGAAAGCTGTTGACGCCGCAAAGGCCATCGGCGAAGGCCTCCAGGCATTCTGCGTGCCGGGCTCCGTTGCCGACCACCGCAAAGTCGGTCTCGGCCATGGCAACCTCGGTGCCATGCTCCTCGACGAGAAGGCTGGCTGCTTCGCATTCCTCGCAGGCCATGAGTCCTTCGCAGCAGCAGAAGGCGCCATCGGCATCGCGATGACGGCGAACAAGGTCCGCAAGAACCCGCTGCGCGTCATCCTCAACGGCCTCGGCAAAGATGCTGCCCAGATCATCAGCCGCATCAACGGCTTCACGTATGTCGTGACGGAGTATGACTACAAGGCCAACAAGGTCAACGTCGTCGACAAGATCGCTTACAGCGATGGCGAGCGCGCGAAAGTCAAATGCTATGGCGCTGACTCCGTCCCCGAAGGCGTTGCCATCATGCACCTCGAGGATGTCGACATCTCCATCACGGGCAACTCCACGAACCCGACGCGCTTCCAGCATCCGGTTGCCGGCACGTACAAGAAGGAGTGCATCGAGAAGGGCAAGAAGTACTTCTCGGTCGCTTCCGGCGGCGGCACGGGCCGTACGCTCCATCCGGACAACATGGCAGCCGGCCCTGCTTCCTACGGCATGACCGACACGATGGGCCGCATGCACAGCGATGCGCAGTTCGCAGGCTCCTCCTCCGTGCCGGCACACGTCGACATGATGGGCCTGATTGGCGCCGGCAACAACCCGATGGTCGGCATGACCGTCGCTGTCGCCGTTTCCGTGCAGGAGGCTATGAACAAGTAATCTTGTTCGGCTACAAACCACAAACAACATAGCAAGACATGGGCATCGACAGGAGTTCCGGCCGTGCGGGACGCCGATGCCCATGAAGAGAACCCGCAGTTCGCCATTTCTGCGGGTTCTTTTCTTTTGTCCGAAACTCGTGCTATACTGTAGGCAAAGACGTTGATCAGAGAAAGCAGGTGGAACGATGAACAAGGTCATGCCCATCGGGACGGAATATTTTGCAAAGCTTCGCAACAACAACTATTATTTTGTGGACAAGACGACGTTCCTCAGCGAGTTCTTTCGCGGTCATGCTGATGTGACGCTCCTGACGCGGCCGCGGCGGTTTGGCAAGACGCTGCTCATGTCGATGACGCAGCAATTCCTCGACATCGAGGATGCTGAGGAACATCGGAAACTCTTCGAAGGCCTCAAGGTCATGGACGATCCTGTTGCCATGGCCGAGCAGGGAACGCGCCCCGTCATCTTTCTGACGCTCAGGGATTGGGATTCGAATACGTGGGAATCCATGCAGGAGTTCATTGCGTTCGGCTTGCAGGATGTCTGCCAGAACTTTCGGTTTTTAGGAGAAAGTGACAAGGTTTCGCAAGAGGACAAAGAGGCGTTTCATACGCTGTTGTGGCGGAAAGGCGATCTTGGCCTTATGCGCCGCGCACTCACTCTTTTTTGCAAGATGCTCCGCAATCACTATGGCCGGAACGCCGTGCTGCTGATCGATGAATACGACGCGCCGCTCCAGTCTGCATGGTCGCATGGATATTACGATGAAGCTATCGATTTTTATCGCGGTTTCTTTGCCTCGGCATTGAAATCAAATCCCGCGCTCGATTTTTCCATTCTGACGGGCGTGCTGCGCATCGCAAAGGAAAGCATCTTCAGCGGGCTCAACAACCTTGAAGTCTCGACGGTATTCAAGGGCGGTTTTGCAGACGCTTGTGGCTATACGAAAGAAGAAATTGCAAAACTCGCACATGATTTAGGACGCGATGACAAGTTGGAAGAACTTGCTGACTGGTACGATGGGTATAACTTCCAAGGCATGGAAATCTACAACCCATGGTCGGTCAACAATTATTTCAAGCAGAATTGCGAGGCTGAAGCCTATTGGGTCAATACCTCCGGCAATGATATCATTCAGACGTTGCTATCGCAGGCAGACGAAGAACGCTGGGGCGAGCTCCAGTCGCTTTTGACGGGCGGCACGGTGACAACGGCGATCAGCGAAGGCGTCATTTACAGTGCCATCGGGAAAAACAGCGGCGACATCTATACGATGCTTCTTCAGACAGGCTATCTCAAGGCGATCGGGAGCGTCCGGCTGAGTAGCAGCGAGCGCATGTATGAGCTCGCAATTCCGAACCGCGAAATCCGCTATCTCTTCCAGAAAGAAATCATGAACCGCGTGGATCGGAGCTATGGCGTCGTCTCGTTTTACAAGATGGGGCTTGCGCTGCAGCAAGGACGGGCAGAGGATTTCCAGCGCATCTTCCAAGGCATCCTCTTGCGCGCTGTGAGTTCGCACGATGTGGCGAATCCGGAAAGCTTCTACCACGGACTCATGCTCGGCTGTGTGCTTTACTACGAACAGGACTACCGCGTCGTCTCGAACCGCGAGAGCGGCTATGGCCGCTTCGATCTCGCGATGCTGCCGAAAAAAGGAGAATTGCCGGGCGTCATCATGGAATTCAAGGCCGTCAAGGAGGAAGATGAACTCGAGGCTGCGGCCGACGATGCGTTGAAGCAGATCGAAAAGAAGGCCTACGTCACGGAACTTGAAGCTGCAGGCGTCCAACCCATCTGGCGCTACGGCATCGCGTTCTGCAAGAAGCGCGTGTTTGTGAAGGCAGGATGAATTTTAGCGATATTTTTCCGTATTCAAGAATTTGCAAGCAAGACTTTGATGCCATCCCGTTCGAGCTGCTGTTGGCAGCCTTGCGGGATGTTTTTGTCTGTGATGACGAGCTTCGGCTGGCCGGGGACGTTCAGAGGGACGGTGCCCGGGCGGTGGAATTTCTCACTTTCCGTCAGGATGGCGAGGCAGTCGGTGGAGCGGGCCATGTCGCGGACGGCTTGGGCGCGCAGCTGGTCTTTGTTGGAAAAGCCTGCTTCTGCCGTCCAGCCGTCGGCACCGACGAAGAGGTAGTGTACATGGTAGTTTGCGGCAGTCTGGGCAACGAACGGGCCGACGACGCATTGGGAGGCGGGCTGGTAGATGCCGCCGAAGAGGACGACTTGGAGACACGGATATTCGCTGACGAAGTCGGCGATGAAGGCGTTGTTCGTCACGATGGTCAAGCGTTTTCCCTGGCGGCCGAGCGTTTCAGCGAGCAGCGCACAGCAGCTGCCGCTCTCGATCATGATGGTGTCTCCGTCTTCGATGAGTTCGGCGGCGCATGCGGCAATCTGACGCTTTTCTTCGAGGTGGTAGGCGAGGCGGCCGTTGAGGTCGTCGGGATTCGCGAGGATGGCCACGCCATGCGAGCGTTTGACGAGGCCTTGCGATTCGAGCGTGTCGAGATCCTGGCGCATTGTGACCTGCGAGACGCCGAGTTCGTCTGCGAGTGACGTGACTTCCATCTGCGGCTGCTGTTCGAGCAGGCCGAGAATTTTTTCGTGACGCAGTTGTTTCTTATTGCTCATGTGGAGTTCCTTTCCCAATTTATACGAATGCTTCGACGTTGTGCAGCTGGAAGATCTGGATGGCATCTTCCAGCTGTTCCTTTTTCATCACATCGACATCATGATATGCATATTCTCGTCCGAGCAGCGCATACTTGTTTTCGCCGAACTGATGAAACGGCAGCAGCTGGCAGCGCTTGGCGCCGATGGCGTGGAGCGTTTCTGCCATGTGTGCGGCATCTTTCTTGCTGTTGTTAAAGTTCGGTATGATGGGGATGCGTGGCAGCACGTCCTTGCCAATCGCGATGGCATGCGCAAGGTTCTGGAGACAGAGCTCGTTTGTGACCTCCGTGTATGCTTTGTGCTTTTCTGCATCTGCGTGCTTCATGTCGATGAGCAGGCTGTCGAGATACGGGAGCAGGGCGTTGAAAATCTCAGGCGCGGCAAATCCTGTCGTCTCGCAGCAGGTGTGGAGTCCTTCTTCTTTTGCGGCTTTCAGGAGCTCCAGTGAAAACTCGTGTTGCAACAGCATCTCGCCGCCTGAGAGCGTGATTCCGCCGCCGCTTTCTTCATAAAATGGCCGGTCTTGCAGGACGACATCGAGCACTTGCTGCACGGTTTTGCGCTCACCTGCGACTTCGAGTGCCTCGGCCGGGCATTCGCGCACGCAGCGGCCGCAATCCGCGCAGGCATCATTCGGCGCGAAATGCAGTGCGCCGCCATCGTCAACCCTTACGGCATGCGTGGGGCAGACTTCGGCGCAGTGGTGGCAGCCGATGCACTTTTTCGCATCGTGCAACACCTGCGGCAGCACGCTCTGGCTTTCAGGGTTCGAGCACCAGCGGCAGCGAAGCGGACAGCCTTTGAGGAAGACGGCTGTGCGGATGCCCGGCCCGTCGTTGATTGAAAATTTCTGGATGTTGAAGACGATGCCCGTCTTCTGGCGGTCAGCGCTATGCATGATGATTCTCCTATCGATCTGGTTTTGCGAAGAGGTTTCTTTTCTTCTATCATAACGATTTGCAGTTGGAAACGCAAGAAAAACTTACGAACATAGATTTTTTATTTTTTAGCGTAAATTTTTCTTGACTTTCCATCGGCATCGTCGTATACTGAAGTCAAAGAAAAGAAAGAAAATAATTTACGAACGTAAATTTTAAAAGAAACGAGGTTGAAACATCATGGAGAACGCAAAACATTTCGGAGCCCTGACGCCGCGCATGCAGGCATTCCGCGAGGAAGTGCTCGACGAAAAGCCGTACATCGATGCCGAACGCGCCGTGCTGACGACGAAGGTCTATGAAGAGCATCGCGACCTGCCGCGCGTGCTGCTGCGCGCCCGCATGCTCGAGGCCATCCTCGCGCAGATGACGATCTACATCGAAGACAAGACGCTCATCTGCGGCAACCAGGCGACGAAGAACTGCAACGTGCCGATCTTCCCCGAGTACACGATGGAGTTCGTCATGGACGAGCTCGACAAGTTCGAGAAGCGCGACGGAGATGTCTTTTACATCACAGAGGAGACAAAAGAGCAGCTCAGGAGCATCGCGCCGTTCTGGAAGCACAATACGCTGCGCGACCGCGGCGGCGTACTGCTGCCGGACGAGGTCAGCGTCTTCATGGAGACGGGCGTCTTCGGCATGGAGGGCAAGCTCAATGCGGGCGACGCACATCTTTCCGTCAATTACGAGCGACTGCTGAAGGAAGGGCTCAAAGGATACGAGGCCCGCGCGAAAGCCGCGCGGGCAGCGCTCGACCTCACGGATCCCGACGCGATTGACAAGAACATCTTTTATCAGGCTGTGCAGATCGTCATCGATGCGGTCAAACATTTTGCCGGGCGCTACAGCCGCCTCGCGGCGGAAAAAGCGGCGCAGGAAACGGATGCCGCGCGCCGCGCCGAGCTCCTCGAAATGAGCCGCATCTGCGCGCGTGTGCCGTACGAGCCGGCGGCATCGTTCCGTGAGGCCGTGCAGTCCGTCTGGTTCATCCAGCTCATTTTGCAAATTGAATCGAATGGTCATTCGTTGAGCTATGGGCGTTTCGACCAGTACATGGAGCCGTATTATCATGCAGACATTGAGGGCGGCAGGATTACGAAAGAGGAGGCCATCGAGCTCCTTGACAACCTCTGGATCAAGACGCTGACAGTCAACAAGGTGCGCTCGCAGGCGCACACGCTGAGCTCAGCCGGTTCGCCGATGTATCAGAACGTCACGATCGGCGGCCAGACGACGGACGGCAGGGACGCGGTCAATGAACTGAGCTTTGCCGTGCTCCGGTCCGTCGCGCAGACGCGCCTGACGCAGCCGAACCTCACCGTGCGCTACCATCATGGGATCGACAAGCATTTCTTTGACGAGTGCATCGAGGTCATGAAGCTCGGTTTTGGCATGCCGGCGCTCAACAACGACGAAATCATCATCCCGTCGTTCATCAAGTGGGGCGTGAAACCGGAGGACGCCTACAATTACAGTGCGATTGGTTGCGTTGAGACGGCTGTGCCGGGAAAATGGGGCTACCGCGTGACGGGCATGTCGTACATCAATTTCCCACGCGTCCTGCTCTGCGCCATGAATGGCGGTATCGACCTCACGAGTGGCAAGCGCTTCACGAAGGACTATGGCAAATTCGCGGACATGAAGAGCTATGACGAATTGCTCGCGGCGTGGGACAAGACCGTGCGCGAAATGACGCGCTACAGCGTCATCGTCGAGAACGCCATCGACAAGGCCTCGGAGCGCGACGTGCCCGACATCCTTTGCTCGACGCTCGTCGATGATTGCATCGGTCGCGGCAAGACGATTAAAGAGGGCGGTGCCATCTACGACTTCATTTCGGGTCTTCAGGTCGGCATCGCGAACATGGCGGACTCACTCGTAGCCATCAAGAAGCTCGTGTTCGACGAAAAGCGCATCACGCCGAAAGAACTCTGGGAAGCCATCCTTGACGATTTCACTTCGCCGAAGAACCAGCAGATTCAGAAGATGCTGGTGAATGATGCGCCAAAATATGGCAATGACGATGACAGCGTCGACCAGCTCGTCGTCGAGGCGTATGATTCGTATCTTGATGAAATCCAGAAATACCCGAACACGCGCCATGGCCGCGGCCCAATCGGCGGCATCCGCTATGGCGGCACGTCGTCGATTTCGGCGAATGTCGGGCAGGGCATGGGCACGATGGCGACGCCGGACGGCCGCAAGGCACATGAGCCGCTCGCCGAGGGATGCAGCCCCGCGCACAATGCCGACAAGCACGGCCCGACGGCGGTCTTCAAGACTGTCGCAAAACTGCCGACGGAAAAGATTACGGGCGGCGTGCTGCTGAACCAGAAGATGACACCGCAGATGCTCGCAAGCGAGGAGAACAAGCAGAAGCTTGAAATGCTGATTGGCACGTTCTTCCATCGCCTGCACGGCTACCATGTCCAGTACAACATTGTCTCGCGCGCGACGCTCCTCGACGCGCAGGCGCATCCCGAGAAGCACAAAGACCTCATCGTCCGCGTCGCCGGCTACAGCGCATTTTTCAACGTCCTCTCGAAGAAGACGCAGGACGACATCATCGGCCGCACGGAACAGAGCTTGTAATCACTATAGAAAGAACCGAAAGCAAAGGAGAACATCCATCATGAAAATCCTTATCGACGACGCTGACATCGAAGCCATCAAAGCACTCTATCCCGTCTACCCGATTGACGGCGTGACGACGAATCCCTCGATCCTTGCCAAGAGCGGTCGCCAGCCGTATGACGTGCTCAAAGAAATCCGTGCCTTCATCGGCGAAGAGGCCGAACTCCATGTCCAGGTCGTCGGCCGCACGGCGGACGCGATGCTCGCAGATGCCCTTCGTATTCACAAGGAGCTCGGTGCAAACACGTATACGAAGATCCCGACGAATCCGGCCGGTCTCGAGGCGATGAAGCGCCTGCGCAAGGCGCAGCCCTACGCTCATATTACGGCGACGGCGATCTACACGCCGATGCAGGCATTCCTCGCGGCAAAAGCGGGGGCAGACTACGCGGCACCCTACATCAACCGCATCGACAACCTCGGCGCGGACGGCATCCAGACGGCGAAGATCATCCAGGACATGTTCACGAACAATGGTCTCAAATGCGAAATCCTTGCAGCAAGCTTCAAGAACTCGCAGCAGGTGCAGGCGCTCGCGCAGTATGGCGTTGGTGCCGCAACCATTGCGCCCGCCGTCATCGAAGGGCTCGTGAAGAATGCGGCCGTCGCAGCAGCCATCGACGACTTTACACGTGATTTCGAAGGTCTCTGTGGCAAGGGCATTACGATGAAAGATGCAAACTGACGACACAGGCGGCAACGCCATTTGAACGGAAAAAGCCGGCTCCTCGGTTGCGGATGGAGTCGGCTTTTTGTATTGCTTCACTTGAATTTCATCGCATTTCTTGCTATACTAATCCTAGCAAGAAAACGTGACAATTCTGTCAATAACGTTTGTTTCATGTCGGGGAGGTTTTCATCGTGAAGAAAATCATCAATGAAGTCGAAAACGTCGAACAGGAAATGATCGAGGGTCTTGTGAAATCCCGCCCGCGGAAGCTCGAAAAGCTCGATGCGGGCAATATTGTTGTGCGCAGGGAGCGCAAGCAGGGCAAGGTTGCGCTCGTCTCGGGCGGCGGCAGCGGTCATGAGCCGGCACATGGCGGCTATGTCGGGCGCGGCATGCTCGATGCAGCTGTTGCGGGGCCGGTCTTCACCTCGCCGACGCCGGACATGGTCTATGAGGGCATCAAGGCCGTCGCGACGGATGCGGGCGTGCTCTGCATCGTCAAGAACTACACGGGCGACGTCATGAATTTCGAGATGGCCGTCGATATGGCAAAAGATGATGACATCAAGGCGGATTACGTCGTCGTCAATGACGATGTCGCTGTCGAAGACAGCTCGTTCACGACGGGACGCCGCGGCGTTGCGGGCACGATTCTCGTGCACAAGATTGCAGGCGCACGAGCGGAGGAAGGCGGCACGCTCGAAGAGGTCAAGGCCGTCGCGGAAAAAGTCATCGCGAATGTCCGCACGATGGGCATGGCAATCCAGCCCTGCACGGTGCCGGCGGCAGGCAAGCCGGGCTTTGAGCTTCCAGAAGATGAGATGGAGATCGGCATCGGCATCCATGGCGAACCGGGCACGCATCGCGAGAAACTCCAGAAGGCGAATGACATCGCAAAGCAGCTTCTCGACAAGATTCTCGCGGACATCGACTACAGTGGCAAAGAGGTCGCTGTCATCGTCAATGGCATGGGCGCGACGCCGCTCATGGAACTCTACATCGTCAACAACTTTGTCCAGGACTATCTCAAGGAGAAAAATGTCAAAGTTTATGATACAATGGTAGGGAACTACATGACCTCCATCGAGATGGCCGGCTTCTCGCTGACGCTGTTGCGCCTCGACGACGAACTCAAGCGCCTTTATGATGCGCCGGCTGACACGGCGGCCATCCATCGCTGACAGCAGATGGAGGACAGAAAATTCTGTGATTGGGGCGAAGTTTATGATCGATAACAAGAAACTCGTAGCGATCGTGCAAGCGACGGCGAAGCGCATCGAAACCGAGAAGGACTTTCTGACGGAGCTCGACAACGCCATCGGCGATGGCGACCACGGCATCAACCTCGCGCGCGGCTTTGCGGCCGTCGAGAAGAAGCTGCCGGAGCTCGCGGAAAAAGACCTCGGAGCCATCCTCAAGGGCATCGGCATGGCACTCGTCTCGAATGTCGGCGGCGCTTCGGGTCCGCTCTATGGCACGGCCTACATGAAAGCAGGTGCGGCGCTCAAGGGCAAGGCGGAGCTGACGCCTGAAGGCCTCGCGGCGGCTTTTGATGCGGCCATCGGCGGCGTCCAGATGCGCGGCAAGGCGCACGAGGGCGAAAAGACGATGCTCGATGCGCAGATGCCGGCCTGCAAGGCATACAAGGAAGCCATCGCGGCAGGCAAGGACATGAAAGCGGCTGTCCACGAGGCGGTCGAGGCTGCGCGCAAGGGCGTCGAGTACACGAAGACGATCCTCGCGACGAAGGGACGCGCAAGCTATCTCGGCGAACGCAGCATCGGCCATCAGGATCCGGGCGCGACATCGTCGCTGATGATTCTGGAAGAACTCGAGAAGGCACTTTGAAGGGGGAATGGACTGCCATGGTGGGAATCGTCATCGTATCGCACAGCCAGAGGCTGGCAGAAGGCGTCGTCGAAGTCGCGAAGATGATGGCGCCGGAAGCGCGGATCGCGGCTGCCGGCGGGCTCGAAGACGGCACAACCGGCACGAGCTTTGACCGAATCTTTGCCGCCTGCGAGGCTGTCGATGCGGGGGACGGCGTCGCCGTGCTCATGGATATGGGCAGCGCCGTCATGACGACGGAGATGGTAGTCGAGGCACTCGAAGACCATGCGGTGAAGATGCTCGATGCGCCGCTCGTCGAAGGTGCCGTGCTTGCGGCTGTCGAAGCGCAGGCGGGCACGAGCCTCGATGGCATCGAGGCGAAAATTCACGAGGCGCGAGACGTTAAAAAACTTGCGTGACCTCTTGAAGAAACGTGCTTGTCATTCTATAATATAAAGAGGAATGCCCATGTGTTTGATCAAAGGATGAGAATGCAAGAAAGCGAGGGATAGCTTTATGGGGATTTCAGCAATCGGTGGATCGACATCGATCATGTCGTTCCAGCAGGTCAACCGCAAGGTCGACAGCGAGGGCATGCAGAAAGCTTCGCAGATTTCGCAGCGGGCTGGTGACGTCACGCGCGTGTCAAATTTCGGCACGGAGACAAAGCTCGGCACGAGCCCGTTCCAGCGGATGAACGAGCAGGCCACGAGCATTGGCGAGAGCAAGACGTCGATGCTCATGGAGAAGTCCAAGAGCTACTATGCGGTCTCGAACTTTGGCACAGAGACGAAGCTCGGCACGAGCAAGTTCCAACAGGGGAACGAGCAGACCACGAGCATCGGCGAAAGCAAGACGTCGGAGTTCATGCGGAAAGCGAAGAGCTATTACGAGGTCTCGAATTTCGGCAACGAAACGAACCTCGGCAAGAGCCGCTTCCAGCAGACGAACGCGAATGTCAGCGCGAAGTTCGACTCCGTTGCGAGCGCCTACAAGCAGTCCGCAAGCCTTGGCAGCACGAACACGAAAGGTGCACTCGTCGACATCGGTGCATGAGGGAAAACCTGAAAACAGCGGTTGCACACAGATGCGTGCAACCGCTGTTTTTCTGCTATCTGGCCGGAAAGCCCGGACTCAGAACAGCATGTTCAAGAGGTTTCCTGTCGTCGCATAGCTCGAGATGTTCAGCAGCGTGCTGCCCGTGTAGAGCGAGGCTGCCTTCGTCTCATCACCGAACATCTGCGTGGCGGTCGGGAAAATCTTGTCCTTCTGGAAGTTCGCGAGCGAAACATGCGACTCGGCTTTGCCGGCGAGGCCGTTCGAGCTGAGCGAGTTCTGTACGCGGTCACTTTCCGTCGTCAGCGCCGTGGCGAGCTTGTCCTCATCGACCGAGAGCGCACCCGTCTTGCTGTCGACATTGATGCCGATGGCACTGTACTGGCCGGAGCGGTACGTCGTGTCCGCGAACTCCGTCGCGAGCGCCGAAGCGCGGTTCGACACGCTCTTGTTGTCCGAGAAGAAATCAAGCGCCGTGTTGTAGTCCGACACGAGCTGCTTGACGTTCTTGATCGCTGACGTCAGGCTGTCGGAATACGTCTTCGTGCCATCCGCATTCGTCGTGATGTCGCTTTCAGAAAAACTGAAGTTCATGTTCGCGACGGTCTTGGCGGAGCTCGAGAGATCGGAGAGCGCCGAGTTCATCTCGGTGTTGAACGTCTTCTTCGTCGACTCGTACGACGAGACGAGGCCGGAATAGCCGTTCTTGATGCTCGAGAGCGTCTGCATGTCGTTTGCCGACGACGAAGATCTGTAGAGCGAGGACGCCGAAGACGAGGACGAAGAGGACGACGTGAGCGCGGCGAGGGCGGACGAGGTCGAACTTGACGAGCTGGTAGAGGAAGAACCCGTCAGGCTCAGGCCGTTGTCCTGCGCCATCTTGTACATGAGGTACGTGTTGTTCGCCATCGAAGAGATCGTAGCCATGGAAAACACCTCCTTCCGTAGAATAGAAAGAAACCTGAACGGGAGCAGGGAGCCTGCCCCTCTCCTTATAGTATATCGGATGAAAGCGAAAAAAGTTAAGAGGTTTTGACGAAAATGGAGAAAAAATTTTCTGAGGACATCGCGGCGATGTTCGAAGTATCGGATGCGGAGCTCCGCCGCGGCATGGAAGACTTCATGGAGGAAATGGCGCGCGGCCTCGAAGATCCGTCAAAGTCCACGCTCTACATGGAGCCGTGCTATGTCGCGTTGCCGAGCGGCAAGGAACGCGGCAAGGCGCTCGCGCTCGACTTCGGCGGCACGAATGCGCGCGCCTCGCTCGTCGAGCTCGCAGAGGACGGCCTGCATGTCCTGCGGCAGGTCGCGCGGCCGCTCCGCAAGGTGGGGGCGTATGACGTCACGACAAAGGATACGTCGCGTGAAGAGCTCTTCGACTTCCTCGCGGGGCTCGTAGCGGATGTGCTGGCAGGAGAGGAGGCTGCCGCGCTGCCGCTCGGCCATACGTTTTCTTATGGCACGCATCAGGAAGAGCTGCGCGACGCGCGTCTGATGGTCTGGTCGAAGGAAATCGCCGTGCCCGGCGTCGAAGGCGAGATGGTGAACACGCTGCTCGAAGAAGCCCTGCACCGCAGGAGCCTCGCCGTTACGCCGACGGCCATTCTCAATGATACGGTTGCCGTACTGCTCGCGGCGGCGTTCCGTGCGCCTGAAACGGCCATCGGCACGATATATGCGACAGGCTTCAACAGCTGCTATCTCGAGACGTTTGGCGGCAGGCGTCCGCCGATGGTCTACAACATCGAGTCGGGGAGCTACGGCCACTTCCCGCAGAACGCATACGACAAGGCGCTCGACGAAGAGAGCGCGAAGCCTGGTGCGCAGAAGCTCGAGAAGATGATTTCGGGCCGCTACCTCGGAGAATTGCTCGGCCGCATCGTGCGCGATGGCAAACACCTCGCCCAAGCCCCCGCGTATACAGGTGAAGATGTCTCGCGCTTTGCAGCGCAGGGCACGGAAGCGGAACAGACCATCGCACGCTCTCTTATCCGCCGCTCCGCCCGCCTTGCGGCCATGACCCTCGCTGCCGTCCTGCGCCACCGCGCAGCAGCCGACCATCTTCCATCCATTCCGTCCCAGCCCCTTGCCATCGACGGCTCCGTCTTCGAGCACATGCCAGGCGTCGAGCGTGAAATGCGCCTTGCTCTGGAAAGCCTTCTTTCCCCCTCCGAGGCGGCTGGCCTCACCTTTGCGCTGGAAAAAGATGCTTCTGGCACAGGCGCAGCCATCGCGGCGATTCTCGGAGCGTGACGGCGATACGAAAAACGCCGCTTTTTGCTTTTTGTATACACGCAATCAGAACCAATAAGAAAGAACCCGAACTTCCTGCAAATTTTTTCCAAAATGCGCCGAAAACCTCTTTACTTGCCCGCCGAAAGAGTGTTACGATAAAGGCAACGAAGTTTAGGTTCAGTAACTGAAATTGATTTTAGAACTGTGGAGGTATGACATGTTAAAGAAGACGAAAATCATCTGCACGCAGGGTCCCGCGACGGAGAAGCCGGGCGTTGTTGACGCGCTCATTGAAAACGGCATGAATCTGGCCCGTTTCAATTTCTCGCACGGCGATCACGCGGAGCACCTCCGCCGCATCAACATGGTTCGCGAGGCAGCGAAGAAGGCTGGCAAGGTCATCTCGCTCGTGCTCGACACGAAAGGCCCGGAGATGCGTCTCGGCGAGTTCAAGGATGGCAGCGTGATGCTCGAAAAGGGCAAGCAGTTCACGCTGACGTATGACGAGACGCCTGGTGACGAGACGCATGTTTCCGTCAACCACAAAGGCCTTTATACGGAAGTGAAGCCGGGCGACACGCTGCTGCTCTCCGACGGCCTCGTCGCTCTGAAGGTCGACGAGATTCGCGGCAAGGACATCATCACGACGATTCAGAACGACGGCAAGATGTCCACGAAGAAGCGCGTCGCTGCTCCTGGCGTCAGCCTCGGCCTGCCGCCGATTTCCGAGCAGGATGAGAAAGACATCATCTTCGGCTGCGAGCAGGACATGGACTTTGTCGCTGCTTCCTTCATCCAGCGCCCGGAGGACGTGCTCGCCATCCGCAAGCTCATCGAGGAGCACAACGGCCACATGGAGATCCTGCCGAAGATCGAGAACCTCGAAGGCGTCAAGAACTTTGACGACATCCTCGAAGTCTCCGACGGCATCATGGTCGCGCGCGGCGACCTCGGCGTCGAGGTTCCGGCTGAAGACGTGCCTCTCATTCAGAAAGAGATCATCAAGAAGTGCAACAAGGCGGGCAAGCCGGTCATCGTCGCAACGCAGATGCTCGAGTCCATGACGACGAATCCGCGCCCGACGCGCGCCGAAGTTTCCGACGTCGGCAACGCCATCCTCGATGGCACGGATGCCATCATGCTCTCCGGCGAGACGGCTTCCGGTGACTATCCAATCGAGGCTGTTTCGACGATGAACCGCATCGCGCAGCGCATCGAGAGCTCGCTCGAGTACAAGGAACTTTTCGTCGAGCGCGGCATCGAGCACCTCCAGTCCCGCACGCGCGCCGTGGCACATGCGACGGTCCAGATGGCATGGGAACTCGACGTCCCGGCCATCATCACGCCGACCGTCAGCGGCTACACGACGAAAGTCGTCTCTCGTTACCGCCCGAAAGCAACGATTGTTGCTTATACGCCGGATGCAAAGGTCGTCCGCCAGCTGAACCTTCGCTGGGGCGTCCTGCCGGTTCTCGGCACGCAGTGGAAAGACGTGGACGAGATGATCAACAACGCCGTTTCGGCTGCTGTCAAGCAGGGCACGCTCAAGCGCGGCGACACGACGATCATCACCTCCGGCATCAAGCTCCAGAGCAAGACGAGCGTCGGCAACAACACGAACATGATCCGCGTGTACCAGATCTAACGACCACTCAGCCCCCCTCATTGAGGGGGGACGGGCCCGAAGGGCGGGGGGAGTAGTAGGGTGCTCCAGCCTGACAAATCGCATGATTTATCGAAAGCACTTCGCATGGCGAGGTGCTTTTTTTCTTGCCATATAACATGCGATTGTGATAAGATAAACTGTAACTTCTACCACAAGAACAGGAGGCATAGGTTTGCTGACCTTATTGATGATACTCGACGCGATTGTCTGCATCGCGCTCATCGCGGCCGTGCTCGGACAAGAAGCGAAATCGGACGGCATGGGCGGCCTCGGCGGCGGCGCGGAAACGGTCTTTTCGAGCAAGGCACGCGGCATGGACGCGCTGCTCGCTCGCGTGACCGTCGTGCTCGCCATCCTCTTCGCCCTCATCACCATCGTGATCGCCCGCATGACATCATGATATGGGAGAAGCGTTCTCTCTTGCCGTGGCAGGGGAGGGCGTTTTTTCTTGTATGCGCAGGGAGGAGGAAACCGCATGATTCAGAAAGGTGCAGAACCCTTCTTTATCCCTGGCGGCCCGCACGGCGTGCTGCTGCTGCACGGCTTCACGGGGAGCCCGGCAGACCTCTTGCTCCTCGGGCGCGCGCTTGCGCGGCAGGGCTTCACCGTGCTTGCTCCGAGGCTCGCGGGCCATGGCACGAATGAGGAAGACCTCAGCCGCCAGACGGCGGAGGACTGGCTCGACTCGGCGCGCGACGGTTACGCGATGCTCGCAGGCTGCTGCAAGAAGATTTCCATCGTCGGTCATTCGATGGGAGGCGTGCTCGCGTTCCTGCTTGCGGCAGAGAAAAAGGTCCATCGCATCGTGAGCCTTGCGACGCCGGTCTTCATCGCGCCCGAACGCGGTGCCGACCGCCTGCCGCCTCTGAAATTCTGCCGCGGCCGCTATGTGCCGAAGCGCCGCAAGCCGATGAAGGAAGTCCCCGAGGCCGTCAATGAGACGTATCTGACGATGCCGCTCGTCTCCGTGCATGAGCTTTTTGGCCTGATTCACACCATGACGGAACAGCTGAAAAACGTTGACCGTCCGACGCTGATTCTCCACAGCCTCCAGGATCATACTGCCGATGTCAAGAGTGCGGGATACCTCTATGAGCACATCGCATCAGCGAAAAAGGAAGTCCTCTACCTCAGGCGGTCAGGCCACCTGCTGCCGCTCGACTGCGAACGCGACAAGGTCTTCGCCGCGACGGCGAAATTCCTGGCGGGAAAATGGCATTTCCATTGGAAGAAGACAGAAACGGATTTGAAAGGCTCCCTCTCAGAGGGAGCTGGCGCCGAAGGCGACTGAAGGAGTGTCGAAGGTAGGACGATAGGATGCGCTGGATTGTACTGTCGGAGGAATCACACCAGCGAATCCTTCGCAGAACACAATCGATAGAAATCATTTTCCCTACCTCCGACACTCCCACCACCGCTTCGCGGTCCCCCTCCCTCTGAGAGGGAGGCTGAAGTTTGAATGCATTGAAAGGATTTTTATGGAACTCGATTTAAAAGAACGGATCTACACATTCGTAAAAGAGGCCGACCGGCCGATGCTGTCCGAAGACATCGCCGAGGGCATGGGGCTCGAGGGCGAGGAACTCGTGGCGTTCCCGGCCGCGCTGGAGGCGCTGGAGACGGAAGCGCGCCTCATCAAGAACCGCAGCGACCTCTATGGCACGCCGGAGCGCATGCACCTCGTCGTCGGACGCCTCTCGATGACGGCAAAAGGTTTCGGCTTCATCATCCCGGACATCAAGGAGACGGATGAGGACACGGACGTCTTCGTCCCGGGCGTTCACCTTGCGACGGCCATGCATGGCGACCGCGTCATCGCGCGCGTCACGCCGCCGGAGGAAGAGGGCCGCTCGCGCGAAGGCGAAATCATCCGCGTCATTGAGCGCGCGAACGAGCGCATCGTCGGCACGTTTGACAGCCGCAAGACGTTCGGCTTCGTTTCGCCGGACAACACGAAGCTCAACAGCGACATCTTCGTGCCGAAGAAAGCGTTCCACGGCGCGAAGACGGGCAGCAAGGTCGTCGTCGAAATCACGAAATGGCCGGAAGCCCGCCACAATGCCGAAGGCAAGGTCGTCGAAGTGCTCGGACAGAAAGGCGACCCGGGCGTCGACGTGCTCGCTGTCATGCGCCAGTACGAGCTTGCCGAAGACTTCCCCGAGGAAGTGCAGGACATCGCCGACCACATCGAGCAGAACCCTTCGCCGGACGAATACGAAGGCCGCCGCGACCGCCGCGATCTGACGATTGTCACGGTCGATGGCGACGATTCGAAGGACTTCGATGACGGCGTCTATGTCAAGAAAAACGATGACGGCTCCTATTTCCTCGGCGTCTACATCGCCGATGTCTCGTGGTATGTCCGCGAGGGCGAGCCGCTCGACAAAGAGGCCTACGAGCGCGGCACGAGCGTCTACCTCGTCGACCGCGTCGTTCCGATGCTTCCGTTCGCGCTTTCCAATGGCATCTGCAGCCTCAACGCCGGCGTTGACCGCCTCTCGATGGCCTGCGAGATGCAGGTGAGCCCCGAGGGCGAGATCACGAGCTACGAGATTGTCCCGGCCGTCATCCACGTCTACCGCCGTCTTACCTATAACATTGTCAACCGCGTCCTCGTCGACAAAGACCCCGAGGAAATCGAGCGCCAGAAAGACATCCTGCCGATGCTCGAAACGCTTGAAGAGCTTCGCCACATCATGAAGGCGAAGCGCCATGCGCGCGGCTCCATCGACTTCGAGATTCCGGAAGTCAAGGTCAAGCTCGACGAAAAAGGCCATCCGATCGAGCTCATCAAGCGCACGGGCTCGCTCGCGGAGTCGATCATCGAGGAATGCATGCTCGCGGCCAATGAGACCGTGGCGAAGCATATGGACCTCAAGCATCTGCCGTTCCTCTATCGCGTGCATGAGCAGCCGAGCGATGAAAAGATCGAAAACCTCAACAACCTCTTAGGCGCGTTCGGCCTGTTCGTCCATCAGGACGAAGAAGGCAAGGTACGCCCGATCGACGTGCAGCAGGTGCTCGAAAAAGTCAAGGGCAAGCCCGAAGAGAAGATCGTCGAGACCGTCTCGCTGCGCTCCATGCAGCAGGCACGCTATGCGGCGGAAAGCCTCGGCCATTTCGGCCTCGCCGCGCGTTACTACACGCATTTCACGTCGCCGATCCGCCGCTACCCCGACCTCATCGTGCACCGCCTGCTGCGCGAGACATTCGCGACGGGTACGATGCCGGCCGAGCGCCAGGCAAAGCTCCGCACGGTGCTGCCCGATATCGCCGATCATGCCTCGCAGCGCGAGCGCATCGCCATCGAGGCCGAGCGCGAGACGACGGACATGAAGAAGATCGAGTACATGGCGCAGTTCGTCGGTGAGGAATTCCCCGGCACGATCTCGGGCGTCACGGCATTCGGCCTGTTCGTCGAACTCGAGAATGGCGTCGAGGGCCTCGTGCATGTCTCGACGATGATCAACGATTTCTACGAGTACAAAGAAGAACTCTACGCCATGGTCGGCGAAAAGACGCAGCAGACGTACCGCCTCGGCGACGCCGTCGAGATCCTGCTCGTGCGCGCGAATGTCGATGAGCGCAACCTCGACTTCGTGCTCAAAGACAATGGCGCCTATGACCCCGTCGCGATGAAGAACGCCGTCGGCGGCGGAAAGAAAGGCGGCAGCGGCCGCAAGTCGGATGACAAGGGTGGCAAGGGCGAGCGCGGCGACAAAGGCCGTGGCGGCCGTTCGCGCGGTGGCCGTCGTGGCGGCAATGGCGGCGGCAATGCATTTGCCGATGCCCTGCGTGCCGCCGAGCACCGCAAGGACGACCATCCCTCGCGCAACCGCGGCAAGAGCGGCGAGAAGCGCCCGGGCCGCACGACGCAGCAGCGCGACACGCGCCGTCCGTCCGGCAAGAAGGACGCCAGCGAGAAGCGCCTCGAAAAGCGCGTCGCTGGTGCCTGGGGCACGCCGAAACCGCAGCGTGAGAAGCGCGACCGCGATGACTACCAGCGCGTCCGCGTCACGGGTCTCAACAAGGCCGTCTGGCCGGATCCGCCGGGCTACCACGAGCGCAAGCAGCGCGAAGAAGAGCTCCAGCAGAAGCAGCGGAGCGCCGACCGCCAGCGCCCGCGCCCGCATCGCAAGACCGAAGACGGCACGAAAGACAGCAAATGATGTTATGGGGCTGGGCAACCAGCTCCATTTTCGAATCTAGGTGAAAACAATGGGAAAGAACAACATCCCTGTCAAGATCGTCTGCGAGAACCGCAAGGCGCGGCACGACTACTTCATCCACGAAGCCTATGAAGCCGGCATCGAGCTGCAGGGCACGGAAGTCAAGTCCCTGCGCGCAGGCAAGGCAAATCTCAAGGACAGCTTCGCCACGATCCAGAATGGCGAAATCTACCTCGAAAACATGCACATCAGCCCGTTCGAGCAGGGGAACATCTTCAACCACGATCCTCTGCGCAAGCGCAAGCTCCTGATGCACAAATCCGAGATCATGAAGCTCTTCGGCGAGACGCGCCAGAAAGGCTACACGCTCGTGCCGCTCAAGATCTACTTCAAGCATGGCCGCGCGAAGCTCGAACTCGCGCTCGCCAGCGGCAAGCACAACTACGACAAGCGCGAAGACCTCAAGAAGAAGGCTGACAAGCGCGAAATGGAACGCGCCCTCAAAGACCGGCAGCGCTACTGAGTGATTTCGAGTATGGAATATTTATTTTTAACGTATGAAACCATTGACAGATTTTCAGTTTCATGCTAGGATGAAAACTGTCTGGAGACGGAACGAAGTACCCGTAAGGAAACATGGACACTTCGGAGAAGCTTCTTCCATCGACAGACAGTCAAGTTTATTTTCTGTTTTACGAAGGAGGAGTTTCTTATCATGAAGAAGACTCTCGTTTCCGCACTCACGACGGCTCTCGTTGTTGGTGCAGCATCCACGACGTTCGCTGCTTCCAATCCGTTCAGCGACGTCCCGGCTGACCATTGGGCTTATGATGCTGTTTCGCAGCTCGCTGCTGACGGCGTCATCGAAGGCTATGGCGACAGCACGTTCCAGGGCAACAAGAACATCACGCGTTATGAGATGGCACAGATGGTCGCAAAAGCCATGGCAAAGAGCGATGTCTCCGCTGCTGACAAGGCCATGATCGACAAGCTCGCTGCTGAGTTCTCCGACGAGCTCAACAACCTCGGCGTCCGCGTCTCGAACCTCGAGAAGCATTCCGACAATGTCAAGTGGAATGGCAAACTCGAGTACACGTACACGAACGACAAGTACAAGTATAACGGCAACACGATCCAGAAGGACAAGGATGACAACCTCCTGTTCCGTCTCGAGCCGACGGCTACGGTCAATGACCACTGGGATGTCCATGCACGTCTCGATGCAAAGACGAAGATGCAACGCGATGGTTCTTCCATTAATCCTACGACGGGCGAGAGCAACGATGATGATACGGTCACGCTGAAGCGCGCTTGGGCACAGGCCAACTACAAGAACTTCACGGGCAAGTTCGGCAAATTCGGTTCCAGTGTCAATGACACGATTGTCTTTGATGATCCGTTCTCTGGCGGCGCAGTTACGTTTGGTAACGCACTGAAGGTTACGGCAGAAGTTGGTCGTGTGAATAACAAGACGATTAACGCGGGACTTTCTGATAAGGCTTCCAATTATCAGGGCCTTGGTCTTGCGTATGATTTCGGCAAACTCTCCACGAAGGCGGGTTATCAGCACTTTGACTGGAATGAAAAAATCTGGTCCAACATTTCGGATGAAGATCTCAGCATCTGGTCTGTTGGTGGAAAGTATGCCTTTGACAAGAATGTTGCTCTGAATGTTGAATATGCAAAGGGCGATACCGATCTTGCGAATGCTGAGGATTCCGAGGACAAGGCGTATGTTTTCGAGCTCAACTATAAGGGCGCTCAGCAGGAGAACAAGGGCACGTGGGGTGCTTGGGCAGCTTATCGTTACCTCGGCAGTCTCGTTGCTCTTGATCCGACGTATGATGCCATCAATCGCGGCTACAAAGGCTGGGAAATCGGCGGCGAGTACACGCTTGCTAAGAACATCGTCACGACGCTCCGTTATGGCGACACGAAGAATCTCTACACCAACGACCTCAAGCTCAAGAAGCTCTTCGGCCGTGTCGAGTTCTTCTTCTGATTTCAGAGAGAACCATACCGGGCTTGCCCGGTTTCAGAAAGGCTCCGCTTCGGCGGAGCCTTTTTGTATACATTTAGCCCCCCTCTCAGAGGGGGGAGGGCCGCTTGCGGCAGGGGGAGTGTCGGAGGTAGGTACTGGCAACAAATTCGATTGTATCTGCGAAGGTACGTCTTCGCAGATACAATCCTGCAATATGCTTTGACCTACCTTCGACACTCCTTCAGTCAGCTTCGCTGACAGCTCCCTCTGAGAGGGAGCCAGAGTATGATTGACTTTCTTAGGAAAACTTCTTTTGTAACCCTGTCAACACTTCGAAAATTCTGCTATAATGAACAAGTGTATTCTTTATAGCAAGGAGGTTGTTCCATCATGGACAACACAAAGATGAAGCGCGGCCTGAAGAACAGGCATCTGCAGATGATTGCGCTCGGCGGCGCCATCGGCACGGGCCTGTTCTATGGCTCTGCGTCCACGATTGCGCTGGCGGGGCCTTCCGTCATGCTCGCGTATCTTCTGGGCGGCATCGTCATTTTCTTCATCATGCGCATGCTCGGCGAGATGGCGGTCGATGAGCCGGTCTCGGGCTCGTTCAGCCATTACGCGACGAAGTACTGGGGACGGTTCCCCGGCTTCCTCTCGGGGTGGAACTACTGGTTCAACTACGTGCTCGTCTCGATGGCGGAGCTCACGGCGGTCGGCATCTACATGAACTTCTGGTTCCCTGATCTGCCGCAGTGGCTCTCGGCGCTCGTCTGCCTCATCGCCATCACGGCGCTGAACCTCGTGAATGTCAAGGCGTATGGCGAGGCAGAGTTCTGGATGGCGCTGATCAAGATTGCGGCCATCGTCAGCATGATTCTTCTCGGCCTCGGACTGCTGTTTTCGAGTCCGCAGCCGTTTCCCGAGAACTTCAGCAATCTCTGGTCGAATGGCGGCTTCCTGCCGCATGGCGTCTGGGGGCTCTGCCTTGCGACGGCGGTCGTGATGTTCTCATTTGGCGGCATTGAGCTCATCGGCATCACGGCGGGCGAGGCGGAGAATCCTGACCGCACGATTCCGCGCGCCATCAACCAGGTCATCTGGCGCATCCTGATTTTCTACGTCGGCACGATGGTCGTGCTTATGGCGCTCTGGCCGTGGGACAAGGTTGGCGCGGAGGCCAGCCCGTTCGTGCAGATTTTCCAGAACGTCGGCATCCCGGCGGCGGCGCACATCCTGAATTTCGTCGTGCTGACGGCGGCGGTCTCGGTCTACAATTCGGCCATCTACAGCAACAGCCGCATGCTCTACGGCCTTGCGAAGTCAGGTGAGGCGCCGAGCTTCTTCCTGAAGCTTTCAGATCATGGCGTGCCTGTGCGCGGCATCCTCGTTTCGTCGGGCATCACGCTGATCGTCGTCATCCTGAACTACTTCATGGAAGGCCATATCTTCATGTACCTCATGATGATTGCAACCTGCGCGGCCGTCATCAGCTGGGTGACGATTTGCGTGACGCATCTGAAGTTCAAGCAGCACTGCGCTGCGACGCATCATCCGACGAAGTTCCATGCCATCCTGTATCCGTTCACAAACTACCTCTCGCTCGCATTCCTCGCTGGCGTCATCTTCTTCATGACGCAGATTCCCGACATGCAGCTGGCTGTGCTGTTCCTGCCTATCTGGCTTGTCGTGTTGTGGCTGGGGTATCAGTTTCGAAAGAAGTAAATACAGACAAACAAGAGGCGCTGCACGATGCTCGTGCAGCGCCTCTTTGGCTTCTATAGCTCTATGCAGTTTTCTGCAGATCAGCGCTTGTAAGCCGTAACCTGCTGATAGTGCTTCTTGAAGAACTCTTCTGCGACCTGCGGGAACAGGGCATAGGAGAGAACATCCTCGTCCGTCGGGTTGAGGAAGCCTTTGTCCGTGAGTTCTTTCTTGAACTGATCGAACGTCTCAGCCTTTGCATCTTCGACGGAGCAATCCGTGATGATCTCGTCTTCTTTGATGCCGAGCGTCTTCGTGAGGAAGTCGTGGTCGATCGGCAGCGGCGTACGGCCGAACTTGCCGCGGGCGAGGTCTTTGAACTCTTTCGGAACCATCTTGTAGCGTTCGCCACTCATGACGTTGAACGTTGCCATCGTGCCGACAATCTGGGAGGACGGCGTGACGAGCGGCGGATAGCCGAGGTCTTTGCGGACGCGCGGCATCTCGTCGAGGAGATCCTGATACTTGTCTTCCATGCCGGCTTCTTTGAGCTGGTTGGCGAGGTTCGAGAGCATGCCGCCCGGAATCTGGAAGTCGAGGACGTTCGGGTTGACATCGAAGTAGCCTTTGAGGCCGAACTCGTTGATGATTTTTTTCTTGACAGCGAGGAAGTGCTTTGCAATCGGGGTCATAGCGCCGCGGTCGAGCTTCGTGTCACGCTCTGTGCCTTCGAGCATGGCAACCATCGTCTCCGTGCAAGGCTGGGACGTGTCGCAAGCGAACGGCGAGAGCGCGCAGTCGATGATGTCGACGCCAGCTTCCACAGCCTTGAGGTACGTTGCATGGCCGAAGCCGGACGTGCAGTGCGTATGGAGTTCGACCGGGAAGTCTTCGCCGAGGCCGGCTTTGAGCTTCTTGACGAGGTCTTCAGCGACATACGGCTTCAGGAGGCCGGACATATCCTTGATGCAGACACTGTGGCAGCCCATGTCCTTGAGTTCTTTTGCGAGTTCGACGAACTTCTCGTTCGTGTGGTACGGGGAGATCGTGTAGACGAGGCAGCCCTGGACGTGCGGATGCTCCGGAGCTTTGAGAGCGGCGCTGATGGCGACCTTCAGGTTGCGGACATCGTTCAGTGCATCGAAGATACGGAACACGCCGACGCCGTGCTGAGAAGCCTTGGCGACGAATTTCTCAACGACGTCGTTGGAATAATGGTTGTAGCCGAGGAGGTTCTGGCCGCGCAGGAGCATCTGGATCGGAGTCTTCAGATGTTTCTTGAGCGTGTCGAGGCGCTCCCAAGGATCCTCATCGAGGAAGCGGAGGCAGGTGTCGAACGTAGCACCGCCCCAAGCCTCGATGGCCTGATAGCCGATCTTGTCGAGTGCTTCGAGCTGCGGGAGCATGTCCTCAATGCGCATGCGTGTCGCGCAGAGCGACTGATGGCCGTCGCGAAGGACTGTCTCCATGATTTTTACGGGTTTTGCCATGATAAAACACTCCAATGCAGTAATAACTTTTGATTATCCCTATCGGCGTGAAAATAGACGAATGCAAGTTAGAGAAGACGCTGTCCTAGCGCGTCATCTCTGCCTGCAAGCGGGCCAGTCCGATTTCACACTACACTCTTAGTATAGGTACTAAAAGCCGCGATGTCAATAAAGAAACGCAAGTTTTCCGACATCCGTGAAAATTTTAAGCAAGAGAAAATCTTATTATATAAATACGGAATGATAAGTATGAACAAAAAGAAATGAGAGCCGGGACGTAGCTCTCATTTTTAGAAATCAGTGCATGTTTTTCGGGTATGGCGTCGCGGCAGCGACGAAGACGGAGAGGAGCAGCGGAATGGTCGTGAGCAGGAGCGCCGTGTCGAGGCCAATCTGGTCAGCGAGCGCAGCCGTCAGCGCGGCGCCGATGCTGCCGAGGCCGAACGAGAGGCCCATCATCATGCCGGACGCCATGCCGGCGCTGCCGGGCATCGCGCGCTGCGCCCAGACGATGGAGCTCGGCTGCGAGGCGATGAGGAACGCGCCCGAGAGGAAGAGCGCGACGAGAGAAGCTGGCTCGGTGCCCGCATGCGTGAAGAAATAGGCCGTCGGGAAGATGGCGAGCGCGAGCGCGCCGATGATGATGCGCTTGTGGCCGAAGCGGTCGCCGAGTGCTCCGCCCGAGATGCCGCCGAGTGCGCAGCCGCCGAGGAACAGCGTCAAAAGCGTGCCGGAGATGAGTGGCGAGTAGCCCGCGCGCACGAGCAGGAGCGGCAGGAACGTCGAGACGGCGACATGCGTCCAGCAGCGCAGGCCCATCGCGACGTTCAGTCGCACGACGGAGGGATTCGCGAGCATCTTCTTGAGCGGCAGGCGGTCGCCTGCCGTCTTTTGCACGGTCGAGAAATGCGAGAGGCCGGACGCCGCGAAGAATGCCATGATGACAAGGCTCGGCAGGATGAGCCAGGGCAGGCTTTCGAGCGGCCACGTCTCCGTGAATGCGACGATGACGACGGGCGCGAACGCGAAGCCGATGTTGCCGCCCGCGACGTAGAGCGACATGGCGATGCCGGCCTTGCCCGCGCGCGCGACTTTCGCGACGAGCGATGAGCCGAGCGGATGATAGGCTGAGACGGAGAGCCCCGTCAGCGCGATGACGATGAAGAGCATGACTTTCGTCGAGAGGTAGCCAATCGTGCAGATGCAGATGGCGCCGAACGGCAGCACGGGCACGAGCAGCCAGCTCATACGGTGGCGGTCCATGAGGTAGCCGAAGACGGGCTGCATCATGTTGCTCGCGATGCTCATGACCATGACGAGGAGGCCCGACAGCGTCAGCGAGAGGTCGAGCTTCGGCATGATGATCGGCAGCAGCACGGGCAGGAAATTGCAGTAGAAATCATTCGTGAGATGCCCGCAGGCGAGCAGCACGACAGAGGCGCGCGGGGAAAAGCGCATATGATTCTTCCTCCTTTGAAGTGTGTTGCCCTCTACGATACCGCAGAAAATAAACTCCGTCAATCTTTTGCTGTGCTCTTGGATTTTCCGTCCTGTCTTGGTATAATGAATCTACGCTGTGTGAACTTGTAAATCGCGTTCGCACGCTGAGAACAGATTTTGCTGGAGCCAAAGGAGATTGCAGATATGAAACTCGTCGTCACCATCGTCGGCAAAGACCGCGTCGGCATCATCGCGACCGTGAGCACGATTCTCGCGGAGAACGATGTCAATATCCTCAACATCAATCAGAACATCATGGAAGGCTTCTTCAACATGGTCATGATTGCGGAGATGCCAGAGAATGCAAAGATGTCGCTCGGAGAGCTCCAGAAGGTTCTCAAGGCGGAGGGCGAGAAGCTGGGCCTCGACATCAAAGCACAGCACATGGACATTTTCAACGTGACGCATAATGTGTGAAACGCGGAGACTATGTGCTGTTATTAGGAGGCTCGCATGATTACATTTGATGATATTTTTGAAACGAACCGCATGATCACGGAGAACAAGCTCGACGTGCGCACGATCACGATGGGCATCTCTCTGCGCGACTGCGCGCATCCGAACATCACGAAATTCTGCCAGAACATCTACGACAAGATCACGAAGTCGGCGGAGTTCCTCGTGAAGACGGGCGAGGATATCGAAGCGGAGTTCGGCATCCCCATCATTCACAAGCGTATCTCCGTCACGCCGATTGCCATCGCGGCGGATGCCTGCGAGACGGACACGTATGTCCCTGTCGCCGAGGCACTTGACAAGGCGGGCAAGGAAGTCGGCGTCAACTTCATCGGCGGCTTTTCCGCGCTCGTCGAAAAAGGCTACACGAAGGGCGATCGCACGCTGATTCAGTCCATCCCGCAGGCGCTGGCCTCGACGGACATCGTCTGCTCGTCCGTGAACCTCGGCTCGACGAAGGCCGGCATCAATATGGACTGCGTCCGCGAGATGGGCGAGGTCATCAAGCGCACGGCGGAACTCACGCGCGAACAGGAAGCGCTCGGCTGCGCAAAGCTCGTCGTGTTCTGCAACGCGCCGGGCGACAACCCGTTCATGGCGGGCGCGTTCCATGGCGTCAGCGAGGGCGACAAGGTCGTCAGCGTCGGCGTCAGCGGCCCGGGCGTTGTCAAGCACGCGCTCGAAGAGCTCAAGGGCGCGGACTTCACGGAAGTCGCCGAGACCATCAAGAAGACGGCATTCAAGGTCACGCGCGTCGGTCAGATGGTCGCGCGCGAGGCCTCGAAACGCCTCGGCGTGCCGTTCGGCATCATCGACCTTTCGCTTGCCCCGACGCCGGCCGTTGGCGACAGCGTTGCGCGCATTCTGGAAGAAATGGGCCTCGAAGCCTGTGGCGCGCCGGGTACGACGGCAGCGCTCGCGCTTTTGAATGACGCCGTCAAGAAAGGCGGCCTCATGGCATCGTCGCATGTCGGCGGCCTTTCGGGCGCTTTCATCCCTGTCAGCGAGGACGAAGGCATGATCAACGCCGTCCAGCAGGGCAGCCTGTCCATCGAGAAGCTCGAAGCCATGACGTGCGTCTGCTCCGTTGGCCTCGACATGATTGCCATCGAAGGCGATACGTCGGCGGCGACCATTTCGGGCATCATCGCAGACGAGGCGGCCATCGGCATGATCAACAACAAGACGACGGCCGTGCGCGTCATTCCCGTGCCGGGCAAGCATGTCGGCGACATGGTCGAGTTCGGCGGCCTGCTCGGCTATTGCCCAATCGTCCCCGTGCGCAACAAGTACAGCTCGGCAGCGTTCATCGCGCGCGGCGGCCGCATCCCGGCACCGGTGAGGAGCCTGACGAACTGATATGCGCGTCACGAAGAAAATCAAGGCGGAACAAGTCCGCATCTTGAGCGAGGTCTACGCGGGCGCAAAGCCTGCACTCAAATTCAACAATCCGTTCGAGCTGCTCGTCGCCGTCATCCTTTCGGCGCAGTGCACGGACAAGCGTGTCAACGTTACGACGGCACGGCTGTTTGCAAAGGCTGTGACGCCGGAAGCCATCGTCCAGATGGGGCTGCCCGCGCTCGAAGACGAGATTCGCGATTGCGGCCTGTTCCGCAACAAGGCGAAGAACATCATGGCGACGTGCATGACGCTCTGCGAGAAATACGGCGGCGAGGTGCCCGAGGATTATGACGAACTGCTGAAGCTCCCCGGCGTCGGCCGCAAGACGGCGAACGTCGTGACATCCATCGCGTTCCACCGTCCGGCCATCGCCGTCGACACCCACGTCTTCCGCGTCGCGAACCGCCTGAAGCTCGCGACAGGCGAGACACCGCTCGAAGTCGAAAAAGGCCTGCAGAAAGCCATCCCGAAAGAGCGCTGGAGCGAAGCCCATCACTGGCTTATCTGGCACGGGCGGAAAATCTGCAAGTCCCGCAAGCCGCTCTGCGAAGAGTGTCCATTATCCTCCGTCTGTCCAAGTTCTCTTTTAAGCCAGCCCCCAAGAAAGCGTACGAACGCTTCTTCTAAGCAGCCCCCCTCACAGAGGGGGGACGGGCCCGAAGGGCGGGGGGAGTCCCCTGCAAGTCGTAACAATGCGCACGCAAAAACTTCCGCGGGTGCGACTACGAAACCCGAAAGGAGGCTCCCAGAATGATTTACCGCAAAGCCACTTTCAACGATATTGAACAGATTTTCGCCCTCGTCAACGACTACGCGAGCGACGGCGTCATGCTCGCGCGCTCGCGCAACACGCTCTACGAGACGCTCCGCGACATGGTCGTCGCTGAGGACGAGCAGGGCACGATCGTCGGCGTCGGCGGCCTCCATATCCTCTGGGACCGCCTCGCCGAAATCCGCACGATGGCTGTCTCGCCGCGCCTCACGCGCCGCGGCATCGGCGCCGAAATCGTGAAGCGTCTGCTCGAAGAAGGACGCAAGATCGGCGTCACGAAATTCTTCACGCTGACGTACAAGCCCGGCTTCTTCCAGACGCTCGGCTTCCATACCGTCACGAAGGAGACGCTGCCGCCGAAAGTCTGGAAAGACTGCATCGACTGCCCGAAATTCCCGAACTGCGACGAAATCGCTCTGATTCGCGAAGAAGAGGGAGAAGCGCCCGCTCTGCCGAAAGGATTTTAGAATGACGACCAAGGACGAACTGCTCCAGAGCTATCACGAGAATCTCCGGCCATCCGAGGCGACGCGCCGTGCGGCTGCCATGTCGGCCCCGGACCTCGAAAACCTCCCGGAGGGCCATCCCATCCGTGGGCTTCGTGCGGAAAATGAAGCGATGAATACGCTCATTGAGCGACTTTTGGAAGAAAACGAATTTCACGAGCCGCCAGCATCGTTTCTGCCCGCAATCTTGCGGCTCAACGGCGTGCGCACGCACTATGCGAAAAAAGAAGAAATCCTCATGCCGATGCTTTACCGCTACGGTGTCACAGGCCCGTCGGACGTCATGTGGCGCGAGGATGACGAAATCAAGAAAGAGCTCGGCGTGCTGACGCAGACGTTCAAAGAAGAACCCGATAACATCCTTCTTTATCGCGGACGCATTCGCGGACTGCTCCAGCACATGCAGGCGATGACGAAAAAAGAAGACCTCATTCTTTTCCCGCTCTGTTTGCGTTACTTCAACGATGACGAATGGTACGCCGTCTACGAAGACGCCATCACGATTGGTACGGCGTTCCTGACAGGCGAGCCGGAGGTCTGGGAACAGGCCGAGGCATGGAAGGCCGGACAGGCCGAACGCCTGCGCATCAGCGAAATCGAGGAAGGCAAAGTCCGCTTCGAGGGCGGCGCCCTGACCGTGCGCGAGCTCCGCGCCATCCTGAAGCTCGTCGGCGTGGACATCACGTTCATCGATACCGACGACATGCTGCGTTTCTTCGAGAATGAAGGCAGGGTCTTCGCTCGCCCGAAGAGCGCGCTCGGCAACGCCGTCTATGACTGCCACCCGCCGCAGGTCGTCCCCGCCGTGCGCCAGCTCATCGCTGACTTCCGCGCGAAGAAGCGCGACCATATGACCGTCTGGCGTATGATTGCCGGAAAGCCTGTCAGTGTCCGCTACCACGCTGTCTACGACCGCGACGGCAAATACCTCGGTACCGTCGAATTCGTGCAGGATTGCACGGACATCCTCGCACATTTCAAAAAGTGACAGAACCTAAAAGAAGTGGTGATTGCAGCGCAGCTGCAATCACCA
>JALEZZ010000016.1 GCA_022773585.1 Selenomonas sp. | reverse complement strand
CATAGCATGAGCCTCCGGTTTTGTATGTTTTGATTGGTACCTTAATTATACCGAACCGGTGCGGTTCATGCTATTTCTTTAGCTATAAATTTAGATTTTGTAAGGCTTCACGGGCATTTTGCACCTGCGAAGTTTGAGTCAATATCTAATAAAATAAGAGTGCATGACCTGCATTTTCCAAGCATTTCACGCACTCTCGAAAAGTAGAATTGATCTCGTTTAGCTCAAACAAAAATTCTTTAATTCATCGTTCTTGTATTGCTTTCATTGCGAAATTTCGATTTTCTTCGTGTTAAGGCTGTAGCCAAGGACTTCTCCAACGTCATCGATATGCCCATACACAACGACTGGCGCACCTTTTTTCAGCTTTACGACATCATCTTTCAGTTTGTCATCATTGATGAAGCACTGCATGCTGTGCAGATCAAACTGCGCACCTGCCGGCTGAATATTAAAATATTTTCCGTCCGCATCAATGTTACTGACAACACCATTCACAACCTTGACATCCTTGCCCTTATAGTTTTTGCTGGCAGCCGCGGCATTATCTTTGAGTTCACTCATCAATACAGCAATATCCGCTTCCGCATACGAAACTTCCTTAGCAGAAGATGACGAGCTAGATGGTGACGAAGAAGAACCTCCACATCCTGCGATTGCAAAAACTGAGACAAATACCAACATCACGACCGCTAAGAACCGTTTCATAAGACTTCACCTTTTCCTTTCTTATCCTTAGGTTGTCCTTTCTATAAATATATAATTCTCCCCCCCGTGGATTCTCCTGCTACTTTCTAAAAAAAAGAGGCTTCCCGACGAATCAGGAAGCCTCCATACAACAAGGGATAAAAGAGGGGTAATCAAGCCTTGAAATTTAGGAGATGTGAAACTGGAATCTATAGCGGATTCACTGGGAATCGGGCTATTAAGAAATTACGCAAATGCGCCGAGAGCCGAAGCGACGACGTATGCGAAGCCTGCGCCGCAGAGCGGAGCGACGATAGGAACCCAAGCGTAGCCCCAGTCGGAGCCGCCCTTGCCAGCGATCGGGAGGATGGCATGCGCGATGCGCGGGCCAAGGTCACGGGCAGGGTTCATAGCATAACCGGTCGGGCCGCCGAGCGAAAGGCCGAGCGCCCAGATGAGGACACCGACGATGTACGGCCCAAGGCCGTCAGCAGCACCGTTGAGGCCCGGGAAGCCATACGCGAACTTCGAGGAGAAGATCATCCAGATGACGAACACGAGGAAGAACGTAGCGATGAACTCGCAGAGGAAGGCAGGGCCGATCTTGCGGATGGCCGGAGCCGTGCAGAAGATGCCGAGCTTGGCAGCTGGATCTTTCGTGACTTCCCAATGCGGGAGATATGCGAGCCAGACAATGGCTGCGCCGACGATGCCGCCGAGAATCTGGACGATGGACGTCATGATGAACTGCGGGAACGTGTAGATGCCGACGAGCATCTTCGCGAAGGTGACAGACGGGTTGAGGTCACCCTGCGGAGCGCCGAGCGTCGTCGCCGTGAAGACGCCGAGCGTGACGGCAAAGCCCCATCCGATGGAGATGTTGACCCAGCCAGAATTCTGGCCTTTCGATTTCTCAAGCGTCAGGTTTGCGCAGACGCCGCAGCCGAAGACGAGCAGCACCATCGTGCCGACGAACTCGCCCAAAAGGTTTTCCGTACCTGTTACCATGGTAGAAATCCTCCTTTAATACTTCACAAAATTATTCTTCTTCGCCGTCTTCCAGCCAGTTCATGGAATGCTTGACGGCTTTCTGCCAGCCCTTGTAGAGCTTCTTGGACTTTGCTTCTTCCATCGTCGGCTCAAAGCGCGTGTCGAGCTTCCAAGCCGTCTTGACTTCGTCCTTGCTGCTCCAGACGCCGACTGCGAGGCCTGCGAGGTAAGCAGCGCCGAGCGCCGTTGTCTCGATAATCTGCGGACGATCGACTGGGCATCCGAGGATGTCAGCCTGGAACTGCATGAGGAGGTTGTTGGCGCAAGCGCCGCCATCGACCTTGAGGGACTTCAGCTTCGCGCCGGAGTCTTTCTCCATCGCATCGAGGACGTCCTTCGTCTGATAAGCGAGGGATTCGAGCGTTGCACGGACGATGTGTGCCTTCGTCGTGCCGCGCGTGATGCCGATGATCGTGCCGCGTGCATTCATATCCCAGTACGGAGCGCCGAGGCCGACGAATGCCGGGACGACATAGACACCAGCCGTGTCCTTGACCTTCTTTGCGACCCACTCGGAATCCGGAGCGCTGTCGACGAGGCGGACGCCGTCACGCAGCCACTGGATGGCCGAGCCAGCGACGAAGATCGAGCCTTCGAGTGCGTACTCGACTTTGCCATCGAGGCCCCAGGCAATCGTCGTGACGAGGCCGTTCTTGGAGTGCTTGCGCTCCGTGCCCGTGTTCATGAGCATGAAGCAGCCCGTGCCGTACGTGTTCTTTGCCATGCCCGGCTCGAAGCAGTTCTGGCCGAACAGTGCGCACTGCTGGTCGCCGGCTGCGCCAGAGACCGGCACCGGAGCGCCGAGGACGCTCGGGATGCTCTCGCCATAGACGCAGGAGGACGGCTTGACTTCCGGCAGCATGGCCTCCGGCACGTTGAGGTAGCCAAGGAGGTCTTTGTCCCAATGGAGCTCGTTGATGTTGAAGAGCATCGTGCGGGAAGCGTTCGAATAATCCGTGACATGCGCTTTGCCGCCCGTGAGTTTCCAGATCAGCCACGTATCAATCGTGCCGAACAGCAGCTCGCCCTTCTCAGCGCGCTCCTGCGCACCTTCGACATGGTCGAGGATCCAGCGAATCTTCGTTGCGGAGAAGTAAGCGTCAATCGTCAGACCCGTCTTCTCACGCACCTCTTCCACGAGGCCTTTCGCTTTCAGGGATTCTGCAATCGGAGCGGTCTGACGGCTCTGCCAGACAATCGCGTTGTAGATCGGCCGACCGGTCTTCTTGTCCCAGACAACAGCCGTCTCGCGCTGGTTCGTGATGCCGATGCCGGCGATGTCGCTTGCGACGAGTCCGGACTGCTCGAGGGCCTCTTTCATGACCGTGACCATCGTGCTCCAGATTTCCTCGGCGTCATGCTCGACCCAGCCCGGTTTCGGGAAGTGCTGCGTGAACTCCTTCTGGGACACACCCATGATCTTGGAGTTGCGGTCGAAGATGATGGCGCGGTTGGACGTCGTGCCTGCATCAAGAGCCATTACATACTGCTTTGCCATGGTAAATAACCTCTTTCTATTATGTTTTGTTAGAATATATTGTCTTTTCGAAGCAACACGGGAAGATGCCCCGTGCTTTCTTCGGAAAAGCCCTGTAATGTTTTGAAGCCTTCGGGAATCCCGTGCTTCAGTAGTCCCCTGAAATCTTCTGTGCGAGATCGAGAATCTTCTCGGCGTTGATCGTCGCGTACAAGTCTTTCGGGATGACCGCCGACTTGACGTTCGGATACTTCACCTGGAACTCCGGCAGATTCGATGCTGCCTGCGGCGCGAGAAGCATGACGTCAGCAAATGTCGCCGCCTCCTGCACCTCGCTCACGGGATAGAAGCTCACCGAGCACGGATAACCGAGCCGCGCGGCTTCTGCCTCCATCTTGCGCACAAGCAAGCTCGTCGAAACACCGGCGGAGCATAGGAGCACGATTCTTCGCACTTTTCCTTGTACCATTCAAAAACCCCCTTCGTTTTTGTCAGGCCCTAATGGAAGCTATTTGCCTTGCGGCAAATGGCTAAGATAGCCGTAAGCGCTAAAGCGCCAACGGCTATCGTATTATTTATAGGCTTTCGCCAAGACCTCGATGGGATGCACCGGATCCGTCTGCGTGCCGTGGCGGATCTGCATGCGGCAGGTCGGGCAGTCGCAGATGACGCCATCAGCGGCCGCTGCCTTGATGCGCGAGAAGAGCTTCTCGCCAATCTTCATGGAGATGTCGTATTTGTCTTTCTTGAAGCCGTAGTTGCCGCTCATGCCGCAGCAGCCGACGTCCGCGAGCTCGACCTTCGCACCGGGGATGCGGCGGAAAATCGAAACGGCCGGCGTGCCGATGCCCTGCGTCTTGAGGTGGCACGGGACATGGTAGAGGAAGCGTTGGTTGACGGCATTGATGTTCGTGTTGAACTTGCCCTCGGCATCGAGCATCTCGAGGAACTCGAACGCGTCGTAGACGTTCTCGCCCGCGTCCTTCATCGCCTGCTCGCCGAAGAGCTCTTCATACTCCTGACGGAGCATCAGAGAGCAGCTCGTGCAGCATGCGACGACGGGAATGCCCTGCTGCTTCCAGTAGAGGATGCGGCTGACATTGTTCTCGGCGTGCTCATGCGCCTCGTCGAGATAGCCTGTGACGACGAGCGGCGAACCGCAGCAGTTGAACTGTTCGTCGAGAAGGACTTCATAGCCGTTCTTGTTCATGACCTTGACAAAGGCCACGCCGATGTGCGGCTCGTTGTAGTTGATGGAGCAGCCGGGATAAAAGACGACTTTCTTGTCGGATTTCGGCTGCTGGATCTTCTTGAACTCCTGCGCGAACGTACTCGAAGCGTACTTCGGCATATCGCGCTTGCCCGCGATGCCCATCGAATCAAAGATGCCGAGGCTCTTGCCGATGCTCATGCCGAAGTTCGCAAACGTCGTGCCGAGCGGAATCGCGTTGAGACGCTTTGCCATGCGCTCGCCATGCGCGAGCATGTCGTCGCGCTGGGAATGCGGATGATGACGATAATATTCCGCTCTCTGGAGCATGTTGAGCGTCGAGACCGCGACGCCCGACGGGCACGCACGGTCGCAGCTCTTGCAGTTCGAGCAGAAGTCGAGGGAAAGCTCGGTATCGTCTTCCGAGAAGTGCATGCGCCCATGTGCCGGAGCCACGAGCTTCGGCCCGCGATACTCCTTTGCCGCTGCCATGACGGGGCAGTTCGACATGCACGAGGTGCAGGAGAGGCAGTGATCGCCGGTGTAGATGGCGCGCTCCTCTTCCTCAATCATTTGTTTGTCGCTCATTCTAACGGACTCCCCTCTCTCACATCATAGCGGCTTTGTAGGCCGATGCCAGGGCGACGCCGTTGCCGGAGTGCTCGAAGCAGAAGTCATAGCCGCCGAGGTCGCGTCCGACCACATGGACATTCTCGAGAACGACCGTGCCAGCTTCATCAATCGGATGAAGTGCTTCGTCCGTCAGGATGCCAGTCTTGGCAAAGCCCTGCGGCGCGTTCCCGAAGAGTTCCTTATTCGTCCAGTTTTCCTCGCCCTTGACGAACCAGACCGGCAGGTCAAAAATCGGTTCTTTCGGCTGCTCGAAGTCGCGCATCGTGATGCCGCCGCTGTAGAAGCCGCCCGTTGCGAGGATGAATTTCTTTGCATAATACTTGCGCTCGGTCGAGGCCGCCTTTGCGATGACGGCCTCGACGGTCTTGCCGTCTTTCTCCGAGCCGATGACCTGCGTGTTCTCGACGATGTCCACGCCCATTTCGCGCAGGCTGTCAACGAGGACATGCTGGAGGCGCATGCCGTTGACGGATGGCGGCAGGCAGGTCGTCTCGAGGACATCCGTGCCGAGGCGGCTCGAAATCGTCTGATAGCAGGCATGGCCTTTCGTACCAAGCACCTGCGGGACGATGAAGAGCACGTCCGTCTCGCCGCCATAGGATTTGAGCTGCTTCGTGAACGAAGCCGTGCCCGCATCCGTGTCCAACCAGCGCGCAACGTCCTGCGTCGTGATGTCGCGACCGCCCGTGAGGCCCGTATCGACTTCGACGAGCTGGTACTCGCGGTCTTCGCCAAGCGCCTTCTTGAGGTTCACCATCATGATGTCGCCATAAAAGTCCTTGAGGCCCTTGATGCCGACAACGATGATTTTCTTCTTGCCTGGGAAAACCTCGGAGCCCGAGAGCGAATGCGGCGTCAGGCAGGTCGGCTTCAGCGTGCCGATGGCCGTCGGCACCATCATCTGGCGGTCGAGCGAGCCATGATACGGGATATGGTTCTTGCGCGCAACGCCGCAGAAGAACTCGACAGCCTCCTGGAGCGCTTTCACGCCAATCTTTTTATATGGATGCGTCTCTGGCAGATCCTCGATGGCCGCGAGCGGATTTTCGACGAAGTTGTGCTGCTCGTCATAGCCGAGCACGTCGATCACGCCGCTGTTGAGCGGCAGCGTGCCTTCGCCATACGTCAGGAGCGTGACGGTCTGTCCGCGCTTTGCAGCGGCCAGTGCTGCCGTGAGGCCTGCGAAACCGCCACCGATGACGACCACATCAGAACGAATCATTTCGCATTCCCTCCATTCACTTTCACGTTTCCATCCGCACCCAGCACGAGATCGCCGGTGACGTTGAAGTTCAATTCATAAAGTCCTCGCGTCATTTCCGCTTCACGCAGCGTCCGGCCCATGAGAACCGGGCGGATGCCCTTCCAGCGGCCTTGCAGGAACTCTCTCATCTGACCGAGCGAGTCCTTCGCGATGTCTGCGCGGCCGCATTTTGCAAAGACCGAGGCGCTGCGGAGCGCGCAGAAGTTTGCCTGGCAGGTGCCCATGCCGAGGCGCGTGCGACGGCGGACATCGTTGATCTTGTAGCTCGAAAGCTCTTTTGCGATTTCCTCGACCTCGGCGCGCGTGACGTTCTCGCATTCGCAGACGATCTCGCGCTTCTCCGGCTCGCGCTTCAGCGTATCGACGACGCGGGCGAAGCGCTCGGGGCCGAGACGCGTGGCCGCGAGGTTCGTGCCATAGGACGGGAAGTACTTGCGTGCCTCCGCCTTGGCCTCATCCGAAACCTGCGGGACGAGCGGCTCTTCGGCCGTGCGGCACTTCTCGTGGTTGCCGAGCTTCTCGCAGACCTTGTCGCTCATGCGCTCCGCCATCAGGCGGTACGTCGTGAACTTGCCGCCGACGATCGTCAGCATGCCTTTGAGGCCGTCCTGTTCGGCGTGGTCGACAATGGCGAAGCCGCGCGATGCACCGCGTCCCTTGACGCCTCCGGGCGGGATGTAGAGCGGACGCGAGCCTGCGAAGCAGCGGAGCAGGCGGTAATCGCGCAGGTGCTCGAACGTCTGCTCGCCAATGGACAGCAGCTTCTCGACCTCTTCGCGCGACGTGCTCGTATCTTCGGCATCGGGGATGCTCATCGACGTCGTGCCGAGGATCGTGATGGAGCCATGCGGTACGAAGATGTCGCCGTCCGACGATTTGTGCAGGCGGTTGACGACGTGGTTCGCGATGCGCTGGTTGAACGCGAGCAGCGTGCCCTTGTCCGGCTGGACGCCGACTTCGAGGCCGGCCATCTCAGCAATCTTGCCTGCCCAGCCGCCGCCGGCATTGATGAGGATGTCGCAGCCAATCTCGTATTCCTCACCCGTGAAGGCGTCGCGCACCTTGATGCCGTGGACTTCGTCGCCATCTTTGAGGATGCCGATGACTTCCGTGTACGTCTTGAGCTTGCCGCCATAGCGCTTCGCGCTGTCGACGTTCTGCCAGCTCATGCGGAAGCCGTCGATCGCGGCATCGGGGACGAGGTAGGCGGAAACGACATGTTTCGAGAGGCGCGGCTCGAGGCGGAACGCCTCGTCGAGGTCGATATGCTTCGCCTCGATGCCGCTGACCTTGCAGCCCTCGACCCAGGCCTGCTCATAGTCTGGATCGTCGCTGTCGAGTCGCACGAACATGCCGCCAGAAGCCTCGACGCAGCTCTTGCCGATCTTGCGGAGGATCGTGTTTTCCTCGATGCACTCCTTCGCAGCCTCCTGATCTTTCACTGCATAGCGTCCGCCGCTGTGCAGCAGGCCATGGTAACGCGAGCTGGCACCATTGATGAGGTCGCGCTTCTCGACGAGCATGACATCCACGCCGCGCATCGCGAGATCACGCAGGATGCCAACGCCCGTCGCGCCGCCGCCGATGACAACGACTGTTGCTTTTTCCATCGTGAAACTCCCCTTTTCCCGTTCTGTCGATCTCTCTGTCTATGAAATGAATCTTGATAATGAATGTTTTGGCGATTCGTATGATTGCGTTCCATTTCGACGTTGTCGAGAACGTTATTTCGTTTACGGGTACTATAATACACGATATGAAACCGTCCGTCAATACGAAATTGCATTTTTTAATCATAGTTTTTCGTACTTCTGGATTTTGTCAGAAAACTTGCGCTGTTTGAGCTACACGCGATTTCATATTCAATCACGAAACTCTGTTGTCGTTTTTCTTTTTATCCATCCATATTCCCCTTTTTTTCACTTATTGCTCTAAAATTTCTTGCATTTATCAACGAATTTTTCATTGATTTCCACTTTCCTACCGTGTATAATTGAACACGAAGATTCATTCTTGTTTTGTCGGAACCGTGATACGAAATTTCGTCACAGCTTTACGACGAAACAATCGAAAGGAGGGACGACGATGACACGCGAAGACTACATCAAGTCGCTCATCAAGTCCCATGGCTACACGCTCAAGGCATTTTCGCAACAAATCTCGATGCCCTACACGACACTTCTGTCCATCCTCAATGGATCGATTGGTGGTGCCGCCATGGACAACGTGCTGAAGATCTGCAACGCGCTCTCCGTCCGCATCGAGGATCTCGAACAGATCTCTGAAATCGGCACACTCTCCGGCCGCCGCTGGAAGGAAGAAGCGGCAGACGTCGACGAACACCTCATAAAGCTCATCCGCGACCTGCCGCCCGACAAGAAAGTTGCACTAAAAATCCTGCTCACGAACCTGTGAGCAGGATTTTTTAACGTCATTTTTCGGCTCTTCACCCATAAGTGTGGGTGAAAGATTAGCATCAGCATCGCCTCAAGCCGCGTGATTCGTGGCTCGAGGACGATTCGGCAATGGTACGACAATATCGGAACATCCGAGCATGACCAAATCAATCATGTTTTGG
>JALEZZ010000077.1 GCA_022773585.1 Selenomonas sp. | reverse complement strand
ATCTTGTCATTCTGTGTATACTGCTTCATAGGGGAACACCTCATATGTAGGATTTGCCAACTGGCCAGTTAACATAATCCTATTGTATGATAGGTGTTCCTTTTTCTCAAAGTTCGTTATTCGGCATTACAGGAATGCTCCCCTAAATGAGATGTAACATAATTTCATCCACCACGCGCCGACTCGCTTCCCCGCTTTCTTCCACACCGCATTCTTTAAAAAGCTTGGCGAGCTTTTCAAGGTATTCCGTCTGCTGGAAATTCGTGACCTGCCGTTCGAGCTCGTCGTCATTTTCCGCCAGCAGGAACGGGAGCTTGCGGAGGTCCCAGAGCAGTTTTCCACGTTCGCCTTCGTATTCGCTGTAGTCGTCGCAATAGAGGAAGACGGGGATGTTCATGACGGCGGCGTCGAAGGCGGCGCTGCTGTAGTCGGTCAGGAAGGCGTCGCAGGCGGCGAGAAGTTCGTACATGTCGTCGACTTGGCTGACGTCGATGAGATGCTTGTTGCCTGCATGAGCTGCAATATGCCTTGCTGTGAGCTGAGGATGGAGGCGAAGGAAGATGACCCAGCTGCCGCCGAATCGGACGTCTAGTGTGCGGATGAGGCGGTCGTAGTCTGGAGCATGGTCGCCTTTCTCGATGGTGCGGTTCGTCGACTGGCTGCCGCCTCGGAAGGTCGGGCAGTACATGAGAATCTTGGTGTCTGGCGCGAGATGGTACTGGGCGCGAATGCGCTCTCGCTGCTGCGCCCTGCCGTTTATGAGGATGTCGCACCGTGGCGAGCCGCTGCGGAGCGTCGGGCCGGTGTAGATCATGCCAGTCGGGAGCGTCCTGTCGTACCAGTCGGAGTTCGAGAGCACGAGGTCGATCATCTCGGAGTCGTGGCGGCTGATGAGTTCGGCGATGCGCGAGAATGACGCGCCGCGATCGAGGCAGGTGGGCTTGAATCCGAGCTTTGCGTGCCAGGTCTGGAGGTAGAACTGGCCTTTGCGCTTGCGGACTTCGAGCTGCTTGCGGCTGTTGTCCACCCAGACGGCGGCAGTCGCAAGCTCTCTCGCACGGTTCCCGAGGGTGTTGTGCACTTTGCGGATGCCCTCTGGAAACGACTTCGTCATATCGTTGACAAGCCAGACGAGTTCATAGCCCTTCTTTCGCCGCAGGAGTTCGAGCGCAATGTATTTCGGGTTGCAGGTGAATCCCGTCGTGCCCTCGATGGTCGTGAAGACCATCTTTTTTCTCTGGATGGGCCGAAGCCGCCAGAGGTAAAAAGGAAGGCTCTGGATGGCCGCTTTGATTTTCCGCTTCCAAAGGTAGAAGGTATCGCTTGCCATATGTCACGCTCCCTTGTAGTTCCGCAGGAGGTATTCGAGCGTGTACTGGAAGGCTTTCTTGAGACCGACGCGCGGCTTCCAGCCGAGGGCTCGGACTTTGGAAACATCCATGATGGCGAGCCGGAACGGCAGGTACTGGAGTTTGCTCTGTTCATTTGCAAAACGAACCTGCACTTTCTGGTTCGGGTCGAGGCTTGCGATGAGCTCTGCAAGGTTGCGGATGCTGACGAGGTTGTCGAGGTTTGCGACGTTGTAAAATACGCCTTTTTCCCCGCTCGTGGCGATTAGGAGCATGGCACCGACAGCGTCAGCGACGTAGGTGTACGTGCGCATGGCACTGCCATCGGACTGCAGAACGATGTCTTCTCCGCGCACGACGTCGCGCAAAAATTCGGCAAACGCGCGGCCGTCGTCGATGGAGATGCCAGGACCGAACGTGTGACAGAGACGGACGCCGTTGTAAGTGATGCCATACTGTGCGGCGTAGCTTGCGAGCATGGTCTCGCAGAGACGCTTGGCTTCTGGGTAGCAGGCGCGAGCACAATTGCAGATCAGCGGACCCATGTCGGTTTCCTTGATTTTTTCGTCATGCTCCCAAGCGCCGTAGATTTCGACAGTGGAGACATAGAAGACATGGCATTGCTTCTGCTGCCGCGCACATTCGAGAACGTTGCGCGTGCCTTGGACATGCCCCCAGAGGGTGCCGACGGGATTCTCTGTGAAGTCTTTCGGACTCGCAAGGCCCGCCGTGTGAAAGATGTAGTCGATGACAGGAAGGTTTTCAAACGGTTCCGTGATGTCCTGCACGACGGTGCTGACGTTCGGCAGGTCGAGCGTCTCTCCAAAGACGTGCTGGAGCTTTTCCGCGCTGCGCGCCATGGCGATGGTATGCAGGCTGAGGTTCCACTCGATGTCGGCATAGGCCAGCGCTTCGACGATGTACATGCCGAGACGGCCCGTAGCACCGGTGACAAGAACGGTCTTGCCGCGAAAGGCTTCCCAGTCGATAGGGCTTCCGAGAATGATGTCAATGTCGCGCTGCTCTGCCAATTCCACTATCTCCCTACAAAAAACTTCGATGTTCATTTCAAACATCGCATCAGAACTACCTTCGACACTCCCACCACCGCTTCGCGGTCCCCCTCCCTCAAAGAGGGAGGCAGAAGAGAGGGTTATAACCCGAAGACGAATTTGTTTTCTTCGAGCTCAATCATGGCCTTGAGGTAGTAGAAGTCCTCCGGCGTCGTGATCTTGATGTTGCGATTCTGCTCCTTGACGAGGTGCATCTTTTTTCCTGTGCTGGCGTAGACCATGGCAGCATCGAGAAGCGGCATGCCGTCTGCCTGCCCAGCCGCATGCGCATAGGCCACACGGATGGCGCCGAGGCGGAAGGACTGCGGAGCCGTCAGCGAATATGTGGCCGCGCGCTTCTTGACGTCCTGCATCGCGGCATCCGCGCTCTCCGTGATGACGACAGACTCGATGACGGGCGCGACGGTGACGGCGCAGCCATACTGCTGCGCGACACGGACGTTCTCGCGGATCGTCCGTTCCTCGACGAGCGGCCGGACGCCATCGTGGATCAGGACGATATCGTCTGGCTGTCCACCGATGTCTTCTGCAGCATCGAGACCGCGCTGCAGGCTCTCCTGCCGGTCGCGCCCGCCGACGACGATACGTTGCACTTTCTCGATGTGATAAAGTGCGAGCAGGCTCCGCATGTGATCAAGGTAACCTTCGCGGCAGACGATGACGACACGGTCGATATCCTCGCACTGCTCGAATTTTTCCAGCGTGTAGATGATGATGGGCTTGCCGAAAAGCTTCAGAAACTGCTTCGGCAGGCCAGCCGACCGCATGCGCTGCCCGACCCCGGCCGCGAGGATGATGGCGATGTTCATGCAACGCCTCCATTTCTGAATTTTTCAGGCACAACAAAAAGGCACGCCATCTCGGCCGCCTCCGTTCTCTTCAAGTGAAAAGAATGGAAACGGCCAAAATGGCGTGCCTGATATGCGATTTTGCAGGAGTCGTCAGCTGTGGAAAAGGATACGGTTAGAGAATCGCTCTTACCCCCCCGTTTATGAATTTTGCGTTATACAAATTCATTTTCCTTTCCTCCCTGACAATCTGATACTCTTATCATAGCATATCGTCTGGAGTTTGTGAACCCAGGACTTTCAGATGTGCTCTTTCGCGGCCTCACGATCTCCCTTGCGCTTTTCCCGTCGCTCGCGGAAGAATCGCTTCATGATGGCAGCGCATTCTTCCTGCAGGACGCCCGCCGTCATCTCGGGCGCATGATTGAGCGCGGGATGGCCCGGAATGTTGAAAAGCGATTCGCAGGCGCCAGCTTTGGCGTCTGTGCTGCCGTAGACGACGCGGTCGACGCGGCTCATGACGATGGCGCCTGCACACATCGGACATGGCTCGATCGTCACGTAAAGCGTAAGGCCTGAGAGGCGCCAGCGGCCGAGCTTTTCGCAGGCCGCACGGATGGCAATCATCTCGGCATGGGCTGTCGCGTCATGCGCAGTTTCGCGCAGGTTGTGGCCGCGCGCGACAACCTCCCCCGCCTCGTTGACGAGCACGGCACCAATCGGCACTTCGCCAATGTCGTAAGCGGCCTGCGCCTCCTTGAGCGCTTCGCGCATGAATGTTTCATCCGACATCCATAAAACTCCTTTCGAAATAGAAAAACCTCCCTCGATTGGGAGGGAGGCTTCCTGTAAAAGAAGGTGCTGACAACAAAGGTATCAGTGGAGTGAACAACGACTGATAACAAAGGTATCAGCGGAACGGGCAATTATTTGAGTGCGTCGCCGAGCTTGGAGTTCGTGTTGCGAGCTGCCTGGACGGACTCGTCGAACTTGGCTTTCTCGTCGCCATCGAGCTTGTACTCGACAATCTTCTCGACGCCGTTCTTGCCAAGCATGACCGGAACGCCGATGCAGAGGTCTTTCTCGCCGTACTCGCCGTCGAGGTAGACGCAGCACGGGATGAGCTTCTTGGCATCGAGAGCGATGGCCTCGACCATAGCTGCAGCAGCAGCGCCCGGAGCATACCAAGCGGACGTGCCGAGGAGCTTCGTCAGCGTAGCGCCGCCGACTTTCGTGGACTCGACAGCTTCCTTGAGCTGGTCAGCCGTGAGGAGCTCTTTGACAGGGATGCCGCGATACGTAGCAACGCTCGTCAGAGGAACCATCGTCTTGTCGCTGTGGCCGCCGATGACCATGCCGTCGATGTCCGTCGGGGTTGCCGGATAGCCAGCCTTCTGGAGGGCTTTGCTGAGGAAATAACGGAAACGGCTGCTGTCGAGCATGCCGCCCTGGCCGATGACGCGGTTGCGCGGAAGCTTGCTATCTTTGAGCGTGAGGAACGTCATAGCATCCATCGGGTTCGAGATGATGATGAAAATGGCGTCCGGGGAATACTTGAGGGCCTGGTCGACAACGCTCTTGACGATCTTCGCGTTGACGCCGATGAGGTCTTCGCGGCTCATGCCCGGCTTGCGCGGCATGCCAGAGGTGATGACGACGACGTCGGAGCCAGCCGTCGGAGCGTAACCTTCCTCATCGCCGATCTTCGCCGTGACGCCCATGACCGTCGTGTCGAAGTTCAGCAGATGTGCCGTCTGCATGATGTCCATAGCCTTGCCTTCGGAAACGCCTTCCTTGATATCGACGAGGACGACTTCGCTGGCAAAGTTCTTCTGCGCGAGGACGTTTGCGACCGTAGCACCGACATTACCTGCACCAACAACTGTTACTTTCATAATTCAAACAGCCTCCTTAAAGCTAGACGACGCATCTCTCAACTGAACCATGAGGAACGCTCCATCTTCTTCTGTCACGCGGCCGGCCTCTGAGCTCGGCCCTGTGATTTTCTACGTCTTGATTATAGCAAACTGTCGTCGAAAAAGCAACGAAAAAATACACAATTTCTATTTTACCATCAATAGAGGTTATATCCGGTCATTCCATTTCTTCCTGCTTCGGCCGAATAAATTTTTTCACGCGCGCCGTGACGCCAGAGAAGATGCGGCCCGGGATAGCAAGTTCCGTTCCGAGACCGCTCCCCATGTCGATTTCCGGCCGGTTCGTGCCGTGAAAATCCGTACCTGCCGTCGGCAGCAGGTCATAAGTTTCGATGAGGTGCGCAGCAAAGGCGCGGTCGTCCTCCGTGTAGTTCGGATACCAGCACTCCATGCCGTCGAGGCCGAGCGCGTGGAGCTCGGCGACGGCCGCCTCCTGCTCGTCGCGCGTCATGCCCTTGAGGCCGATGCGCTTGTGGAAATGCGCGAGCGATGTGATGCCGCCCGCTTCGTGAATGATGGGCAGCGCTTCCTCGGGCTCGATGATGCCGTCGAGGCCAAGGGCATGGACGGCCGGATCGAGGTAGTTGTCCCAGAGCGGCTGCGCGTGCTCGTAGAGATGGAGCGAGACGAGATAGCGCATGATGGCATAACGATCCGCAAGGCCGTAGGCAAAGCGCTCGACGTCCTCCATCGTGATCTTGATGCCGCGCGCGCGCACGAACGAGACGATTTCATGAATCTTTGCCTCTTTCGAAGCGCGCACTTTTTTGTAGAATTTCTGAAACGCCGGATGTTCGCGGTCAAAGCCGAGGCAGACGATATGGAGCTTGCGCCCATGAAAGCGCACGGAAAGCTCCATCCCGGGCACGAAGCCGAGGCCGAGCTCGCGCGCCGCTTTTTCGGCCGCCACGTCGCCTGCGATGTTGTCGTGGTCCGTCAGCGCGAAAGCCGAGAGGCCGCGCTTCTTTGCATACGCAGCAATCTCTTCCGGCGTCATGCTGCCGTCGGAGACGAGCGAGTGGATATGTAAATCGGTATATGTCATGCATGCTCTCCTTTCCATGCGCGCTGTGCGGCGAAAAATTGATAGACGGCTTCGGCGGCCGGACGGTTCATGCCCGGCGCCTGCGCGAGCTCGTCGATGCTCGCGGCCTTGATTTTAGCCATCGTGCCAAATGTGTTCCAGAGCGACTTGCGGCGCGCGGGGCCGATGCCGACGATGTGGTCGAGCACCGAGACGAGGTTGCGCTTGCCGCGCAGATTGCGGTGATACGTGATGGCAAAGCGGTGCGCCTCGTCGCGAATGCGCTCGATGAGGTAGAGCGCCTGGCTGTGGCGCGGCAGGACGACGGGGTCGCTCTCGCCCTCGCGGAACACGAGCTCGAACTGCTTCGCGAGACCGACGACCGGCACATCTTTGTGCCCTGCGCCGCGGATGATTTCCAGCGCCGACGAGAGCTGCCCCTTGCCGCCGTCGATGACGATGAGGTCTGGGAGCTCTGACTCCGGCAGGTCGCCATAGCGCCGCTGCGTGACCTCGCGCATCGAGAGGAAGTCGTCGGGCTTCCCTTCCGTGCTGTTGATCTTGAAGCGGCGGTAATCTGATTTCTTCGGCAAGCCGCCCTCAAAAACGACCATCGAAGCGACGGTCTCCGAGCCCTGGATATGCGAAATATCGAAGCACTCCATGCGGTTCGGCGGATTCTTGAGCCCGAGGTAGCGGCCGAGTTCCTCGACGGCGCCGAGCGTCTGCGCGTTCGCCTGCCGGATGCGCGCGGCCTCATCGGAAAGAAATTTTTCGGCGTTGCTGGCCGCCATCGCGACGATGTCGTGCTTCGTGCCGCGCTGCGGGACAAGTAGTTCGACTTTCGCGTTTTTTTTCTTGGCGAGCCACGTTTCGAGCAGCGAGACTTCCGTGAGCTCCATCGGCAGCAGGATTTCGCGCGGGATGAACGTCGCACGATGATAATACTGCTGGAGGAACGCCGAAAGCAATGCCTCGTCCGACTCGTCCTCGCTGCCCTGCAGCAGGAAGTGCTCGCGGCCGATCATCTTGCCCGAGCGGATGAAGAAGATCTGCACGCAGACGCCGATTTCCGACCGCGCCATGCCGATGGCGTCCTGGTCGCCCGCGCCCGTCACGATGTTCTGCTTCTCGGCGACTTTCTTGACCGCCGCAAGCTGGTCGCGCAAGCGTGCCGCGAGCTCGAAATGATATGCTTCCGCCGCCTTCCTCATGCGGTATTCGAGTTCTTTTTCGACGTCAGCCGTGCGCCCTTCAAGGAACAGCAGCACGGAACGGATCATCCCGTCGTATTCCTCTTTCGAAATCTTGCCCGCACACGGCGCGAGGCAGCGCTTGATGTGGTACTCGAGGCATGGCCGATCCTGAAGCGTCTTGCAGTTCCGTAGCGGAAAGAGCCGCCGCAGGAGCTTCAGGCTTTCATGCACGGCTGTCACATTTGTATACGGGCCGAAATAGCGCGCGCCGTCCTTCACGATGCGGTGCGTCAGGAAGACGCGCGGAAAATCATCCTGCAGCGTGACTTTGACATAGGGATACGACTTGTCGTCCTTCAGGCTGATGTTGTAGCGCGGCCGATGCTTCTTGATGAGGTTGCACTCGAGGATCAGCGCCTCGACCTCGCTCGCCGTCATGATGAATTCGAAATCCGCGACCTTCGCGACCATCGCGCGGACTTTCGGCGTGTGATTGCGCTGGCTCTGGAAATACTGACGCACGCGGTTCTTCAGCACGATGGCCTTGCCGACGTAGATGATCTTGCCCGCCGCGTCCTTCATGATGTAGACGCCGGGATTCTCGGGCAGGAGCTTCAGTTTTTCCCGGACGACCTCGGGGATGACTCTTTCTTCCATGCGATGAAACTTCTCCATATAGCAAGAAACGGCATGCCCGTTGCAGGCGTGCCGTGAGATTTTCTGGTGCGGATGAAGGGGGTCGAACCCATACGCCTTGCGGCACTGGATCCTAAATCCAGCGCGTCTGCCAGTTCCGCCACATCCGCAGGAACGTTCCCATTATAGCAAGAAAAACAGCGCTGCGTCAACCGTCCGCACAGTATTTTGAAGCTCAGAGGCGCGGCAGCATCCAGCCAAAAATCGCGACAAGGGACGAACCGACGGAAAATCCTTTGTCGGCTTTTTCCGCTGCGAGATCGACGGAGCCGACAGGCTTGCCGTCATAACGCAGGACGAGCTTGCCAACAACCGTGCCATCCTTGACAGGAGCGTCAATCACTTTCGGCAGGTCGTACGTGACCGTGTAGCGCTTCGGGTCTTCGCCGCCGATGAGGGGATAGTTCACGTCCTCGACGGGATGCACGGCAACCGTCGCCTGCGTCCCGCCGCGAACCCAGACCGATTTTTTCAGGTGGTCGCGGCGGATGCCCCGCTTGAGCTTTGTCTGCGCGAAGCCATAATCGAGCAACTTGCGCGCATCATCAAAGCGCACATGCGCGTCCGGCGCCTTCATGACAACGGCGATGAGCTCGAGGCCGTTGCGTTTCGCCGACGCTGCGAGGCAGCCGCCCGCCGCCATCGTCCAGCCCGTCTTGATGCCCGTCATGCCGTCGTAATGGCCAAGCAATTTGTTCGAATTCTCGACCATCAGCACCTTATTCTTCGGCAGCGACCAGCGCACGGGCGCCTGCTGGATGCCGACGATGTCGCGGAACTCCTTCTTCGTCATCGCATAGCGCGCAAGCTTCGCCATGTCGCGCGCCGTCGAATAGTGGCCCGGCAGCGTCAGACCGTTCGGATTCGCGAAATGCGTGTCCTTCATGTCGAGTTTCGCCGCTTCTTCGTTCATCTGCGCGACGAACTTGCCGACCGAGCCTGCCGACGCTTCGGCAATCGCGACGGCCGCGCCGTTGTCCGACGCGAGCATCATGCCGCGCAGGAGCTCGTCGGCGGAAAAGACGTCGCCTGCCGCGAGGCCGAGCGGCACGTCCTCCGTCTCGGCAGCATTCTTTGAAATCATGACGTCCTGATGGCGTCCGAGCTCGTCGAGCGCGAGCAGGCACGTCATCATCTTCGTCATGCTGGCTGGTGAGCTCTGCATGTCCGCATTCTTCTCATAAACGACGCGCCCCGTCGAAGCCTCGACGACAATGGCCGACTCCGCCGCGATAACGGGTGGTTCCGCCTCGGCGGCCGCTGCTGCCCCCGTCAGCACGCAGAGCAAGCAGAGGACGATGGCAACCAAGCAAATCCTTCGCAAAACAAATCCTTTCCTTATCCAAAGTTTTCGATTTCAAAACACTCCCATTATACAAAAACTGTCGGACACCTTCAATAGGTTCCGGTAGTTTCTTATTCTTTCAGTGAAAGCGCATATTTCCCCAAAAATCTTCATCGGTTGAGCAGATAAAGCCCGGCCATGCACACCAAGATGCCAGCAATCTTGCTGGCCGTAATGGCTTCCCGATAAAGTAGGTATCCGACAAATACAAGTACCACTGCCAGCAACAAGCTCGTCACAACCTGCGCCGTATTGATTTTCCAGCCGACACGGTACATGAGGATGAAGCCGGACTCCAGCCCGACCACGGAAAAGCCGAGAACAAAGCTGCTCCAATTCAGCTTTGCATACTCCGCCAGCAGCTGCGGACTGTTCCCTGTCAAGAAATACAAAGCAATAGACGCCGCAGCCCCGACCAGATACGTAATGGAAAGCGAGGCAAAGGGATTCAGGTCCTGCGGTGTCGACTTGGCACAAATATTGTAAAATGTATTTGACAAGACGACGAGCAGAACAGGCAGATACATATTCATAAGCGCTCCTTTTTTCCATACGGGAACCAGAAAGTCCCGACCATTGACGAAAAAAACGGCAATCAGAATAGCCTGACTGCCGGTAGGTGCTCACCCGTATGTTACGTAGAATACCACAAAACAACGCCGTTGTCACCCCTTGCGTTTCAAAGTAGCATCTTCACGATGTCCTGGCGGCTCACGATGCCGATCAGATGGCCCTCGTCATCGAGCACGGGCACGCGCTTGATGTGCTTGTCGCGCATGATGCGCGCAACGTCGCTGATGTCATCGTAGGCTTTGACGGTCACGACTTTCTTCGTCATCAGCGCTTCTGCTGTGTTCGCCGCCATGCGGTCGAAGGCATCCTTGTACTCACGCAGGCCGTTGTAGTAGATGACGGCGCCGAGGATGCAGAACTCCGCGGGCGGCTCGGGCAGAATCTCCTTGCTCATGAGATCGCCTTCGCTGACGATGCCAACGAGCCTGCCGTCCTCTTCCACGACCGGCACGCCCGAAATCTTGTGATTCACGAGAATCTCCGCCACCTCGCGCACCGTCGTCTCCGGGCGGACGGTCAGCACGTTCTTCGTCATGATGTCTTGTACTTGCATGATATTGCACCTCCCACATCATTTCATAAGTTTTTTCAACTTCTTATCATACGTTGCAATCGTCACATGATGCACTTCATGATAAGCATACAAGACGCAATCCACAAAATCCAGATTTTTCTCGCCATACGTCTTCAGCGCGAGTTGCAAGACTTCCATATCACGGGACTGAACCAGTTGGAGAAAATCCGCAATCGTATCGGCAAGTTCTTTTCTTTCCAGTTCATAGACGCCCTTGAGAACATAGACAACTTCTGCAATCACTTCAACTGTGACAACGACATCATTTTCATTCAAATATTTTTCTGCTTGTTCTGCCATTTCCACATGATCGTTCAATAGATAGCGCAGAATCATGTTCGTATCAAATAGAATCGTATTTTCTTGCAGCTTCACGTTCCCAAGCCCCTTTTTCTTGTTTTGCCAAAGATGGGTCTGCGTATTTCGCAAGAACTCCGCGCAAGCTCTTTTTCCGCACTTGCCTGACGGGCTCTACGAACTCATCCAGAATCGTGATGATGACACGCTGGTTGGGTTTTGCCACAATATCTTCCAACGGCCTCACATTCGAGCCATCATAATAGCCTTGTACTGCCAACATAAAAACCGCCCCTCTTCCTTTTTACAGCCGGTCGGGATACGCCTCTCCGTGCACCTGCTTGTAAACGAGCTTGAACATGTAATATTCATACGGGTGGTATGCCCGGATATACGACTTGTAGCCGAACTGCTTCAGGTACGCCGTGATGGCGTCTTTGTCGTAATCTGGCAATTTCACCCAGTTCTTTGCCGTTTCATCGTAGTACTCCGGTGCCGAGCCGCCGTCCGTGGACTGGCGAAAGCGGCGCACTTTGTACGTGCGCGTCACTTGATCGCCATTCACATGGTAGCTGACATAGCCCGCGCCATAGTATTGATAGCCTTTCGCTTCGTACGTATTACAGGATTCGAGATCGACATACTCCCGGTCGTCTGCATAGTAATAGGACACGGGGTACATCGGATTGTTGTCAAGATATTGCGGCGAGGCCTCCGCGGCGGGCTGACACATCATCATCGCCGCCAGCAAGAGTGACGCCATCCAGAATCGGAACCATCGAACTTTCATGTACAACACACCTTTCGTTCTTCTGCTATCTATTCTACCACAAGAACGGAATCCATGATATAATGTTTCCAATTCCTTCTTTGACGAAAGGAGACATCCATGTCCTTCCGACCTTACCGCACGTCCATCCTGCTCGGCATCACGTTTACGCTCGTCCTCTCGACGTTCTGGTTTTTGCCGCAGCTCGCGTTCATCATCTTTATTTCGATGCTGCTGCAACTCCTGCTAACACCGCTCGTCGACCGGATGGCGCAGAAGATGCCGCGCGGCGCTGCCTGCGGGCTTGCGCTTTTGCTGCTGCTCTTCATCCTCTTCGGCATCCTGACGCTCGTCACGAGTTCGTTCATTCCGACGTTCACGCGCTTCATCACGGACTTCCCCGAAATTTCGGCGAAAGTGGAGCAGCTGCCCGTTTTCCAGAACTCAGCCGTGCTCGAAGACGGGCTCGACAACCTCTGGGTCGAGCTCAAGAATGCCAGCGTCGATGCGCTCAAGGGGTCTCTCACGATTCTCGTCTCTCTTTTCAGCAAGGTCATCGACTTCGTCATCGTGATGTTCGTGACGTTCTACCTGCTGAAAGACGGCGAGGAAATCAAGTCATACCTCGCGAGCCGTTTCCCGCGCCGCGACTACACGCGCGTGCTGCATCTCTTTGACAACATCCTGCAGGCGCTGCGCGCCTACATCGTGAGCCAGCTCGTCATCTGCTGCATCACGGCGACGATCGTCTTCCTCTACTACACCGTGCGCGGCCTTCCGTATGCCTCGGTCTTCGCCGTCGTCTCGGGCACCTGCGAATTCATCCCCGTGCTCGGCCCGACCGTCGCGTCGGCGTTCGGTATCATCCTGACGGCAACCGTCTCGCCGATGGTCGCGTTCCAGACGATCTGCTTCTACCTCGTGCTGACGCAGGTCAACCACAACATCGTCTATCCGACGCTGATTGGCAAGACGCTGAACCTCCACCCGATTGCCATCATCCTCGGCATCATCCTCGGCGGCGAGCTCCTCGGCGCTCCGGGCATGTTCCTCGCCGTGCCGTTCATCGTCATCTGCAAACTCGTCATCGAGGACATCTACCGCGACCGCATCGAGACGCATGAAAAGCTGAAGCGCTCGCGCTGGCTGAACCATAAATCGAGCGACTAACGAAGCGGGATGTTCGATTTCACAACACGCTGGGTGGCATCCGAGATGCCGAGCTCGCTGAGGCAGCGCGTGAATGCGACTTCGATGACGTCGGCGTACTGGCTCGGGCCGATGATGATCTGTTCGAGCGCGTCCGCAATCGGCAGCCCTGCCCCGCTTTCGCCGACGGCGCGCCACGGCAGCTTGTAGATGACCTGCGGGATGCCGTCGACGCTCACGATGTCGTACGCGAGCTTGCTGCTCGCCGTGTCCTGGTAAATGAACCTCCACTCGCGTTCCTCGACGAAGCCAGGGTTCTTGATGGAGAAAATCGACGTCAGCATCATGTTGATGAACGCCTCGAGCAGGACGGCGGGTTCACCCGCCTTGAGGTCGTCGATATGGTCTTCGACATTGTTCATCATGCGGTCGAAGCCGCGCGTGAACTGCTCGCCCGTCAGGTATTCAACCGGCGCGATGCGGAGCGCCAGATCTTTCGTCGAGGCGATGACGGCCTGCGGATTCAGAATGAACGCGACGCCGGTCTTTCGCCCATAGGCGCGCCACATCGAGAGGCGGCCTTTCGCATCGCCCTCGAAATCATGCTCCGAGACGCAGGCAAGATACGTATGCGTCGTGAACTTCCGCTCGTTGCGGTTGAGGTCGGCGAGAATCGAGCCGATCATGTTCTCGCCCCAGCCGAGCTGCTGCGCGATGCGCTTCATCTGCGCCTGCCGCCGCGCCGAACCCTGCACGGCGGAATTGATGAGCTGGATGCCGTAGTCGATTTCGCGGTAGTCATTCATGCAGGCTGCCGAACGCATCCAGAGCGAGCGCCCGCGCAGGATGTTGAGTCCCGTCGTCGCGCTCGTATAATATGCGAAATGCATCCTCGAAAAATCCGCCCGCTCGAGCCTCCGCGCATAGATGGGACGAAAAATCTTGAGGAAGCCGAGTTCGTCGAATCCGTTCATACAAATACCGCACCTCCCAAAAGCCAAAAGGAGGCATCCTACGGGCTCGCGCCTACAAGATGCCTCCTTTTTCAGTGCCGGATGTCCGCCGTCATTTGATGACCATGACCGGAATCGGCGACTCCTCGACGACTTTCTGGCTCACGGAGCCGATGAGCGCGCCTTTGAAGAGGCCGAGCCCGCGGCTGCCCATGATGATCATGTCGCTGTGCTCCTGCGCCGCGACGCGCAGGATGGCTTTCGGGATGCTGCCCGTCTCGACATGCTTCGACGCCTTGAGGTCGTCTGGCAACTTCTCCCAGATGCGGTCAAAGACGATATGGCTCGGGATGTCCTTGTTGATGTTGCTCGCCACATAGACGAAATCGAGGTCTGCCTTGCATTTCTCTGCAAAGAAGATGGCTTCATCCGTCGCCTTGCAGCCGTTGACCGAACCATCGACCGGAACGAGGATCTTGTTGATCTTTCCCATGATAAAACCCCCTCACGAACTATTTTGATGACGGCCACGGAATCCTGTGTTCCTGTGGCTTTTTCGTTCTTTCTATAAAGAAGTATTCGATACGCAAAGAAAAAATCCTGTCAAATCCTGATTAATTTTTCAAATTTTCTCTCGGCAGCTGCACTTTCCCTGTTGCAATCACTGAAAGAACCCACTAGAATAAGGGACATGAAAGGAGTCTTCCATCTATGAAATTGCATCTGACAACGCGGCAGATCGTCTTTGCCGCGCTGATGATTGCGGCAACGCTCGTCCTCGAGCAGCTGCGCATCTTTCACATGCCGCAGGGCGGCAGCGTCACGCTTGGCGGCATGGTGCCGCTCATCCTGCTCGCCTATCTCGAAGGGCCGGTCGTCGGCGCGGTTGGCGGCTGCCTCTATGGCTTCCTCAACATGATGCAGGATCCCTTCATCCTGCATCCCGTGCAGGTGCTGTTCGACTATCCGCTGCCGTACATGTGCATGGGCCTCGCAGGGCTGCTGCCAGCGCACCGCATCGCTTCGACCGCACTCGCGTTCGTCGCGCGCTTTGCCTGCCACTTCATCTCAGGCGTCGTGTTCTTCGCGAGCTATGCGCCCGAAGGCATGAATCCGGCTGTGTACTCGATGGTGTTCAATGCGACGTATCTCGTGCCGGATTTCATCATCTGCTTTATTATATTGAAACTGCTGCCAATCCAGCGATTTTCCAGTCACTGCAGAAATAATAAGAGCCTGCGAGGGCTATTCCCTCCGCAGGCTCTTTCATATCATGAAGTAAATTCTTGTCTTCGACACCCTCTCAGTCGCCTCCGGCGACAGCTCTCCCTGAGGGAGAGCCTTTTTCTTTCAATCTTTTTTCTCGCGGATGACGACGCGTTCCGTGCCTTCGGTTGCGCCGAGCTGGACGCTGACGCTTTCGTGCTTCGAGGTCGGGACATTCTTGCCGACGTAGTCAGCACGGATTGGCAGCTCGCGATGGCCGCGGTCGATGAGGACGGCGAGCTGGATAGTCTTCGGACGGCCCATGTCGATGAGGGCGTCAAGCGCGGCACGAATCGTACGACCCGTGTAGAGGACGTCATCGACGAGGATGACATGCTTGCCCGTGATGTCGACGGGGAGCTCGGTCTCGTGGACGATGGGCTGATAGGAGAGCGTGGAGAGATCATCGCGGTAGAGCGTGATGTCGAGGACGCCGACAGGCGGTTTCTTGCCCTCGATTCCCTCGATTTCTTTCGCGATGCGCTCGGCGATGGGGACGCCGCGCGTGCGGATGCCGACGAGGACGATGTCGTCCATGCCTTTGTTCTTTTCGAGGATCTCGTGGGAGATGCGCGTGAGGGCGCGGCGGATGGCGCTCTCGTCCATGAGGACGGTTTTTTCTACGAGGACGGACATAAAATTTCACGCTCCTATCTTTAGAAAAGGAAATATTGTGGTCGCGAAGGTTTGGTCTCGCTTGGGTCGGGCGGGGAACTTCAACGAAAACAACGCTGCTGCGGCATGTACAGCCCTTCGGAAAAGCATTGTTCGTCGTACATCTCTAGGAAATGATTTATTTTTCTCACCGCACAGCTAAAAGTTTTCTTATGAAGTCCCCCTCCCTCCCACAGTTTGAACCGATGACGCGAAGAAGGGCTTTCCTTCGCGAATAAACGTCATAAAATGCACATACTCACGATAGTTGCCAGAAGCTACTTATACATCTGCCTCCCTCACCGAGGGAGGGGGACCGCGAAGCGGTGGTGGGTGTGTCGAAGGCAGAGACTATTTAATTTTTCGATTGTTCTCTGCGAAGGCTCGATATAATCTCCATCATATCTTCTGGCACTGGTGCTTCGAAGCTCATTCGCTCACCCGTCCTCGGATGGGTGAGGATGAGATTCTTCGAGTGGAGGGCCTGTCCTGCAATCTGGAACGGGTTCTTGCGGTTGCCATATTTCGAATCGCCGACGAGGGGGTGGCCGATGCTGGTCATGTGGACGCGGATCTGGTGGGTGCGGCCGGTTTCGAGGCGACATTCGACGAGGGTGTATTTGCCGTAGCGCTCGAGGACGCGGAAGTGGGTGACGGCGGGCTTGCCGCCTTCTACAATGGCCATCTGCTTGCGCTCGGTCGGATGGCGGCCGATGGCACCTTTGATGGTGCCGGCTTCTTCGGTGATGTTGCCGTGGACAATGGCGATGTAGGTGCGCGTCGCGGTCTTTTCCTTGATCTGCTCAGCGAGACTGACGTGGGCGCGGTCGTTCTTGGCGCAGACCATGACGCCCGAGGTGTCCTTATCGAGGCGGTGGACGATGCCGGGACGAATTTCGCCGTTGATGCCAGAGAGGTCCTTGCAATGATAGAGCAGTGCATTGACGAGCGTGCCGTGCGTGACGCCAGCGGCGGGGTGGACGACCATGCCGCGTGCCTTGTTGACGACGATGATGTCTTCGTCTTCATAGAGGACGTCGAGCGGCAAGTCTTCGGGCAGGACTTCCGTCGCCTCCGGCGCGGGGAGCACGAGCATGACGGTTTCACCGCCACGGCTCTTGTAGCCGGGTTTCTGCGCGCGTCCATCGACCTGAACGTCGCCCGAGGCGATGAGCTTCTGGATGTGGGAGCGCGTGAGGTCCGGCTGCATGCGCGCGAGGAAGCGGTCGAGGCGCTCGCCTGCCGTATCCATACGGCAGGTGACAGCGTTTTCCGCAGATGTTTCACTCAAAAGTTTCTCCCTCCCCGGAAGCCGCCCCATCCTTCGATGCGGCCGAGCGGGCCGGACTTTTCTTCCCCGCCGAAAATCGTGGGAAAGAGGATGGCGAGAATCATGCAGGCGACACCGCAGCAGATGGCGATGTCGGCAATGTTGAAGACGGGCCAGATGCGCAGATCGAGGAAATCGACGACGAGGCCCGTCGTGATGCGGTCGATGAGGTTGCCGACGGCACCGGCAACGAGCGCGACAGCACCGTAGCGCAGCATGGGGGCCTCGCCGCGCAGTCGCGGGTAGAAGAATGCCGCCAGCACGAGCAGCAGAACGCCCGCTGCGATGAAGAACATGCGCTCATGCGCGAAGATGCCGAACGCCGCGCCCGGGTTCAGCACATAGGTGATATGGAAGACATGCGGAATGACGGGCAGTGACTCACCGGGCAGGAACGTCATGCGGATGAATGCCTTGACGAGCTGGTCAAGCGCAAGGATGCCGAAAAAGAAGACGATGGCCATCACGCGTGATGTTCCTCCGTCGTCGCCGCAGCAGCCGCCGCTTCCACGCTGGCCGTTGCTTCCGCTGCCGGTGCTTTTTCCGCAACAGGAGCCGCCACGCTTTCCGCACGGCTCTTCGCCTCAGAAGCCGCACGGTCTGCCGCCGTCGGATCTGGCACTTCCTTCATCGTCTGGTCGATGATGGCGAGCTGCTGGACGAGCGACGTGCGGACTTTCGTCATGTAGTCGTTCTTGTCGCGGACGAGGCGGTCGTACTCATCGACAATGCGGCGCACGCGCTCACGGGCCTCAGTCACGATGCGGCGGGCATCGTCTTCGGCCTTGTGGCGCGCTTCCTTGCAGTCAATCTCCGTCTGGCGGCGCAGGTTCTGGCAGTCGCGCGCCGTCGTCTCCTTCAGTGCATCCGCATTTTCCTTTGCGCTCTTCGTGACCTCTTCGGCCGTCTTCTGCGCCATGACGAGCGTATCCTTGATGGTCTGCTCGCGGCTGACGTAATCGACGTTGGCCTTCTTGCTGAGCTCGAGGTCTTTCTTGAGCTGGTCATTTTCGCGATAGAGGCGCTCGTAGTCGTTGACGACCTGATCGAGGAATTCGTCAATCTCGTCCTCGTTGTACCCGCGGAAGCTCCGCTTGAACTCCTTGTTGTGGATATCCATTGGTGTAAGCAAAACAGAAAATCTCCTTTGTCCCTTTTATCCCATTTTTCTTTCTCTCAAAGGTATCGTTTCAGCACAACGCTCGTGCGTCCTTTCTTTGTGAGGCCGCGAATCTCTTCGACCTCGAGGCGGCCGCGGCCGCGCATCGAGAGCACGTCGCCCTGCTTGACCGTCTGCGAAGCGCTCCTGACGCTCTGCCAGTTGAGCTTGAGCTTTTCGGCCTTGATGTCGGCAGCGGCGCGGCTCCGCGAGAAGCCGAAGCCCGCCGCCGCGATGCTGTCCACGCGCAACGACGCGACTGTCGCGCGGATTTCTTTCGAGCGTTCCTCTTTCGGCGCGATGGCCGCGAGGTCGTCTTCTGTGACCTCGACGGCCGCCGAACCGATTTCCTTGAGATTCGCGATGAGGTACTCCGCCATCTTCTTATCGCAGAGGATGCGAGCGCTGTCGCCGGTCGCGAGGATGTCGCCGATCTTGCCGCGCTCGATGCCGAGCCCCATCAGAGAGCCGAGCACGTCGCGGTGGCCGAGCCGCACGAACGTGCCGTTCCACGTCGCGCGCACGACAGCGATGTCGTAGGCGGGCGAGCCGCCGAAGTCGCGGTCGCGGAACATCGCGCGGCATCGCTCAGCGCCCTGATAGCCGCCGTCGAAATCGACGACAAGCGACGGATAGTTCGCCGCAATCGTCTCGGCGATTTCCTGCCCGAATGGGTCGAGGAAGTCCGTCAGGCGGAACTTCTGGCTTTTTTCCGCCTGCTCGGCGAGGTCGACGAGGCGCTCGGCCTCCTCGGCTCCTTCCGTGCCGCGATAATAGCGCAGGAGCTTTTCACGTTGTTCTCCCATAAAATGCAGATTCCCCTTACTTCTTGAGCCACGGCATCTCGGCCGAGACCTTCTTTTCCTCTTCCGTATACGTCACGTTGACATTCGACGGTGCGCAGAGGAAGACATTGCGGCCGACCTTCTTGATTTCGCCATTCAGCGCGTATGTCGTGCCGCTGATGAAGTCGATGATGCGCTTTGCCGCATCGGCATCCGTATTCTCGAAATTGATAACGACGGGCTTCTTCTCGCGCAGGCAGTTCGCGACCTGCTGGGCGTCGTCAAACGACTTCGGCTCGATGACGATGACTTTCAGCTTGATATTGCCCTGCGCGCTTTCCCGTGCAGACTGCGCACTCGAAAAGTCAACGACGTTGCGCGCCGATGGTTCTGGGCGGCTCGGACGTTCGAATTTTGGCACGGACGGTTCTTCCTCCTCTTCCTCTTCCTGCTGTTCCTGTTCTTTTTGTTCTTCTTCGTCGATTTCGTCTTGCAGGCGCTTTTCTTCCTCGCTGTCAATCAGGCCGATCTTCCCGCAGAACTTGTCGATGATCTTCATATCCGTCACTTCCTTTTGAGGGAGCTTGTCAATATTGGCGCGGGCCGAAAATCGCTGTGCCGACGCGCACGATGTTCGCCCCTTCCTCGATGGCCATCTCGTAATCATGCGACATCCCCATTGATAAATACTTTATATTCGACGCCGCAAAGGGCATTTCCTTTGCATCCATGAAAATTTCATGCATCCGGCGGAACAGCGGGCGGCAGCGCTCGCGGTCCTCGTAGTCGGGTGCAATCATCATGAGGCCGCAGAGATGGAGGTGCGGCAGCGCATCGCAGAGCTTCAGGAGCTCCGGCAGGTCTTCTTCAAAGACGCCGCTCTTCTGCGGCTCCTTCGCGAGGTTGACCTGCACGAGGACGTCCTGCACCTTGCTGATCTTGCCCGCCTCTTTGTCGAGCGCCTTGGCGAGGTGCGTCGAATCGACGGATTCGATGAGGTCGAAAATCTTGACGGCCTGCTTCGCCTTGTTCGTCTGCAGGTGGCCGATCAGGTGCCACGTTGCGGCATCAGGGCCGACGACTTCATACTTGCCCTGCGCCTCCTGCACACGGTTCTCGCCGACGTTCGTGACGCCCGCCGCGAGCGCCTCGCGCATGGCCGAGACGTCATGATTCTTCGTCACGGCAACGAGCGTCACGTCATCCGTGAACTCCGGCGCACGGCGCGCCTTTGCCGCCGCAATCTTCTCTTCGACTTCCTGTAATTTTTCCGCTATCATCGATGAATGCCTCCCCGCAAAATCTCATGATGATGTTTTCACGCCTCAGGCTTCAGCGCGATCATGGCCGCGATGCGGCCCGTCTTGCCGCCGTCGGCACGATACGAATAATACCACTTGTGGCGGCAGCAGGTGCATTCGCCCGCGACCTCGATATTCTCTTCGGGTACGCCCGCACGCAGCATCTGCTGGCGGTTCGCTTCCCAAAGATTCAGATGGATGTGGCCATCCTGCTCCTTCAGCAGGCATTCGTCTGCATACGGAAACGCCGCGCGGAACTTTTCTGCAACTTCAGCGCCGACCTCGTAGCAGCACGGCCCGATGGCCGGCCCGATGCCGACGAGCACGTCTTTCGGCTGCGTGCCGAATGCCTCGCCCATGCATCGAAGCGTCTTTTCCGCGATGCTCGCCACCGTCCCCTTCCAACCGCCATGCGCGATGCCGGCCGCGCGGTGCTCGGGATCGAGAAAGACAATCGGCGTGCAGTCTGCAAAGCAGAGCATGAGCGGCAGATTCGGCGTATCCGTGATCAGTGCGTCCGTCTCCTGGATGCAGTCATCATAGTCCGTCGCTCCGCGCCCGGCATCTTTCTCTGTGACACGCGCGACGACATCGCCATGCACCTGGTTCGGCGTCACGATATGCGCGGCATCGAGGCCGAGACTCGCGGCAAAGATGCGGCGGTTCTCGCAGACGTCCCCCGCTTCGTCACCGACATGCAGCGCGAGGTCGAGGCTGTCGTACGGCGCTCGGCTCACGCCTCCGAGGCGCGTCGAGATGGCATGAACGGCGATGTCCTCGGGAAAAATCGAGAACTTGCCATGCCAGATGTTCTCTTTGATATGTTTCAGAAAGTATGCCATGAAGACCTTCCCCTTTCTGTTTTTTGCAGATGGACTCAGCAGACGCCGCAGCGGTGGCAGCCCTCAAAACACGGAATCGTGCGCTCAAGTGCCGCCGCTTTTTCGAGTTCCTGATAGAGATACGCTTTCCGAAATCCCATGTCGAGCCGTTCCCACGGAAAGATTTCGTCTTCCGTGCGCTCGCGCGAAAGGTAGAACAAGGGATCGAGCCCTGCTTCCTTCATCGCGCGCTTGAATGCTTTCGCACCGCCGAGTTCGCAGGCGCGCACGAGCACGTCCGCGATGCGGCGGTCGCCGCGCGCGAGCACGCCCTGCACGTACGATTCGCGCGGGCTCTCGGCGATGATGTGGATATGCTTGCGGCGGCGGAGCGACTGCTCGATGCGCTTCAGGCGCTGCTCGACCGTTTTCTTGTCGCACATCGGCTTCCACTGGAATGGCGTGAACGGCTTCGGGATGAAGGGATTGATGGAAAGCGTCAGCCGTCCCTTCGCGCCATGCGCCTCCATATAGTCCTTGAGCCGGTTCGCGAGGTCGATGATGTCATCGATGTCCTCTTCCTCCTCGAACGGCAGGCCAATCATGAGATAGAGGCGGTAGTTCGGGATGCCCGCCGCGATGCCGAGATCCATCGAGTGGAAGAGATGTTCTTCCTCGATGCCCTTGTTGATGACGGCGCGCATCTTCTTGCTGCCCGCCTCCGGCGCCATCGTCAGCGTCTGGAGGCCGCTCTTGGCAAGCGACTCGACGAGTTCCTGCGTCACGGAATCGGCGCGGAACGATGCGACCGACATCGAAAGGCCCTCGCCGAGGATGTCCTTGCAGAGCGCGTCGATTTCGGGATAATCCGAGATGGCCGCGCCCATGAGGCCGATGCGCTTCTTGTATTGGAGCGCATCGCGCACTTCCTCGTTGATGACGGAAAGACTGCGGTTGCGCGGCACGCGGAAACAGTACCCCGCCATGCAGAAGCGGCAGTGGCGGCCGCAGCCGCGCGCCGTCTCGATGAGGTAGAGGTTGAACTCCGTGTCCTCTGTGACGACGACGGTATGCGCTGGCCATGCGTCGAGGTCTTTGACCCACTGACGCGAGACCTGCGCCGGTGCCCCCGCGAGCGGCACGATGTCCGCAATGCGGCCATCCTCTGCGTAATGATGCTCATAGAGCGCTGGCACGTAGACGCCCGGCACCTGCGCCAAACGCCGCAGGAGCTCTGCCCGCGTGACGCCTTCTTCTCTGGCCTCGTCATAAGCATCCATGAAAGCGGGCATGATGGCCTCGCCTTCGCCGATGATAAAGGCATCGATGACGGCCGACAGTGGCTCGGGATTGAACGTCGAGCAAGGCCCGCCCGCGATGACGAGCGGATCGCGCTCACCGCGCTCTGCTGCGCGCACCTTCACATGGCCGAGCTCGAGAATCTTGACGACGTTGAAGTAATCCATCTCGAACGAGACCGCAAAGCCGATAATGGAAAAATCCGCAAGCGGCGTCTGGTTCTCGAGGCTCATGAGCGGCGTCTTCGTGTTCTCGTAGCGCGCAATCTTCTTTTTCTCCGGCAGGAAGAAACGCTCGCAGGCCGTGCCATCGCGGCGGTTCAGGAGGTCATAGATGATGTGCAGGCCGAGGTTCGACATGCCGACGAAATACGAATTGGGGTAAACGAGCGCGAAGCGCTCGCGCGTGCCCGCCGCATAACGGTAGTACCCTTCTTCGCGGGCGAGCTGGTCTTTCAGCTCTTTCTTGAGTTCCCAGTCCAAAAATTCCTGACCTCCAACGGACAAAATGGATAAAAAGCCCACCGGCTGGCAGGCTTATTTGATATGTTTTTTCGATGCGCGCAGTTCGTCGAGCTCCGTGATGAAGCTGCTGATGTCGGCGAATTTGCGATAGACCGAGGCGAAGCGGATGTAAGCAACTTCGTCAAAGTCTTTGAGCCGATCCATGACGAACTCGCCAATTTTCTTCGACGGGATTTCGCGCTCCATCGTGTTGCGCACGTCGCGCTCGATCTCATGCGAAAGATTCACGATCTTCTCCATCGGGATGTCTCGCTTCTCGCACGAACGGATCAGTCCGTTCAGGAGTTTCTCGGAATTGAACGGCTCGCGGCGGCCATCGTTCTTGATGACCATCAGCGGCACTTTCTCCACGACTTCGTATGTCGTGAAACGGCGGCCGCAGCCTGAGCATTCCCGACGGCGCCGGATGGTTGTTCCCTCGTCGGCGGCACGCGAATCAATCACGCGGCTGTCTGCCTGGCCACAGTATGGGCAACGCATGCGCTCACACCTTCCTTCCCCTATGGGGTGTCTGTTTCATTCTATGATTTGTCTGATGATGTTCGGATTCTGGTTTGACGAGACAGTGTTTTCCATATCCGATGAGGTCTTCGCGATGGGCGAGGCGCAGGGCCTTTCGCACGATGGCGTGATTGCGCGGCATCCAGTACTGCATGAGTGCGCGCTGCATGCGCTTTTCCTCGGGGCGCTTCGCTGACCAGACCTTCTCGCCTGTCAGAGGATGCTCGCCCGTGTACCACATGCACGTCGAGAGCGTGCCCGGCGTCGGGATGAAATCCTGCACCTGCTCGGGATGATAGCCCATCTCATGCAAGAACTCTGCAAGCTCGATGGCATCCGAAAGTTCCGAGCCCGGATGGCTCGACATGAAATACGGCACGAGATACTGCTTCTTGCTCAGTCGCTCGTTCATACGCGTAAAGCGCCGCACGAATTCAAGATAGACCTTGCGGTTTGACTTGCCCATCAAGCGCGTCACGCGGTCCGAGATGTGCTCGGGCGCGATTTTCAACTGGCCGCTGACATGGTACTCGCAGAGCTCTTTGAGGAAATCATCCTTCGCAAGCAGCAGATAATCGAAGCGGATGCCCGAGCGAACGAAAACTTTCTTGACGCCCGGCACAGCGCGGAGCTCGCGCAGGAGCTTCAGATAATCGCTGTGGTCGGCCACGAGATTCTTACACGGCTCCGGCGAAAGGCATGGCTTGCCGCGGCAGGTGCCGCGCTCGAGCTGGCCATCACACGACGGTCGACGGAAATTCGCCGTCGGGCCGCCGACATCGTGGATGTATCCCTTGAACCCCGGCAGCTGCGTCAAAATCTTTGCTTCGCGCAAGAGCGATGCGTGGCTCCTGCGCTGGATGATGCGCCCCTCATGCGAGATGATGGCGCAGAAGTTGCAGCCGCCGAAGCAGCCGCGCTGCGAGACGAGGCTGAACTGCACTTCCTTGATGGCCGGGACGCCGCCCATCTTCTCATACACCGGATGATACGTCCGCATATATGGCAGATCATAGATTTCATCCATTTCCGCTTCCGTAAGCGGCATCGCGGGCGGATTCTGTGCGACGCACCACTCGCCGTTCTGCTGCGCGAGCCGTTTGCCACGAATCGGATCTTGTTCGAGGTATTCGCTTTTGAATGCTTCGGCAAACGCGTGCTTGTCCGCTTTCACCTCGTCGAACGATGGCAGTTTCACGTAATCGTAGATGTAGTCGAACGACGGCACGCGGAAGCACGTCCCCGCGACATCCTGGATGGCTTCGACCGGCACGCCCTGATGCAGATTCGCCGCGATTTCGAGGAGCGCCCTTTCGCCCATGCCATAGACGAGCAGGTCGGCCATGCTGTCGACGAGCAGCGACCGGCGAACCTCGTCCGACCAGTAGTCATAATGCGCGAAACGCCGCAGGCTCGCCTCGATGCCGCCGACAATGATTGGCACATCAGGATAGAGCTCGCGCAGACGGTTCGCGTAGACGATGGTCGCGCGTTCCGGCCGATGACCGCCCTCGCCGCCTGGCGAGTACGAATCCTGATGACGCTGCTTCTTCGCTGCCGTGAACTTGTTTAAGAGCGAATCCATGTTGCCCGCCGAGACGAGGAACGCGAGACGCGGCTTGCCGAGGCGGTCAAAATCGCGCGTCGAATGCCAGTCCGGCTGCGGGATGATGCCAACCTTATAACCATGCGCCTCCAGCAGGCGGCAGAGGATGGCCGGGCCGAAGCTCGGATGATCGACATAGGCATCGCCCGAGACAAAGACGAAATCGAGTTCGTCCCAGCCGCGTTCTTTGCAGTCCTTGCGCGAAATCGGCAGGAAGCGGCTGCGGTCAATTCGTTCCGTTTGCATTTTCACTCAGCGCATACGTCTTCTCGACGACTTCGCCCTCGCCGCCGAGCACGCCCTTGTTTTCGCCATTGTACGTGAGCTCGACGGCACCAGCGTTGCCCGCCGTGATCTTGAGCTCCTTCTCGGCCTTCCAGTCCTTCGACGTACCTTCGTCAATCGTGCCCTCGAAAATCGTCTTGCCGTCAGCCTTCACCGAGACCCAGCAGCGTTCCGAGAACTTCGCCGAGACCTGAACGTCCGTGTACTGCTTCTTTTCCTCGGCTGGTTTTGCGGCAGCCTCTTGCTGCTTCTGCGGTGCAGATGTCGTCGCCGGTTTCTTTGCCTGCGTCGTCACCTTTGTCTGCGGCTGCTTCGATGCCGTTTCATCGTCCGAACCGAACAGGAAATATGCGCCCGCCGCAATGACGAGCACGGCGATGATGCCCATGACAAGCGTCTGGCGGTGGTGCGAGCTCTCGACGCGCGATTCGAAATCGCTCACTGAGACGCGCGGCTTCTCCTGGCGAGCTGGCGTTGCCGCACGTTCCGGCTTCGTGCTGTTCGAGCTGCCAAAAAGCCCCGAACGGCTGCGAGATTTCTCGGCTTCGCGCTTTTCATACGCCGCCTGCTGCTCAGCCTCGGCAGCTTCTTCCGCCCGCTTGGCCGCTTCTTTCGCCGCGACTTCCTCAGGGTTGTTTTCTTCATTATATTGACGCACGCACGCAGCAGCATCGAGCTTCAGGAAATTCGCATAGTTGCGGATGAAGCCCTTCGTGTAGGCATTTCCGGGCAGCTTGTCAAACTCGCCCTTCTCAATTGCTTCTATATAGAGAGCACGGATGCTCGTTCCCTTTTCAATGTCCTTGATCGACAGATTCTGACGTTCGCGCTCCTCGCGCAACGTATCACCAATCATGCTGACATCCTCCTAGCAATGTTTTCCAGCCAAGTCAATGCTTAGCTCTGCCTTATTATACATTGGAATTCCGCCATTCACAACCCCTACGAGAATTTCTCGCGAAAACAAAGACAGCCGCGAGAAAATCCTCGCGGCTGCCGTCGTATTTCATCTGTTTCTTTATGCCTTGAGCACAGCGCCCGTGCTTGCGGACGTCGTGAGCTTCGCGTAGCGGGAAAGATAGCCCGTCTTGATCTTCGGTTCGGGCTGCTTCCAGTTCGCCTTGCGCTTTGCAAGCTCTTCGTCTGACACATGCAGTTCGAGGCTGCGATTCGGGATGTCGATTGTGATCTCGTCGCCGTCCTCGATCAGCGCAATCGGGCCGCCTTCCATCGCTTCCGGCGAAATGTGGCCGACACAGGCCCCCTGGCTTGCACCGCTGAAACGACCGTCCGTGATCAGGCCGACCTTGAGGCCGCGCCCCGTGATGACCGCCGTCGGGTTCAGCATTTCCTGCATGCCCGGGCCGCCTTTCGGGCCCTCGTAGCGGATGACGACGACGTCGCCGTCATGGATGTCGCCGCGCATGATGGCATCGCAGGCCTCCGTCTCCGAGTTGTAGCACTTCGCTTTGCCCGTGTACGTCAGCATGTCCTCAGCCACGGCGGACGCCTTGACGACAGCGTAGTCCGGTGCGAGGTTGCCCTTGAGAATGGCAATGCCGCCCTCTTTGCGGTACGGAGCATCACAGCTATGGATGACATTGCGGTCGAGCACCTCTGCATTCTTGATGCGGTCGCCGACTGTCCCTGTGACCGTCAGCGCGTCCTCGTGGATGAGTCCTTTTGTCGCGAGCTCGTGCATGACGGCCGGGATGCCGCCCGCCTCGTCGAGATCGACCATGTGGTGCTTGCCCGACGGGCTGAGCTTCGTGATGTACGGCGTCTTGCGAGAAATCTCGTCGAAGAGCGGTGCCGGCAGCTCGATGCCCGCTTCGTGCGCGATGGCCGTGAGGTGCAGCACCGTATTCGACGAACCGCCGATGCCCATGTCCACCGTGATGGCATTTTCAAACGCTTCGCGCGTCATGATGTCGCGGGGCTTGATATCCTTCTTGAGAAGTTCCATGACGACCGCGCCCGCGCGTTTCGCAAGCAGGCGGCGTGCGCCCGTGTAGGCGGCCGGAATCGTGCCGTTGCCCGGCAAGCCCATGCCGAGGACTTCCGTCAAAGAGTTCATCGTATTCGCCGTGAACAGGCCGGCGCACGAGCCGCAGCCGGGGCAGCACTTCGCCTCGAGCTCGCGCATCTCGTCATCCGTCATGTCGCCTGCCGCGTACTTGCCAGCCGCTTCAAATGCCTGGCTCACGCTGACGTCGCGGCCGTGGAAGCGGCCCGGCAGCATCGGACCGCCCGAAACGACGACGGCCGGGATATTCAGCCGCGCTGCCGCCATCAGCATGCCCGGCACGACCTTGTCACAGTTCGGGATCAGCACGAGCGCGTCAAAGCCCGACGCCATCGTGACCGCTTCGATGGAATCTGCGATGAGCTCGCGGCTCGCGAGCGAATACTTCATGCCCGTGTGTCCCATCGCGATGCCGTCGCAGACGCCGATGGCCGGGAACTCGATGGGCGTGCCGCCCGCTGCCGCCACGCCGAGCTTCGCCGCCTCAGCGATGTCCCGAAGGCCGATATGGCCCGGGATGATTTCATTGAACGAATTGCAGATGCCGACGAGCGGCTTTCTGAGGTCTTCCTCGCCATAGCCATCCGCATGGAACAAAGAACGATGCGCGCACCGCGTCGCGCCTTTCTTGACAATATCGCTTCGCATAAAGACAACTCTCCTCACATGATGAAAAATCTCGTGTACTGCTGATTTACAATTTTACACTCTTTGCATACAAAGTGCAAGCAGAAATCCACATCAGAGTGACGCGACCAAGTATCAACAAAACAATCAAAATCAGAGCTCCACGAGCATTTTCTGATATGATAGCCAGATGCCAGACTGCATATCACAGCCAGTTTTCATTGCGCGTTCAAGCAACGCTATACCAATGGTTATCTGGCGCATCATGATTTTTTCTTTATCCTGTGTCTCGAGCAGTGCATTATCTTTTTTGCACAGCTCCTGCCACTCCATTTGATGACGCGCAAGATCTTCAAGCGATAATGGTTGAGGCGCATTCGTGAAATCATCCTGCAACACACCGATATCATGAACTTCGAACGCATTGCCCGCGCGAAGCAATGTCCGCCACATCGAAAGCATACGCAGATGTCCGCTGCTGAACTCATCCAGCAAATCCTCCGCACATGCATCAAAAAGTTCACGCCGCATCAAGACACCTGCGAGTCCGCGAGAAGGATATTTCCCTCGAAGAAGAATCAGCCTCCAAACGCTTTCACAGGACTGACTCCAGAGATTGGCACCTTCTGAAAGTGCAAAATCAATACAAGGTGACAATTTATCATAATGCTGTCCCGCATCCGACAACAGCAATGGATATGACATGCCCTGCAACTGTGCGCAGGCCACCATGCGGCGGAGTTTCTCATTCCGAACCGTCTCTCCTGGCAGGAGCCATTCTATATAGCTGCCGTGCACAAATGAACGCAGGCTTTCCCCAGCAAGTACGCGGCCTCCCGTCTGCGTTACTTCATCCACCAATGCCTGCGGCATCGCATCATCTATCACAGGCACGAGGATTTCATGCCAAGGATAATCTTCGGCCTGTGCTGACTGATAGGATGAGCGAAATTGTCCATCTAAAATATTAGAATGTCCCCCCCCCAGGATACGGAACAATTGTTGTCACAACAGGCCGATTCAACATCGCCCGTGTCTCCGCAAGTTCTTCTGCGATAGCTTCGCCTGCCAGCATGACATTTTCCAGCACATTCGGCATCGTATTCATGCTGTAGCGAAGCTGTGGCATGGGAATGCGACCATTCAGATCACATTGCTCCCACTGGCTGCTGCATCCCCGTGTCTGTTGCAACTGATTGTTCAAAATTTCATGAAACCGCATCCGATAGCTGCCGCCGCACATCGTATTCTTGGAAAATTGCGCAACAATATTCATCCAGCCAACCGCAAATTTCGAACACGCCTGCGCAGGGCTGCGCCAAGCAAAATGTGCCAACTCGATACCTTCACAAAACATGCCTTCTTCTGCCCAAGTCTTGCTTCCAGAAGAACAAATCAGATAATGATTTCCCTGAGCCATCGTCGGATGGTGTGCGCGGACGAACGCACCACTCACAATGACTTTCTTCATGGGCAACACATTGACATCCCGTCGTACCAGAGATGCCAAGAGGAATGTGTCCATCGACGTACCTGCCTCATTCCCTGGTATATATTTCCTCCATCGAAGCGAACGCGCGCAATCAATCACCATGTTGTTTAAAATCTCACGTACGGAAGACGTCCCTGTCGGCACGAGAAATTCATCGGCATCGAATGGCAAGATGATATCTGCACAAAACGCATCTGCCGCCTCCTGCATCAATTGCGTCATGACCTCAGATTGCGCATAACGTGCTTTCTGCACTTCTTGGATAACGATGGGCAGCCCTTCTTCTTGCAGTGCTTCGAGAATCTCCCGCGTCCGATCCGTACTCTTGTGGTCGGCGACAATCAGCAAATCGGCAAAGCCGAGCGTATGACGCACGAAGCTCTCGATGATGTCCATCTCATTCTTGACCATCGTGATGGCGACAATCCTTCGCTTTTTGGATGCCATTTTTCCCTGTTGTACATCTTGTTCCATAAGACCTACGCTCCTTTCAGACTATTTTTCTTCTTCAGATCATCAGAGCGCCTTCAGCATCTGCTGATAAGCAGGCCAGATGCCGGCAGTGAGGTCGAGCCCCTCGGAAATGGCGCGTTCGAGCAGGTCGATGCCGAGGCGCCGCTGGCGATCGAGGACTTCTCTCTGCTCCGTCGCGTTCAGCAGCATGCGGTCTTTCTGACAGCATGCATACCAGTCGAGCTGGTGCACTGCGAGATCTTCGAGCCGGGGCTCCATGGACGGGCCGGCATACGTGCGGTGCACGATGCCGATGTTTTCCTGATTCCGCACGGCCGAGAGCAGCATGCGCCACATCGAAAAGACCTGCGGCCTGCTGCCCTCGGCAAAACTGTCAAGCAAGCCGCTGCAGGCTTCGAAGACCTCCCGCCGCACGAGAAGCCCAGAAAGGCCGTGGGAAGGAATCAGCCCCAGGACGAGCAGCTGATGCCAGAACGATGAAAAGGACGTCATGCGCAAATTCTCTCTCGCGGGCACAGGAAAATCTGTATAAGGAGAATTCACAAGATGTTTCTGCCCCGAGCCCGAAAGCAGAACTGGCAGGGAAAGATCCTGCAATTCCATGCAGGTCACCATGCATCGGAGTTTTTCCGGGCGAACCGTCTCACCTGGCAGCAGCCATTCGACATAGTCTCCCTGCACAGCAGATGACAGGTTTTCGGGCGCGACAAGCCGGACACCTTTGCGCGCCGCCTCCCGAAGGAACGCCAGCGAACCGCCGCGGCTGCAGATGGGAACGATGATTTCATGCCACGGATAGCGCTCTGCAAGCGCTGCATCGAGCGACCTGCGGAATGGTTCATCCGTTGGGGACAGATATCCTCCATAGGTATATGGGATGATCGTCGATACCATCGGCTCCGACGCAAGAGCCCGCGTCTCTGCGAGCTCCTCTGCGAGTGCCTCACTTGCGGCCATGACATTAGCAAGCACGTCGGGAACGGCATCCGCGCTGTAGCGGAGTTCCGGCAGCGGCACGCGGCCATGCAGATTGCAGAGCGCAAAGTTCTCCGTATGCCGTGCAGGTATCTGCCGCATACGGACGTTTTCAAAAAGGCCGGCATATCCGCCGCCCATATACGCATTCACGCCGTACTTCGCCGCGATGTTCGGCCACGCGACAGCACATTTCGACTGGAACTGCGCCGGGCTCCGCCAGTAGAGGTGCGCGATTTCCACGCCCTCGCAAAGCGGGCCATGTGCAGCCCGCATGCCTTCCGGCGTCGGATGGATGATTTCGTGATCCCCTTCGCCGAGCTGGAGATGCGTCTGGCGAACCGCCGCACCGTTCACAAGAACTTTTTGCACGCGTCCTGGAACCGTATCCCGCAGGAATGGCACAGCAAACGGGAATACGCCGGCCGGCAAGCCTTCGTCCGATGCGGGCGAAAATGTCTGCATGCGCAGAGAGCGGGATTCCGCCACAGGCAGCGTATCGAGAAGGTCACGGACAGGCACGTCACCCGTCGGCACGAGGAATTCGTCTGCGTCAAGCGGCAGGACGATGTCAGCCTGATACGTATCAGCCGCCATCCAGAGCAGGCGTGTCATTGTCTCGGCCTGCACATGTCGTGCTTCCTCAACATCTCCAACAAGAAGCGGCAGTCCCTCCGTCCGCAACGCTTCAAGAATTTCTCGCGTGCGATCCGTGCTCTTGTGGTCGGCAATGATAAGCAAGTCAGCAAATCCCAGCGTATGACGCACGAAGCTCTCGATGATGTCCATCTCGTTCTTGACCATCGAGATGGCGACAATCTTCCGTTTCGGCTTTTTTGCCGACAATGTCCCTGAATCCATCTCCAAATCTCCTGTTCTCAAAGTGCCGCGAGCATCTGTCGATATGTCGGCCAGATGCCGGCGGCGAGGTCGATGCCAGCCATCTCCGCCTGTGCGAGCAGCTCCTTTCCAATGATTTCCTGGCGCTTCCTGATGGCCTGCTGCGCCGCTGTATCGAGTGCAGCCTGATCTTCGAGGCAGGCTGCCTGCCAGTCGAGCTGATGCACGGCAATGTCTGTGAGACTAAGCTCTGGTACGTTTTCTGCATAATCCTCTGAAAGAATGCCCACATTCGTATACGGCTGCTGTTCGCAGGTCAGCAGCATCATGCGCCACATCAGGAAGAGATGCGGACGACCATCTGCAAAAAAGTCGAGCAGGCCGCCACAGTCTGCAAAAAGCTGCCGACGCATGAGCACGCCTGCTAGGCCGCACGAAGGAATTCTCCCGCTCACGAGCAACTTCGACCGCCACGTTCTTCCACTGATCCGCACTTGAAAATTATCTGCATCTGTCACGCCGAAATCCGCATACGGCGACAGCGACGAAAAAGCATCCTGCTTCACTTTCTTGTCTGAGACAATCATCGGGTATGGCATGTCCTGCAGTTCGAAGCACGTCACCATGCGGCGGAGCTTCTCAGAGCGCACGGTTTCACCTGGCAGCAGGCATTCCACATATTTCCCCTGAATACTTGCGAGCAGATTTTCTGGCGCGACAAGGCGGACACCCCGATTCATCGCCTCCTGCACGAGCGACCGACGAATCACGCCGCCGAAAACGAGAATGAGGATTTCATGCCACGAATACGTTTCGTCCAGCGCTGAACGGAGCGACCTGCGGAATGCTTCGTCAGATATTCCGCTCTCAGAAGACATCTGTCTCTCCCCCCCGAAATACGGGATGATGGTCGTTACGACCGGCTGCGCAGCAAGGGCTCGCGTCTCGGCGAGCTCCTGTGCCAGTGCCTCGCTCGCGGCCATGACGTTGGCAAACGCATCGGGTACGGTGCCATCACTGTAGCGGAGCGTCATCATCGGCACGCGATCACGCAGATCGCATGACATCCATGCAGCAACGCCTTCGCTCTTGTCTGGTGTCCCGCCCTGGGCAATGCGCATGAACGGCTCGCGATAGCCGCCGCCCGACGGTGTATGAATGCTGTACTTTCCTGCGATATTCGGCCAGCCGACAGCGAATTTCGAGCGAATCTGTGCCGGGCTCCGCCAGTAGAGATGCGCGAGTTCGATGCCGTCGCAAAAATCACCATGTTCATTCACGAGCGCCGTTCCGTAACTCCGGATAATCAGGTGGTTCCCCTCGCTGAGACGGACATGTTCGCGCCGGACAAGGTCGCCGCTGACGACGATTTTCTGACCGCTTTCAGACGTCGTCGCACGCAGCAGAGGCACCGAAAGCGCAAACGTCCCAGCAGGGATGCCATCGTCGGACTGCGGCGCATAGCGCTGCCAGCGAATCGAGCAGACATCCTTGACGTCCAGCGCCTCAAGAACTTCGCGAACGGACGCCTCGCCTGTCGGTACAAGGAACTCATCAGCATCGAGCGGTACGATGAGGTCAGCCTGATAGGTATCGGCCGCCGTCCAGAGCGCCTGTGTCTGCACTTCAGCCTGAATGTGCCGCGCCGCATCCACACCCCCGATGATGATGGGCAGGCCTTCCTCCTGCAGCGATTCGAGAATCTCCCGCGTCCTGTCGGTGCTCTTGTGATCGACAATGAACAGCCGATCCGCAAAATTCAGCGTATGGCGCACGAAGCTCTCGATGATGTCCATCTCGTTCTTGACCATCGAGATGGCGACAATATTTTTTCGCGCAGGTTTTCCAGCCTGCTCTTCGTTCTGTTCCATAGATTCCTCCAAATTCCTTCTGCACGCATGGCCTTTCTGCATCAGAGCGCCGCAATCATCTGCCGATACGCAGGCCAGATGCCGGTCGAAAGGTCGGTGCCCTCTTCCCCCGCCTGTCTCAAAAGTTCGTCGCCGATGACTTTCTGAGCAGCAGCAATCTGCGCCAGTTTTTCCGCGCCAAGAAGCGCATGGTCCCTTTTGCAGAGCATATGCCAATCCATCTGATGCACGGCGATTTCCTCAAAGCTCGGTTCCTGCACCAAACCCGTGTAATCCGCATGCAGGATAAGGCACCAGTCCGTATCTGTCTGCTGGCTGGCCGCCTCCAGCAAAGCGCGCCAAAGCAGGAGAAAGTGAGGCCATCCGCCCTCGAATCCAGACGCATCCATGAGGCCCCGACATGCCTTGAAAACACTTTGGAGCACAAGCACGCCAGCCAGGCCGCGAGAAGGATACGTCCCGCTCGACAGGAAATTCTGCCATGCTTCGATGCAGGGTATTACCCGTACGTTCTCCTGTTCTGTCACACCGAAATTCCGATAGGGCCAGCCTTCGGGATATTGTTCGTACGAATCGGACAGCAGCAGAGGATACGGCAAATCCTGAAGTTCGAAGCACGTCACCATGCGGCGGAGCTTTTCGGGCCGCACCGTCTCGCCCGGCAGCAGCCATTCGATATATTTCCCTTTCACGTCAGAAAGCAGGCTTTCCGAAGCGACGAGACGGACGCCGCACTTCACGGCATCCTGTACGAGCACACGAGGAATGACGCCTCCGAAAACAGGGATGATGATTTCATGCCACGGATAATCCTCGGCCAGCGCCGATGCCAGCGATGCTTGAAACAATTCGTCTGCAAAGGACGTCTGTCCCCCCCCCCGAGATACGGGACAATGGTCGTCACGAGGGGCTGCGAAGCGAGCGCCCGCGTCTCCGCAAGCTCGGCCGCCAATGCCTCGCTTGCCGCCATGACATTGGCAAGCACATTCGGAATGGTATTTTCACTATAGCGAAGCGTGGGAAACGGCACACGGCCAGCCAGAGAACACGGCTCCCATGCTCTGTCATCCTCGGTTCGCTTGGGCGTCTCGCCTCTGCGGATGCGCTCGAACACGCCCTGATAACCGCCGCCCGATGGGGTGCTCAGACCGTACTTTCCTGCGATGTTCGGCCAGCCAACAGCGTATTTCGAGCAAATCTGCGCGGGGTTCCGCCAGACGAGATGCGCAAGTTCGAGGCCATCGCAGAAATCCCCATGTTCGCCATGCGCCATCCCGCCTTCGCGGAGAATCATGTGATTCCCTTCGGCAAGCCCAGGATGATCCCTGCGGACGACATCGCCACGGACGATAATCTTTTGTCCCTGCTCCTGTTCTTTTGCACGAAGCAGCGGCACGGAAAGCGCGAACACCCCAGCAGGGATGCCGTCATCAGACTGCGGCAGATAGCGCTGCCAGCGGAGCGAGCACACATCATCGATTGTCAGAGCCTCAAGGACGTCGCGGACAGCCGCTTCGCCCGTCGGCACAAGGAACTCATCCGCGTCGAGCGGCACGATGAGGTCTGCCTGATGCTCGTCAGCCGCCAGCCAGAGCAGGCGTGTCATCGTCTCTGCCTGCGCATGACGCGCAACTGCCACGTCCTCGATAAGGACAGGCAGTCCCTCTTCCTTCAGCGCTTCGAGAATCTCCCGCGTGCGGTCTGTGCTCTTGTGATCAGCGACAATCAGCAAGTCTGCAAATCCCAGCGTATGGCGCACGAAGCTCTCGATGATGTCCATCTCGTTCTTGACCATCACGATGGCAGCAATCTTCCTCAAAACTCGATTCCTTTCTGCGCCTTGATGCCTTTTTCAAATGGATGCTTGACGAGATGCATCTCCGTCACGAGGTCGGCACGCGCGATGATTTCTGGCGCGGCATCACGACCGGTCAGTACGACGTGGAGCGTCTTCGGCCGCAGATCGAGCAGTTCAAGCACATCGGAGACTTTCAGAAGGCCGAACTTCACAGCATAGTTGATTTCGTCGAGGATGACGAGATTCCACGTTCCGCTCGTCAGCGCCTCGCGCGCAGCGGCCAGCGCCTCCTGCGCAGCTTTTTCATGCTCCGCCTCGGGCACATCGCCCTTGTGCGTGAAGCCTTTGCCGAGCTGATGTACCTCGATGCGCCCTCCCATGCCCGCTGCTGAAGCCTTGCCAAGTGCCTCGATGGCGCGAAGCTCGCCGTATTTCCATCCACCCTTGATGAATTGCAGGATCAACACGGAGAGTCCGTCGCCCCAGGCGCGCATCGCGAGTCCGAGCGCCGCCGTCGTCTTGCCTTTGCCATCGCCCGTATGAACGAGCACGAGTCCATGCGGCGTTTTTTGTTCCGTTTCCAAAAAAATCCCCCTTCCGATTTGCTTCTCTATGATATACTAGGATTATATCATATTTCGGGAGTCAATATCTTTGAAAACATCCATTCTGAAATTTCTCGCCTTCCTTGCGCTGATTCTCGCCTGTGTCATCGCGATCATCTTCGTCTGCGAAAAGACGGATCCGTTCGGCCGCGAGGGACAGCCGCTGGCTGCTTCGTTCGTCGAGACGGAGAACGGCCGCCTGCGGCTGACGTGGGAGAAGCTACCCTATCCCTGCTGGTACCGCGTCGAGACATATGCAAAGACGACGGGGCGCGTCGAGGGCGAGCCGGAGTACCATCTGCTCACGACGGGCACAACGCGCGAGAACGCTTATGACGTGCCAACGGGCGCGATTCCGATGTACTACCGCGTGACACCGTACGGCCTGTTCGGCCAGCTCGGCGAGGCGTCCGAGCCCGTGGCAAACCCCATCTACCGCGACCCGCCGCAGCCGGTCGTCATCACGCATTATCCGCAGAGCGCACCTGCGAGCCCGATGCCGTTCCTCGTCTGGCACGGCGTGCCTGCGGCCGTCTGCTATGAGGTCGAGCTGCTCTCTGAGCCGCCCGCCGAGGAAGGCGGCACAGCTCTTTCAAAGAACGGCCACCTCGAAAGCACGCGCGAAGTCTTCACGAATGGCTGGCAGGCAGACCTGCGCAAATACACGAAGTACACGCAGCTCTACTGGCGCGTGCGCGCGCTCGGCCTGCATCTCGACGCCATCGGCGAGTGGTCGAAAGCCGAACCCCTCGTCATCGACTGGACAAAAGATGCTCCAGATGCGCCGCTCCTCAAAGATTTTGACGATATGCCGGGCGCCGAAATGCCCATCTACCCCGTCTACCGCTGGATTCCGCTGCACGGCATCACGCATTACGAAGTCGAACTCATGACGCAGCCGCCTGCCGAAGAGGGCGATTCGCAACCGACACCTGACCGCGTCTGGAGCCGCGTCGTCGATTCGGCTGCAAACTGCTATGACGAATATCCACGTCCCTACGCGGGCGACTATTACTGGCGCGTGCGCGCACTCGATGCAAAAGGCAACACCATCGGCCATTATTCCAAGACCTCGCATTTCGTCATGCCCGAGCACGAGCACGTCAAGGCCGCGATGTTCGGCGACAGCATCACGCATGGCGGCGGCGCCGTCTCGTACCCGCCCTCGGCGCTCGAATACAGCTATGGCACATATCTCGACTTCCCCGCCGTCAATCTCGGCCGCAGCGGTGACACGAGCAAGACGACGCTCGCGCGTTTTGAACAGGATGTCGTGCCGATGCACCCCGAAAATCTGCTGATCCTCACGGGCACGAACAGCCTGCGCGACCCTGCCATTTCCGCTGACGATGTCATCCGCGACCTCGCGCGCATCAAGGCGCTCTGCGAACAGTATGGCATCCGCCCGATTTTCCTGACGCTCATGCCGATTCATCCGCAAAACATCAAATTCGCGTTCCGCACGGACACGGACCCGAAATGGCATGCGAAGATGGATCACATCAACGCCTACATCAAGGCACAGCCGTATTTCATCGACCTCGAACCCTATTTCTATGACAAGACGCATACCGTCCTCGATCCCGCGCTTTCCATCGACGGCCTGCACCCCGACATCCGGGGCAAGCAGCTCATGGGAGAAATCATCAACCTGCATCAGGACGAACTGCAATAATCACATCGAAACACATACGAAAAAGAGCGACGCTGTTTTCACGCAGCATCGCTCTTTTTGTCTGTGTCTTTTCTGCATCTCAGTGGCAGAGAACTTCCACGATCTCGCCGAAGTGCAGATACTGGCCGGCATCGCAGGGGTTGCCGTTCACGACAGCGTCCTGTGCTGCCTTGAGGTTTTCGTCCGCAATCTGGACGCGGCCGGCCTCGACTTCCTCGAGAACCTTTGCCCAGAGCGCCTTCTTCGACGTCTTCGTGTCCTTGAACACTTCGTTGTTGTAGAAGATGTTCATCGACTTTTCGGATTTCTCCTCGTCGCAGTTGAAGAAGACATACGCTTTCTTTGCTGTTGCTTTCGTCGTAGCCATACGCTGACCCATTCCTTTCTTCCCTTGTCTCTTTTTTCTGTTGTCTGTGATAGCTATATGTTCCTCTGTTATTATAAACTTTTGGACGAAAGCTGTCAAAGTTCGGCTCTTCACCCATAAGTGTGGGTGAAAGATTAGCATCAGCATCGCCTCAAGCCGCGTGATTCGTGGCTCGAGGACGATTCGGCAATGGTACGACAATATCGGAACATCCGAGCATGACCAAATCAATCATGTTTTGG
>JALEZZ010000057.1 GCA_022773585.1 Selenomonas sp. | reverse complement strand
GCGACAGTCAACTTACCGATAATATCTAATGCGTCTTTGATAGTAGGCATATCCAATTACCTCCTTCGGTGGTACTGTTTCTTACTATTATTATACGCTATTTCTCGTCAAAAATCAACCATTTGTTGTGACAGAGCCTTTGAAAAAAAGGCTCAATCATTTTTCCTGTGGGATGAGCAATCCCCGGCAGGTTAATGGCGACTCATGTCGATGAGCTTCAAGAAGAAGTATTCATCGTCAGGATAGCCATAAGCCTGCCTGCGCAGCGTCTTGATCTTGTTGTTGATGCCCTCGATCTTTCCTGCCGAGATGTGGTAGACCGCGTGCGAGATAATCCCGTCGAAATGGCGAACCAGTAGTCTCCAGAACCATGCCATATGCTCGTTTCCACTGTTGACGCAGAGATCCAGAACCTTCGTGATGAGCTCCTGCATGCGCGACTCGTTCCTGCTGGCATAGGCTTCCCTCAGCAGCTCCTTGATAAGGTCTGCGGTGAACAGGAGACGGTTCTTCTGGAGGATGCTCTCGTAGCGCTCCAGATACCCGATGTCCTTGCGCTTGACTTCCGAGACGGAGAAAACCTTTCCCTTCTTGCGTAGAACCCTGCCTTCCTTGGCTTCCCGGTCCTTGCGTGCCAGCGTCTCGCGGCTGGATGTCACGATGTACTTGCTGTGCTTCAAAAGCTTTGCGGCTTCTAGGTCGCCCTCCGCAATCAGGCGCTTCTGCTCGTCTTTTCGAATCTCTCCCACGACCTTGTCGTTGAAATTCTTGACGATGTGGAAGTAGTCGAAGACCATGCGCAGATGCGGGCACTTCTCCTCGAAAGCCTCCTGAAAATCCGAATTCATGTCAAGGGCGACTGCCTCGACGTGGGACATCCACTCCAGCCCGACGTGCTCGATAAAGTCGTAGACGACCTGCTTCTTCTTGCCTTCTGCAATCCAGAGGATATGGCCGTTCGCCATATTGATGATGTGCGTCGCGTACTTGTGGCCGTTGTGCAGCTTGAACTCGTCGATGCCGAGGAAGCGTGTCTGCTCGCTGGGGTGGCGGAGCTTCCCGTCCTCGATGTAGAGCCCTTCTAGCCGCTGCTTGTCGATGGCTTTCACGATGTTCTGGCCGACCCCAGAGAGTTCGCTGATCTCCTTGTTGGTGAAGGTATGCAGGCCCAGGAGGACGCGGACGTATTCTTCCAGCTCCTTCGTGATGCGGTGGTGCTCGGACTGGAACGGGATTTCCTGCATATGCGTACGGCCGCAGTCCGGGCAGAGGTACTGGACGTGCTCGAACTTGATGCAGCTGATGCCATTGCCGACAGGAAGATGCTTCAGCGTCTTCTGGAAGCGCTGGTTGACATGCATGCGGGAGCCGCAGGAAGGGCAGCTGCGTTCTTCTGGAACATCCAGTGTCCCGTTCATGCAGAAGGATTTGCGGCCAGAAGGCAGGAAATGGCTGGTCGTGTCCGTGTTGTGGAAGCCTTGCAGCGACGAGGGAATCAGGAGGTACTCCTGCTTTGGAGATTCTTCTCCGAAGGGAAGAGAGAGTTGCTCAAACTGAAGATTTTCGATATAATCCATGTAGAGGACATTCCTTTGTGTGGATTTACATTTGCTAGATGCATTTCCACATCTTAGTGGATGTCTTCTTTTTTGACAACATGAATTATGTGGCAGAATTATTCATCCCACAGGTTTTATGATTGAGCCTAAATTGTCATAAATCGAGAGCAAGGCTTATGAAAATGCCATCGAAGCAGGAAGGAACGCTTTTTTGTTTTGATAGAAAAATACGTACGTCTGCAATCTAAAGAGGGAATCAGCATCCATTCGGTGCTGACCCCCTCTTTTCTGATTCGTGGTCTGTTCTTGAAATTTCCTGCTCTTACTTGATGATGCCATTCGCGCGCAGGACTTCCTGCACGCTCGCCGCGCTCTTTTTCAGGAGCTCGATCTCGTTCGGCGAGATGTGGAGCGGCAGGCGGCGCTCGACGCCGTTCTTGCCGATGACGCTCGGCAGCGACAGCGCGACATCCGTGAGGCCGTACTCGCCCGAGAACGGCATCGAGACTGGCGTCACGAGATGCTCGTCGTTCAGCACGGCGCGCGCGAGGCGGCAGGCGCCGACCGCGATGCCCGTGTTCGTCCAGCCCTTCGACTCGAGCACGTCATAGGCCGTCTGCACGACTTCATCAGCGACAGCCGAGAAATCGAGTGGGCCTTCGTGCTCATAGAATTCGTCGAGCTGATCGATGGGGATGCCGCCGATCGTCAGCACGCTCCATGCCGGGAACGCGCTGTTGCCGTGCTCGCCGAGCATGTAGCCCTGCACGCTGGCCGGATTGACATGGTAGTGCTTGCCGATGATGTACTTGAAGCGCATCGTCTCGAGCGTCGTGCCCGTGCCGAAGAGATGGCCTTTCGGATAGCCGAACTCCGTCGCCGCGACATACGTCGTGACGTCGAGCGGATTCGTGATCATGATGAAGATGGCGTCCGTCGTATACTTGACGACTTCCGTCATGATTTCGCGCATGACCTTCGTGTTCTCTCTCGCAAGCGACAGGCGCTCATGGCTCACGCCCGGCATGATGCTCGGGCCTGCCGCGCAGATGATGACATCCGTGTCCTTGAGGTCTTCCCAGCTGCCAGAATGAACGTTCATGCCCGGATAGAGGTCAGTCGAGAGCGCGTGCATCATATCGAGTGCCTCGCCGTGCGCGACTTTCTCCCGAATATCGATGCAGACGATTTCCGGTGCGAGGTGCAGCGCGACGGCCTGCGTGAGCACAGCGGAACCGACATGGCCGAGGCCGAGGATGGCGAGTTTCTGAGTACGTTTCATGGGAAAAACCTCTCTTCAAATCTTTAGAACATGCTTTCAACCGCGAGTTACGTGATTACGTACCATCTTATTCCTTTGTTCTCCCGATGTCAACATTTTTCCATAAAATCCGTGTCAGCTGAACAGCACCATCTGGTCGCTCTCGCTCATGCCGTCGAGGCAGCCGTGGTCGCGCAGAATCTCGATGTTCGTCTTCGAAATGCCCGTGCGCAGGCGCAGGTTTTCAATGGAAGTGAACTCGCCGTCCTGCCGCGCCTCGGCAATCGCTTCCGCCGCTTTCTGTCCCATGCCCGCGAGCGAGGCGATGGGAGGCAGCAGGGATTTCTCGTGGATGATGAATTTCTCGGCGTCACTCTCGTAGAGATCGACATGCTCGCAGCTGTAGCCGCGCAGATACATCTCCCAGGCGAGCTGCAGGACAATCAGTGTCGCATTCTGCTTCGCATCGAGCTTGCCCTTCTCCTTTGCCGCGCGGTCGAGGTCGGCGATGCACTTCCCGACGTAGTCCTTGCCGCGCGCGATGACATTCGCATCGAACTCGGCAGCGCGAATCGAGAAATACGCCGCATAGTACGCGAGCGGATAATGCACCTTGCAAAACGCGATGCGGAACGCCATCATGACGTAGGCCGTCGCATGCGCGCGCGGAAACAGGTACTTGATTTTCTGGCACGATTCGATGAACCACTCAGGGATGCCGCCCTTGCGGAGCTTCTCGACGACGTCGGGCGCGATGCCCCTGCCCTTGCGGACTTTCTCCATCGTCTTGAACGACAGCAGCGGGTCGATGCCCTGATGGATCAGGTACATCATGATGTCGTCGCGTGCCGAAATGGCGTTCTTGATCGTGCACTGGCCGCCGCGGATGAGGTCCTGCGCGTTGCCGAGCCAGACGTCCGTACCATGCGAGAACCCCGAGATGCGCACGAGGTCGGAAAAGACATCGGGGTGCGTATCGTCGATCATCTGCCGCGTGAACGGCGTGCGGAACTCCGGAATGCCGAACGTGCCGCTCGTCGCGCCGAGTTCCTCCGGCGTCAGGCCGAGCGCCGCTGTCGAATTGAACAGCGACATCGTCGCCTTGTCATCGAACGGAATCGTCTTCGGGTCGCGATGCGTGAGGTCTTCGAGCATCTTGATGACGGTCGGGTCATCGTGGCCGAGAATATCGAGCTTGACGATACGGCCGCTGATGGAATGGTAATCGAAATGCGTCGTGATCGTGCCGCAGTTCACGTCGTTCGCCGGATGCTGGAGCGGCGTGAAGAAGTGCACGTCCATGTCGCGCGGCACGACCATGATGCCCGCTGGATGCTGGCCCGTTGTCGACTTGACGCCCATGCAGCCATGCGCGAGGCGGTCGATGTACGAGCCATGCTTTCGCACGCCTTTTTCCTCGAAGAACTTCTTGACATAGCCGAACGCCGTCTTGTCGGCGACCGTCTGAATCGAGCCCGCGCGATAGACGTTGTCCTTGCCAAAGAGGATTTCCGTGTACTTGTGTGCGACCGGCTGATACGTGCCCGAGAAGTTCAAGTCGATATCCGGCACCTTGTCGCCATCGAACCCGAGGAAGACCGCGAACGGGATGTCGTGGCCGTCCTTGATGAGCGGCGTGCCGCAGACGGGGCAGACTTTGTCGGGCAGATCGTAGCCGCAGCCATAGGAACCGTCCGTGATGAACTTGCTGTACTGGCAGTGCGGGCAGCGCCAATGCGGCGGCAGCGGATTGACCTCCGTGATGCCCGTCATCGTCGCGATGAACGACGAACCGACAGAACCTCGCGAACCGACGAGGTAGCCGTCATCATTTGACTTTTTGACGAGGCGCTGCGCAATCAGATACAGCACGGAAAAACCATGCCCGATGATGGGCTTGAGCTCTTGTTCGAGGCGGTCTTCGACAATCTTCGGCAAATTCTCGCCATACATGTACTTTGCGCGCCGATACGACATGACGCGGATTTCTTCATCCGCGAACGGAATTTTCGGCGAATACAGGACTTCTTCGCCAGGGAGAGGCATGAAGCGCTCGATGCTGTCCGCAATCTTCCGCGGGTTCGTCACGACAGCCTCATAGGCGAGTTCCGGGCCAAGATAGTCAAACTCCGCGAGCATTTCCTCTGTCGTGCGCAGGTAGAGCGGCGGCTGGAGTTCGGCATCATCAAAGCCCTTGCCCTTCATGAGAATCGCGCGGTAGATGCTGTCCTCGGGATTCAGGAAATGGACGTCGCATGTCGCAACGAGCGGCTTGCCAAGCTTCTTTGCAAGCGCTGCGACCTTGAGATTGATGGCGCGCAGGTCATCGTCCGTCTGGATGTCCGGGAAATTGTCGCTGCGCTTCAAGAAGTCGTTATTGTGAATCGGCTGGATTTCGAGATAGTCATAGAATGAAGCGATTTTTTCGAGCTGCTCGTCCGTCTGATGCTCCTCAATGGCGCGGATGAGCTCGCCCGCCTCACAAGCCGAGCCAATCAGCAACCCCTCGCGGAATTCTTCAATCATCTCGCGTGGCAGACGCGGCTGGCGGTGGAAGAAGCGCAGATGCGCGAACGAAACGAGCTGGTAGAGATTTCGTAGGCCGTTCGGCGTCTTCGCGAGCAGGATGATATGATTCGCACGTTTCTGCTCGTAGTTGTCACCGACAAGATACCCTTCCATGCCGTAGATGACCTTGATGTCATTCTTGCATTTGCCGAGCGCTTTCATCGCATCCGGAAATGCCTGCACGACGCCGTGATCCGTGATGGCAATGGCGGGCCAGCCCCAGCGGTCAGCCGTCTGAATGAGATCCGCCACGGAATCGACAGCATCCATCGCGCTCATCGTCGTATGCGCATGGAGCTCGACGCGCTTGACGTCCGCCGTGTCCTCGCGCTGCTTTTTCTCCTTCTTCGCAAGGCTGTCCATGAACAGCACGTATTCGTTGAGATACGTATCGAAACGAATCGAGCCGCGCACGCGCACGCGCATGCCGTCCTTGACACCAGCCACGGCCTTCTCGAACTCATCCGGCTGCGCGTTCTTGCCGCGCCCCTTCTTGAAGAACTTCTTGCAGATGATGCCGTTCGACTCATCCGAGAGCGCAAACGAGAGCATCTTCGTGCCCGTCTTGAACTCGTTCGTGCGCACGCCTGAAATCGCGCCTTCGCCAATCCAGCCCTCGAGGATGACATTCTTTTCCTCGCCCTCGAGCTCGTCCACCAGCTTGCGTTCGCCTGCGACGCCGCGGCCAAAAATCAGGCTGCCCATACCCTCGATGACGACGGGGGCGCTGAGGTCTTTGCGCTCGCTCTGCGGCGCCGGTGCGGAAGCAGGCGCTGCTCCCGGCACATCCGCATCGGACGGCATCGGCACAGACGGAACAGATTGTGCGGCCGCTGTCTTCGCCTTGTGCACAGCCTCCGCCTTGCCGAGTGCCTTCTCACGCGCGGCAGCATTCTCCTGCTGGAGGACAGACCTGCGCGCAGCCAGATACTCCGGCGTATTGAGTGTCTCCGATGCAGACGATGCATCTTCGTCATCCTCCGCATCGACGGATTCCCAGTCCACATCGCAGTAAAAGCCCAGAAGCCCCTTGATGTTTTTCGCGAGCTTGCTCGCGACCTTGTGGTTGCGCATGATTGCACCCGAGCAGATGCCAGCGACCTCGAGCATGAGCTTGTCGCCGACCGCACGATACTTCATGCGCTCAAAGACCGCCTGCACCGAAGGATCACCATCCGCCGTACGATAGGCGAGTTCGTCCCATGCCTTCGAGATGCCGCGCATCATGTCGATGACCTGCTGATAGAACTCGACCGAGGAAAGGCCGCATTTCTGCTGCACCTGCGCCGACAGGCGCGAAAGAAGGCCGTCCGAAAGAAGCTCCGGCGTCTGCAGGACGATTTCCCATCCATTCGCCGCTGGGTCAATCTCGACGTGCAGAATCGTGCAGGCACCCAAGAGCTGCTCTTCTTCCTCCGCGAGCTCCATTCCCTGCACAAGCTCCTGCAACATCCGGCGCTTCTTCGGCACGATGCAATATGTTTTCGCCAAAGCGATTGCCCCTTTCCATCCGTGTCAAAATCATGTGTCCCCATGATACCATGTTTTTTCATCCCACGCACAAAAAAAGCGAGCCTCTTCATGTTCTTGCAGATAGCTGACGTGAAGAGGCACTTGCTTTATGCTGGTGATGTCACGATCTTCGTGATCTTCGTGATGGTATATTTTTGGCTCTTCACCCATAAGTGTGGGTGAAGAGCCCCATTTTTTGCGCAAAGCATCCGTGTTCATTGCACTTGCGCCCCCATCAGCCAGTCCAGTACATATTCCTGCTGGATGCCTTCATGCGATGCATGCGGCACAAGATCCATCGTCAAGAGATAACGCGGATAATAGTCTTTGACCGCCTGCAACGGTGAAAGTTCCCTCCTGAGGGTTCTATCATCGTCGCCGATGACGGTGTATGCTACCTGATAATAGTTTGGTTCTCCGTTGCGCATGGCGACAAAATCGATTTCCGCAGTTCCAATTTTCCCGACATAGACCTCGCCATAACGGCGCAGAAGTTCCAAGTAAATGACGTTCTCCAACATATGTCCTGCATCCATCGGCTTGCTTCCAAGCACCATCTGGCGCAAGCCGAGGTCGACAGCATAATATTTTCCACCCGTCTTCAGATATTCCTTGCCTTTGAGGTCGTATCGATCTGCTCGATAAAACAGGAATGCATCCTGCAATGCCCCGAGATAATTCTCGACAGTCGGAATGGTCGTCTTGCTTCCCATGGATGTCAGCGTGTCAGCAATCTTCTTGGCAGAACATGGGTTTCCGATGTTGTCGAACAGAAACCGCGTGATTTTTTTCAGCAGCGCCTGATTCACCAACTTCCGACGCCCGACAATGTCTTTCAAGATGACAGTGTCATAGATGCCAGATAAATACTGTCGCACGTCTTTTACGCTTCTTAGCGTCGAAGCATACGGAAAGGAGCTCACGGTCAGATACTGCGGATAAAGTCGTTCCAAGTTTGTCCCAGGATGCGCCGACACGAATTCCGAAAAAGAAAGCGGATGCATGCGAATCTCAACATAACGGCCGGAAAGCAGGGTCGCAAGCTCCCCAGAAAGGAGCTGAGAATTCGACCCCGTCACATAGACATCACAATTCTCCTGGACGTAAAGCGCATCCACTGCTTTTTCGAAATGCTCTACCTGCTGCACTTCATCAATGAAGATGTAGTTCATGCCATGCGGCTGAAGTCTTTCAACAAAATACTGTAGAAGCTGGCGACTTTCCGTGATATCGATGCCCTCAATCCCCTCAAGATTCAGGGATATAATGTTCTCTTCCGGCACGCCGCTCTGCCGCAATTCCTTGCGGAACATCGAAAGCAGTGTCGATTTTCCGCAACGCCGGATGCCCGTCAGCACTTTGATGACATCCTTCTCGCGCCAGCGCCGGAGCTGGTCAAGATAAAATGGCCGCTGAATCACCGCGCTCACCTCCCTTTTCTCTCAGTATATACAAGCTCGACAAAATTTGCAAGTTTTTAAAATCATGCTTTATAAACTTTCTACTTTCATCGAGTCTGTAAAGTTAATTTGCAAAAAGGCCTTGTCCATGAAAATATCACGAAGGGTTTGTTGAGCATCTACAGGCGGTGGCTGAACCAGCTCCTACATCCGGATATTTGTACGTCGGATTCTTGAACTCCTCTTTGTCCGCAAAGATACCTGGCTGCTTCTTCTGTCCAGAAGGATCGACAACAAATGCTTGCTGATTTTGTCATTTTGTGCGATAATAAATCGACAAAATCACCTTTTTTATTCGATAATCGGAGGGATTACGATATGGCCAGATCCGTAAATTATGCTGCGAAAATTGAAAAATTAGAAGAAAAAATTTCCAAGAAAAAAGCAGAGCTTGACCGCCTGCAGGAAGAGCTCAAGGTACTGAAACAGAAAAAGGACGAGCATGATTACGGCGCTCTTCTCGACTATATGAAAGAGAACAACCTTTCAGCAGAACAAGTGCTTACTTCCATCAAACCGGAAGAGAGTTGCGCAGTCCTGATTATTATCATCCATATCGGATACCAATGGAGGCTGTTTTATCAGTCTCCATTTCGCATCTATTGGTGCATTTGTCTTCTTCCGCATCTCCGCGATGAAGTCTGAGCCATCGATAAAGATGCCAATGACGGGCTCCAAAAGGAACCAGATGGATTAGCGGCACAACGTATAGTGCCAAACCGGCGTGGCCGTGTAAGGAGGAGCACTTGCGGTCGAGGGCGAAAAAAATGGGAAAAAGCACACCGCTGGAAATCACAGCGATGTGCTTTCATTGACTTACATCAGAGTTCCATGATAATTGGCAGAATCATCGGGCGGCGGCGCGTCTTGTCGAAGAGATAGCGGCCGAGGGCGTCGCGGACGTTCGACTTGATGGTCGACCACTCCGTGATCTTTTCGTCCTGGCATTTCTCGAGTGCCTGCTCGACGCGGGCTTTCGCCTCGTCCATCAGCGCTTCCGACTCGCGCACATAAACGAAGCCGCGCGAGACGATGTCCGGGCCCGAGACAACGCGGCAGGTCTTGCGGTCCATCGTCACGACGACGATGAGAATGCCGTCCTGCGAGAGCTGGCGGCGGTCACGCAGCACGATGTTGCCGACGTCGCCGACGCCGAGGCCGTCGACCATGACCATGCCTGCCTGCACCTTGCCGACAATCGCGCCCTTGTCCTTCGTGAACTCGAGCACGCTGCCGTTCTCGGCAATGAAGATGTGGTCTTTCGGCATGCCGAGCTCACGCGCAATCTTTGCATGCTGCACGAGGTGATGGTACTCGCCATGCACGGGGATGAAGAACTTCGGGCGCACGAGGTTGTGCATGAGCTTGAGCTCTTCCTGGCTCGCATGGCCCGAGACGTGGATGCCCTTGTTGCGTCCATAGATGACATTTGCGCCGAGTTTCAGCAGATTGTCAATGGTCTTCGTGACGAGCTTCTCATTGCCCGGAATCGGCGTTGCCGAAATGATAATTGTATCGCCCGGCACGATGCCGACTTTTCGATGGTCGGACATCGACATGCGCGTGAGCGCCGACATCGGCTCGCCCTGGCTGCCCGTTGTGATGATGACGACCTTGCTCATCGGATAGTTGCCGATTTCGTCAATATCGACAATCGTGCCCTCCGGTGCCGTGAGATAGCCGAGTTCGAGCGAAATGTTGACGACATTGACCATGCTGCGGCCGAGCACGGCGACTTTTCGCTTGTAACGCACGGCCGTATCAACGACCTGCTGGATGCGGTGGACGTTCGACGAGAACGTCGCGACGATGATGCGGCTGCGGCAGTTGTGGAACGCCTTGTCGAATGCCGCGCCGACCGTGCGCTCGCTCGGCGTATGGCCCTCGCGCTCCGAGTTCGTCGAGTCGGCCATCATCACGAGCACGCCTTTGTTGCCAAGCTCCGAGAAACGACGGAAGTCCGTCATCTTGCCATCAATCGGCGTATAGTCGAGCTTGAAGTCGCCCGTGTGCACGATCATGCCGAGCGGCGTCTTGATGGAGAGACCGACCGCATCCGGAATCGAGTGGTTCACGCGGATGAAACCGACGCTGAAGCAGCCGATGTTGATGATGTCGCCCTGCATGACCGGATGCAGCATGCTCGAATCAACGCCGTTTTCTTTGAGGCGGCCTTCGAGGATGCCGAGCGTCAGGCGCGTACCATAGACCGGCACATTGATCTGCTTCAGGACATACGGCAGGCCGCCGATATGATCCTCGTGGCCATGCGTCAGCACGATGGCCTTGATTTTGTCCCGATTTTCGAGCAGATATGTGATGTCCGGGATGACGAGGTCGATGCCGAGCATGTCCTCTTCCGGGAACATCAGGCCTGCGTCGATGAGCAGAATCTCATCCTCGTAGCGGATGACCGTCATATTCTTTCCGATCTCGCCAAGTCCGCCGAGCGGGATGATCTGTAGTTTTTGATTTCCTTTCGACAAAAAAATGACACCTCTTCCGTATACACAGTTATGCTGCATGCACAAAAAGGGGCTCTCCGCCCTCTTTCCTCATCACAGCATATACAAAATCCGTCCGGTATATGCGATCCAAGGAACAAAAATGCAATATGTTGCCCGTCCGTTCGATTCGTTACTGTATATTGTATCATCTGGCCTTATAGAATGCAATACTTTTGCGGAGGCGGGGCCGCTGTGTTATACTTTTCGAAAAGACCTCTCTTCTATGGAAAGGAAATCATCATGAAAGATTTCAGCCGTCGGACCTTCCTCAGGCTCTGCGGGAAATGCCTGCTCGGTCTCGGCCTCGGCAGCGTCCTGCCGCCCGCCGTCGCGCGCGCGGCCGAAGGCGCGCCGGAGCTCCATGTCATACAGCCTGGCGACGCGCCTGCCGACGCCGGCCATTTCCGCGCCATCGTATTCTGCGACTCGCAGTGCGGCGAAAGCTACGATGCCTGGGCACACACGTTCGCGGCGGCGTTCGACCGTCATGGCGTGCCCGACTTCTTCACGGTCATCGGCGATCTCGTCGACTGCGGCGCTTCGGACTGGCACTGGTCGAGCTGGCAGGAAGCCATGGACAGCCGCGCGAGCTCTGCCGTCTTCGTCCCCGTCATGGGCAACCACGAATGCTACAGCACGGACTGGCTGAACTGCCTGCCCGAGGGCTACCTCTCGCGCTTCGCCGTGCCGGAAAATGGCAGTGCGCGCTTCCCCGGCTACTATTATTCATTCGACTACGGCCCCGCACATGTCCTCGTGCTCAACACGCAATGGGGCGAGCTCGACGATCTGCTGCCCGGCATCCTGCCCGAGCAGATTGCATGGATGCAGGCCGATCTCGCAGCACAGAAAAAGGCACAAAAAAAAGGACGACGTCCTTGGAACATCGTCCTCATGCATAAAGATATCCTCGCCTACGACGAACCGCAGGCCGACGGCCAGACGGCGGGCTTCAGCGATGTCGGCCGCGCTCTGATGCAGCACTTCGACGCGCTCGGCATCGACCTCGTCTTGACGGGCCACATGCACGCCTATCGCGACCGCGGCCACATCAAATCATTCCATCCCGCCGTGACGGGCCCCGCCTATGTCATGTGCGGCCGCGCGGGCAACGAATACTATTACGTCCCGCCCGACAAGTTCGACCGCGCCGCCGCGCCTGACGACCATCCCGAAAGCTATGTCACGCTCGATGTCACTGCCGAGCAGCTGACACTGCGCGGCTGGGAAACCGATGGCACATTGCTCGACACGCTCACGCTCGCCAGAAGTTCGCAAAATCCCGCATCATGAGTCCGCTCATGACGCAGGCACCTTTCGCGCCGGCCGCGAGCACCTCCGGCATCCGCTCGTGCGTGATGCCGCCAATCGCATAAACAGGCACAGGGCTTGCCTCTGCGCAGTCTCGCAAAAGGACGAGGCCTCGCGGCGGCAGGCCTTTTTTGCACGCTGTCGCATAGATATGGCCGACCGTCACATACGTGCAGCCGAGCGATGCTGCCTCGCGCACATCGGCGACGGAATGGCAGGACGCACCGAGCACGCGAAATCTGCTGCGAAGCGCAGAACCATCGCCATGCTGGCGACACCATGCGCGCAGAACTGGCAGCGGCAGATGAAGTCCGTCAACGCCGAGCTCTTCTGCTGCATCGACGAATGTGTGCAGGATGCAGGGCACCTGCGATGCATGGCAGATGGCAAGCACGTCTTTTGCGAGCGCGCGATACTCCTCTTCTGCAAGGTCTTTCTCCCGCAGGATGACAGCTTTCGGCCTTTGTGCTGCCACGCGGCGCAGCTGCGCGAGGAATGCTGCCCGTCCTTCGTCGCCATCGGCATCGCTGCTGCCTGCCGCCTCGGCAGCAATCCGGCGGTTCGTCACGCAGATGATATTTTCGAGCCCGCTACTCTTCTTCGATTTCATCGGCTCAGACATAGAGATAGTCGTTGAGGACAGGCTGCAAGCCCTCGCCCTCCATGTCGCCATACATCGAGCGGATGCTGCGCGTATCGCAGATTTCGAACTGCTCGTCGCCAGTCTTCTCTTCGTGCTTGCCCGTATATTTTTCCTCGTGGTCGCCGATGCCCGTCGAGACGCCGGCCGAAATCTTCGTCGCACAGATTTTTGCGATGCCGTTGCGGAACGTCGCGCTCTCACGTGACGAAACCGTGATGCCGACATACGGCAGGAACAGCCGGTAGGCGCAGAGAATCTGGCAGAGCTCGTGCTCGCCGACGTCGAGCGGGTTGATCTTTTCGTTGTTGATAATTGGCCGCAGGCGCGGGCACGACAGCGAGAACTCCGCCTGCGGATATTTGCGCTGGAGATAGTAGACATGGAGCGCTGTCGCGAGCGCATCGCGACGGAAATCCGAAAGGCCGAGCAGTGCCGAGAAGCCGACGCCGCGCATGCCGCCCATGAGTGCGCGCTCCTGCGCCTCGAAGCGATACGGCCAGACGCGCTTGTGCCCGAGGAGATGCAGCGTCTCATATTTCTTGAGATCATACGTCTCCTGGAAGACCGTCACATAATCTGCGCCGCATTCGTGCAGATATTTGTAATCCGCCACATTCATCGGATAGACTTCGAGCCCGACGTTCTTGAAATATTTCCGCGCGAGCTTGCAGGCATCGCCGATGTACTCCACGCTGCTCTTCGCCTTGCTCTCGCCTGTCAGAATCAGGATTTCCTCCATGCCGCTGTCAGCGATGACCTTCATCTCGTGTGCGATTTCATCATGTGAAAGCTGGAGGCGCTGGATGTCGTTGTAGCAGTTGAAGCCGCAGTAAACACAGTAATTCTCGCAATAGTTCGCGATGTAGAGCGGCGTAAAAAGATAGACCGTGTTGCCGAAATGACGGCTCGTCTCGCGCTGGGCACGCTCGGCCATCTCTTCGAGGAACGGCTTCGCGGCGGGTGAAAGCAGTGCCTTGAAATCCTCAATCGTCACGCGCTCATGATCGAGCGCGCGCCGCACGTCGATGGCCGTATACTGTTCCGGCGCATACGCATGCATCGCGGTCATCACGCGCCCGCGCACGTCCGACGTGATCTGCTCCATGTCGGGAAAATATTCCATCGGGTCTTTGCGGCAGGACGGGTCATTTTCGAGACGATGCTTCTTTTCAAGAGCCTTGGCGCTGAGCTTGTCCGAGTCAATGAAGAAGTGATTTTCTTTTTCCATCTCGCTCGCCTCCTCAATCCCGCAGGAACCCTGTCAATGGGTCAGACGCCGCCGCGCCGCGCGTCAGCACGCGGCCGAGGCCGGCGCGGTACGCCTTGCGCCCCGCCGCAATCGCATCTTTGAACGCTGACGCCATGAGCGGCAGATCGCCTGCCGTCGCAAGCGCCGTGTTCGCCATGATAGCCGCCGCCCCCATCTGCATCGCTTCACATGCCTGCGCCGGACTTCCGATGCCGGCATCGATGATGATGGGCAGGTCGATTTCGTCAATCAGAATCTGGATGAATTCTTTCGTCACAAGCCCCTTATTTGAACCAATCGGCGCCGCAAGCGGCATGACAGCCGCCGCGCCCGCATTGACGAGGTCACGCGCTGCATTGAGGTCGGGGTACATGTACGGCAGCACGACGAATCCTTCTTTTGCGAGCGTTTCCGTCGCGCGGATCGTCGCCTCGTTGTCCGGCAGCAGATACTTCGTGTCGCGCATGATTTCGATTTTGACGAAATCGCCACAGCCGAGCTCCCGCGCGAGATGCGCGATGCGCACGGCCTCGTCCGCCGTCCGCGCGCCCGATGTATTCGGCAGCAGCGTCACACCCTTCGGGATGTAATCGAGGATGTTTTCATGCTCCTTCGTATTCGCGCGGCGCACGGCGCACGTCACGATTTCCGCGCCCGCATCGCGCACAGCCGCCTCGATCAGCGCGAGCGAATACTTGCCCGAGCCGAGGATGAACCGCGAGTGAAATGTATGACCGCCAAGCTCCAAGACATCTTCCTGCTGCTTCTTTTCTTCCATCAAAAATCGCTCCTTATCTTCCGCCGCCCATAAAGCAGACAATCTCTAGGGCATCCCCATCCGCGAGAACCGTCTTCTCATAATCTGCTTTCGGCAAAATCACTTCATTGTATTCCACGGCAACCGCACGGCTGTCATAGCCCGCTTCCGCGAGATACGCAGCAACGTTCTTGCCTGCCGCTTCGACCAGTTCGCCATTGACCTTGACCATTCGCCTCTCCTCCGAATTCCATAAAAAGGAGACCGCCCATTTGGACGGTCTCCTCGACATCGCTTTTCAAAAGCTCTCCCTACGTTGGCATTATCCAAATCAGGTTCTCGGGTCGGCAGTTCCACTGCCCTCTCAGCCTGCTCGGAGAAATCAAGGAAATCTCTGCAAGCTCCCCTTGTTCAGTTGTCTTTTCCATTATAAAGCGAAAACGCACGAAAATCAATGCTCATTTCTCAACCGTCGTCGTGCCTTCGGCCTCGACCTTTGAAAGCAGGAGATTCGCCGCCGTATCGTAGGCATCACTGGCCGCCAGCACGTCGTTCCTGCGCTTCGGTTCATACGCATGCTTGCGTTTTTTCGGCTCCTGCATGGCCTCGAAATCATCTTCGGGGAGTTCCTGATACGACTTGTCTTTGGAAAAGCGGTTCCATTCATCCTGCAAGGCGCGCATCTGATAGATGAACTTCGTATCGAAATCCATCTTGCTGCTGCCGCCGCCATTTTCGAGATTTTTGAGTGTCTGCTGGCGGTTCTCGATGGTCTTTCCTGCGGCTTCATCTTTTTCATCGCCAGATGCATTTCTGTCTTCACTTGACGTTTCTGCCGTTCCATGCTCCACCGTTCCGCCAGCTTCGCCCGTCGTTCCATTGGAAGCCTCCGCCCCGTCCGCCTGCGTTCCATCTGCCGAGGGTTCGGCCGCTGAAGCATCGCTGCCTGCGACGTCGGCATCCACGCCGGTATCCATCGCAGCCGCGCCCGTCGCGTCGCCGCCAGGCTCTGCGACGCTCGCTGCATCTCCTGTGGAGCCTGCTGCCGCTGCTGCGCCGCCCATGCCGACTGCCGCACTCATGCCTGCCCCGCTGCCGTTCTTTGCTTCAAGCATCGCTTCCGTCGAGACTTTTGCCTGCGCCTGCACGAGCGCCATGCGGGCTTCATTCTTCGTCTTCGCGCGCTTCAGAGCACTGCGCAGCTCGTCGCGCGCTTCCTGCGCCTTCTTCGCCTTCGTGTAGAGATCTTCGTCGGTCTCCTTGAGATATTTCATCTCCGAAGCCGAGAGCTCCTTGCCGCTGCGGAGCTTCTGCTTGATGCCAGCGATGCGCGCCTCGTCTGTCTTCTTGCTGACCTTCGTCGTCATCTGCCGCCAGATGTCGTCGGCCACCTGCTTCTGGATCTGCTTCTTCATGTCCTGCCCGGTCTTCAGCCGATACTTCGCCTCGACTTTGAGCTCCTTGCGCTGGACATAGTCGCCGATTTTTCCGATTCCCTCGAACATGTTCTCTGCCTCCTTGGCCATTGCCACACATCCATTTTCCTTCTCATCCTTTATATCGGATGAAATCGAAAAATCTTAAGCGAAAAATGAAATTTTTCAAAAAAAGAACAGGCACGCATCTGCGCACCTGCAAAACATCCAAAGTCTCAATCTCAAAATGTCATGCCAGGAAGAAGACCTGCTGCATCTTCGGCTGGGCGCCCGTCTCGGGATCCATCTCCATGACCATGACGTCTTTCATGTATTCATTCCACTTGTCGACGACAGGGCTGTCGGCCTGGTATTTCTCGGCGTAGGCCACACCCTTCTCGCATTCGAAATAGCCGAAGAGCTCGTTGCCGACGTTCCAGATCGTGTAGTTTCTGATGCCCGCTTCTTTGAGCACCTGCTTCATTTCCGGCCAGATGTGGGCATGACGATACTTGTATTCTTCGAGCTTGCCGTCCTTGACGACGGCCTTCCATGCAAAGCGTTCCATGATGACGCGTGCCTTCTTTCTCACTGATGCTGATGCGCTGCCGTCTGCTCTTCCGGTGCGATGAGCCAGCCGTTTTCGTCGATTTCGCCTTTGTAACGCTCTTCCGTGATTTCGTCGAGCGTCTTGCCGCGGGCATCACTGCCGAAGAACGTGCCGCAGATCCAGCTGACGACGCAGAAACCGATCATGAGGAAGGCTGCAATCTGGAAGCCGAGCGTCTCCATGATGATCGGGACGGCGAAGCCCCAGACAGCGGCCGAGAAGCGCGTGACGAAGAACGTGAAACCCTGCGCCGTCGCACGATAGCGCACGGGGAAGAGCTCGGAGCTCCAGAGCTGGTAGAACTGCTGCTGCATCGAGAAACCCCAGACAATCGTGAAGAAGAACAGCATCCACATCTGGAGCATATCGGCCGGCAGTGCCCAGACAAACCAGCTGATGACGCCGAGACCGGAGAAGATACCGAAAATCTTGCGACGGTTGAACTTGTCGCCCGTGTACATGAAGATGAACGTCGTGACAATGCAGACGGCGAAATTCAGAGCCGTGAGGAACAGCGACATGGCATTCGAGAGGTTGCCGACATGCTCATAGATGTACGGCATGAAGAAGCCGTTCGTGGAGGCTGCGAGGTTCCAGAGCGTGTAGACGCCGCAGAGCATGACGACGGTCTTGAGGCTCGTGCCGCGCAGGATGTCGGCATAGCGCGCTTTGCGGACATGGACGCCTTTTGCTTCGAGCGCTTCCGTACGCTTCTTTGCTTCGACCCATTCTGTCGATTCTGGCATCTTGAGGCGCTGATACCAGATCCAGGCCGCGACGACGATGAGGTGCGCAAAGATGATGCGGTTGCCGAGCAGGCCGAACATGGAGTTCAGCGGAATCGAGGCAAGGAACACGACGACCGGGCCGAGCATCCACGCAATCTGCGCCGAGCCGCAGTGTTTTGCACGATTCTTCGATGGCGCTTCCTCTGCGATGAACGTCCAGGAAGCGACGACATCTGCGCCGACCATGAGGCCGACAACGACATAGCCCAAGAGGAACATCGGATAATTCGTTGCGAGGCAGATCATGAGCACGCCGATCATGTAGATGAGCAGCGCCCAGTTGTAAACAAACTTGCGGCCGTACTTGTCACAGATCTTGCCGCCGATCAGCGCGCCGATGGCCGCGCCGCCCGTATTGGACGACAGCGCCGCCAACAGGCCCATCTGCACGCTGCTCATGCCGAGGTAGTCCTGCCACATGCTGAGTCCTGATGCGCCTGCGACGATGGAGCCGGCGTCGATGTAGCTGATGAGTCCAGCAATCAGCGTCTTCTTCCACGCAGACATGTGGTAATCGATTTTGACACCTAACATTTTGTTTTCTCCCCCTTAAGAATGAAACAGTCATGATTCCAAGACGGATGTATTGAGATTGATATGGAAATCCTTTGCGAGCTGCAGGAAGCCTTCTTTCGGAATCGTCTGCTTCTTGCCGCCCATCGAGAGGACTTTGACACAGATTTCCGCGGCCTTCTCGACCGTGTCCATGAGGCCGAACGCCTCGTCGAAGTCATCGCCGCAGACGAAGAGGCCGTGGTGCGTCCAGACGACGACGCGGTATTTCTCCATGAGCTTCACGGACGCATCGGCGATCTCCTTGCCGCCCGGCACCATCCAGGGCACGACGCCGACGCCTTCCGGGAAGATGACGGGGTCTTCCGTCGCCATCTCCCAGAGCTCGCGCGTGAACGCCTTGTCCTCGAGCGGCAGCACGAACGTCAGCGCGATGAGGTTCGTCGGATGCGCATGGTAGATGATGCGGTTCTTGCCGTTCGTCATCTTTTTCTTGAGCTCGTGCGCCGCGAGGTGCGTCGGCAGTTCGCTCGTCGGACGGCCGCCATTGACGAGGCCCCAGACAATGCCATAGTTCTCGCCCTTGTCATCAATCTTGATCAGCGCCACATTTTCCTCGGGCGCGAGCGCGACGTTGCGCATGTACTTGCCGCTGCCCGTCACGAGAAAATACTCGCCCGCAAGCCCCGGCACCGTGTTGCCGATGGGGAGCCATTCCCTGACTTCGTGGAGGCTGTCCTTCACGCTCTCGACTTCCTCTTCCGGCACGCGGTACGAGAGGTTACCGCCGTTGCGCTCATGCCAGCCTTTGGCAAAAGCATCAGCTGTCAGACGCTTGAAGCCTTCCATGAACTTCGTCTGCAAAATATCCATTGTAAAAATCCTTCTTTCCCACTTCTATCCACGCATCATGCGCGCTTGAACAGCACGTTGCTTTCATATTTCTTGACATCCGCGTACCACTTGCCATCGACCGGGACGCCATTCCGCTTGCAGAACTCGGCCCAGACGTCGCCGAACGGCAGCGTCTTGATCTCTTCGAGACCTGCGAGCACGGCCGTGAAGTCCGCCTTGTCCTGCGCTTCCTTGAGCTCCTTGTTCGGCGTCAGCAGGCCATAGAGCAGTGCTTTCTGCATGTTGCGCATGCCGATGACCCAGGCCGCGATACGGTTGATGCTCGCATCGAAGAAGTCGAGGCCGATGAAGACGCGGCCGAGGGCATCGCAGCGCACGAGCTCCGTCGCGAGCTCCTTGAGCTCGTCATCGAGCTTGATGACATGGTCGCTGTCCCAGCGGACGGGGCGGCTGACGTGGAGCGCGAGGCTGTCATTAAAGAGCAGCATCGACGAAATCTTGTCGCTGACGACTTCCGTCGGATGATAGTGACCAGTATCGAGCAGGCACATCAGGCCGTTCTTCGCGGCATAGTTCATGTAGAACTCATGCGAGCCGACCGTGTACGACTCGACGCCGATGCCGAAGACCTTGCCCTCGACCGCGTCTGCGATGTTCTTGCGGTCGTATTTCACGGAGAAAATCTCATCGAGTGCGTCCTTGAGACGGGCGCGCGGTCCGATGCGGTCGGCCGGCACATCCTTCGTGCCATCGGGAATCCAGACATTGTCGAGCGCCGTGATGCCGAGCTGCTCGCCGAAGTAGTTCGCAATCTTGCGGCTGGCCTTGCCATGCGCGACCCAGAAATCGCGGATGTCCTTGTCAGGGCTCGAAAGCGTCATGTTGTCTTTGACATTCTTGTGGCTGAAGAACGTCGGGTTGAAATCGAGGCCGATGCTCTCTTCTTTTGCGAAATCGACCCAAGCCTCAAAATGTTTCGGCTCAATGGCGTCGCGGTCGATGTTTTCGTTCGTGATGCGGTACGAGGCATGGAGGTTCAGCTTGTGCTTGCCGGGGATGAACGAATACGCCTTGCGGATGTCGGCCATGAGCTCCTCTGGACTCCTTGCGCGGCCCGGATAGTTGCCCGTCGTCGCAATGCCGCCCGTCAGCGCGTCGCTGTCGAAACCGAGCACGTCATCGCCCTGCCAGCAGTGCATCGAGATGCGCACATCCTGCAGCTTCTTCAGAGCCGCCTCGACATCGACGCCAGCTGCTGCATAGGCTTCTTTTGCTTCTTCGAATCTGGACATTTTGTATTCCTCCAACATGTTTCACGCTTCGACGCGCTTGACGTCGAACGATTTCGCCACGACTTTGCGTGCCTCCATGAGGTCTTCAAACGTCTTCGTGCGGAGCATCTGCGCCATCAGGTTGCCGATGGCCGTCGCTTCGATGGGGCCTGCATAGACCTCTTTGCCCGTCTCCTCGGCGAGCAGGCGGTTCAGGAACTTGTCCTGGCAGCCGCCGCCCACGACGTGGATCGTGTCGTATTTCCTGCCCGTGACCTCTTCGATTTCCGCGACCGTGCGCGCGTAGCAGTCCGCAAGGCTGTGGTAGATGCAGTACAGGAGCTCGCATTCCGTTTCCGGTTTCTCCTGCCCCGTCTTCTCACAGTAGTCCTGCACCGCCTGGATCATGCTGTCCGGCGCGAGGAAGCTGTCATCGTTGACATTGACCGTCGAGCGGAAGTAGCGGCCGATATGCGCGAGCTCATAGAGCTCTTCAAACGTGTAGGCATGCTTGAATTCTTTTCGGAGCGACTGCATCATCCACATGCCCATGATGTTCTTCAGGTAGCGGTAGCGGTAATGGTAGCCGCCCTCGTTCGTGAAGTTGTGCTTGCGGCTCTTTTCCGTGCAATCGGGGATCAGCCGCTCGATGCCCATGAGCGACCACGTGCCAGACGAGAGGTAGATGCTCTCCTCATCTGTCGCTGGCACGGCCATGACGGCCGAGCCCGTGTCATGCGTCGCCGGCAGCACGACGTCTGTCTGGAAGTCAACGGCTTCTGCCATGCGGCCGCTGAGCTTTCCAACCAAGGTCTTCGGCATGTGGATGTCGCCGAACAGCTTGCGCGGGATGTCGAGCTTGTCCAAAAGCTCCCAGTCCCAATCCTGCGTCTTCGCATTCACGAGCTGCGACGTCGTCGCGTTCGTGTACTCGTTCATCGCTACGCCCGTCAGGCGGTAGTTCAAATACTCCGGTACCATCAAGAAGCGCTCGGCGCGCCCGAGGAGCTCCGGCTCCGTCTCGCGGATGGCCACGAGCTGGTAGATCGTGTTGAAGATCTGCTTCTGGATGCCGTTGCGACTGTAGAGCTCCGTTTCGGAGATCGTCCGGTAGACGACGTCGTCCATGCCCTTCGTGCGGCCATCGCGGTACGCGACCGGGCTGCCGAGCATATTCCCCTGTGCGTCGAGCAGCACGAAATCCACGCCCCACGTATCAATGCCGACGCTCGTCGGGATGCGCTCGAGGCGCTTGCACTCCCGAAGTCCTGCGACGACCTCGTCAAACAGGCGGTCAAGATTCCAGCAGAGGTGGCCGTTCCGCTTCTCCAAGCCATTTTGGAAGCGGTAGATTTCCTCCATGCGGATCTTCCCGTTCTCCATCCAGCCGAGGATGTGGCGCCCGCTTGACGCGCCGATGTCGATGGCCAGATAATACGCTTTCTCTCCCATGTGTTTCACCTTGTATCTTGTCTTTTGATTCTATTTCAGTTCTGAGGTTTTCTCTCCGTTCCTCTTTACATCACACATAATACAACATAACCGGATAAAAAGCAAGAGTATTTTTGTATTTCTTTTTGGTTTTTTCTGTTTTTCTGTTTTCTGACACGAAAAAAGCGATTGCATCGACTCGATTCGATGCAATCGCCAGCAAACAGGCAAAAACAGAAGATCAGAGAAAGAGCAGCACGACCGCGCCGAAGAGCGTGACGATGCTGAAACCGCGCATCGCGTTCGCAAGCGGCACGCCGACCGGCCCGAAAAACATCGGCATGATGCGCCGCGCCTCATAGATAAGAAACGCCGCGCCAAAGAGGATGAACGGGGCGATGCCCGTCCAGACGCCATAACAGAACGCCGCCAGCGCAACAATCATACTTGCAATCTCGCCACGTGCGTACTTCGTCGGCTGCGCTGGTTCTTCCTTCCTGTCGAGCAGAGCGCGGCTGTGACGTACGCCGAGCTCGTCCGTCAGCTCCTCGTCGTGCGAGAACCACCGATAATGAAATGCCATATTTTCCCCTCCCCCAAAGCTCACGCACCGTAATACGTCTGCACGCCTGCGATGACGTCAGGCAGCATATCATAGAGATTCTGCCCGGGGCACGCCGTCGAATTGAAATCGCGATGCCCCTTGATCGTGCGGCCGCCCGGCCGCAGGCCGTACATCTGGCAGAGACGTGCAACGAGCCGCTCCGCCGCGTCGAGCTGCGCGTCCGTCGGCATGGCGACCTCGAAATTTCCGACGATGTTCACACCGATGCTGTGCCAGTTTTCTCCATAGCAGTGCGCGCCGACCGTATCGCGCGGCCGCCCGCGCTCAATCGTCCCATCCTTGCGGATGAGATAGTGATAGCCGATCCCCGCCCAGCCATTCGCGAGATGCCACTGATGCACCGTCGCCGCCGAGACATCAGCATTCGTGTTGCCGATGTGGTGCAAGATGATGACATCCGTTGCATCGCGATTTTCAAGCGAACGGAAATGCAGATACGTCTCCCGGATTGGCAGCCCCTCGCCGCCGCGCGTCTGCCAGGCCGCCTCGGCAAAGCGCGGCAGCATCGTCGGCAGCAGCAGCGCCCCGGCCAGCACGCGCCCGCTGTTCTTGATAAATTCCCTACGATTCATGAAACAAAAATCCCCAATTTGAACTCTGACTTTATATTATAGAGAATCCGTCTGAAAAAATCCAGAAGACGTATTCTGTATTCCAAAAGCTTCCCATTTTTGATTTCATGGTTTTTTGTTGCTTTTACAAGTTTTCTCCTGTATAATGAAAGAAAGCAAGATAAAGCATGACATTTGAAGGGGTGAGGCATCATGCTGGGCATCGAGCGTCGTCGCAAAATCATGGACAAACTGAATGAAGAGCGGAAAGTCTACGTTTCCGAACTTGCGAAGCTCTTCGGCGTCACGGAGGAAACGATCCGCCGCGACCTCGAAAAGCTCGAAGGCAAAGACCTCCTGCGCCGCAGCTATGGCGGCGCCGTGCTCAACGAGCACACGAACGACGACATCTCCTTCGTCAAGCGCAGCACGATTCTCAGCGAGAACAAGCAGGCCATCGCCGAGCGCGCCGCCCGCCTTGTCAGCGACGGCGACACCATCATGGTCGATGCGAGCACGACCTGCCTCGCGCTCATCAGCGAACTCCAACGAAAGAAGAACCTCACGATCATCACAAATTCCGTACGCCTCGTGCACGACTACCTGCAGGGGCCGTTCCACCTGATCTCGACGGGCGGCGTCGTCCGCGCGAACTCCTGCGCCCTCGTCGGCGACGTCGCACTCGCGACGCTCCAACGCTACAACGTCGACCTCGCCCTCGTCAGCTGCAAGAGCCTCGACCGCGAGCACGGCATCATGGAGTCAAACGACGCCGAAAGCACCATCAAAGTCTGCATGGCCGCCCGCGCCAAGCGCGTCATCCTGCTCGCCGACCACACGAAATTCGGCAGCACCGCCTTCGTCCACGCCCTCGACTTCGACCAGGTCGACGCCCTCGTCACCGACGAGCCCGTCAGCACGAACTGGCGGAACTTCCTCGAAAAAAAGCAGATCGAACTCATCGACTGAGCAGTATATCTTTTTCAAACAAAAATCGTGCGTCCCCTATGCGGGAGCGCACGATTTTTGTTTGCCTGCAGCTCAGAACGTATGCGACACGCCGAGCGAGAAACCGACACCGTTGTAGCCCGGGTTGTGATGATGCATGCCGTTCGAGGAATGATGGAAGAGATACGCGAGGCTCACGGCGTCCTTGCCCGTCGCGTGATAGAGCAGGCGTGGGCCGATGCGCCAGAGGAAGCCGTAGGCGCGGCCGTCACCGGGATGCGCCTGGTTGTAGAACAGCAGCGAGCCCGTGCCGTCGATGCTGCCCGTGAGCTTGCCTGCGAGCGGCCGCTCCCAGCGCAGCATCATCGAAGGGCCGAGGCCGACAGCCTCAGAGTCACGGTAGATGCCATCCTCTGTCGTGTAGCCGACAGGGCGACTCAGTGTTGCACCGTAATAGACGGCGATGTCGTTTACGTCGCGATACTTGCGATAGATATGGATGTTGTAATCATCGATATGCCGTTTTTCGAAGAAGCGCCCTTCGAGATATTCTGTTTGGATTTCCCACGTACGCGTTAGCTTCGTTTGTTCTTTTGCAGTCTTTGCTTCCTGCTCCTGCTCGAACGCCGTCTTCACATGACGTGTCGCGATTGTGGCAGCATCCGTCTCCTCGGGTGCTTCGATGCCTTCTGGCGTCATCAAGACAGCAGGTACTTCTTCCGTCCCTGCTGCCGTTTCCGCCATTTCCGTGTCCGACTTTTCTGCGGCCCATGTGCGCTCAGATAGCATCGGTGCCAGCACAAGCGTCCCGCAAAGCACGCCTGCGAAGAAACGACCAACTTCTTTCCAATTCATTCACGAGTCCCTGCCTTTTCCTAGAGATACTTCCATTTTAGCACAAATCGAGGGAACGTGTTGAACGATGTTTCGCTCCATCGTAGCGCACCGCGAGCAGGTATAGCCCCCTTGCTGGTGCGGTCGCGCTGGCCTGCTGGCGGTCGCGCGAAGCAAGGATGCGCTCGAAATCGTCAACGGTCAGCACGCCGAGGCCAACATTGGCGATGGTTCCAATGACATTTCGCACCATATGGTAGAGGAAGCCGCTACCGTGGATGCGGCAGGCGAGCAAACCGTCGCGCTCCTCGCCGATCGTCGCCTCGTACATCGTGCGCACGGGGCTCATCGGCGCGCCACCCGAGGCACGGAACGCCGAAAAATCATGCGTGCCGACGATGCGGTCGAGCGCGGCCTGCATGGCGACGACGTCAAGCGGGCGGCGGATGTACCAGGCATAGCGCGCTGTCATCGGGTTCGGCGTCTCACCGGTCTGGATGCGGTAGAGGTACGTCTTCGACGTCGCAGAGTGGCGCGCGGAAAACTCGCGGTCCGCCTCCCATGCGGCCTTCACGGTGATGTCGTCCGGCAGCAGGCTGTTGACGGCGCGCGGGATGCGGTCCGTCGGAATCGTGCCATCCGTAAAGAAATTCACGACCTGCCCATAGGCATGGACGCCCGCGTCCGTGCGGCCAGCCGCCGCGAGCTCGATGGAGTCGCCGAAAATGGTTTCGAGTTTTTCCTCAAGCACGTTCTGCACAGCGATGATGGGTGGCGTCTGACGCTGAAAACCCGCATAGGCCGTGCCGTCATACGCTACCTGAAGCGCGATGTTGCGGCGGCGTGCCTTCATCATCTCTTTGTGTTCTTTCTTCATGGTTCAGAGAAATCCTTTCGGGAAAAAGATGGCAACAGCGATAAGCGCGGCAATCAGCACAGCTGTCGCGGCCCACGCCATATAGTCAAGCGGTGCAAAGCGCAGTTCCTTCATCTGCGTGCGGCCGATGCCGCCGCGATAGCAGCGAGCTTCCATCGCCATCGCGAGCTCGTCGGCACGGCGGAATGCCGAAATGAAGAGCGGCACGAGAATCGGCACAACGTTCTTGAGGCGGTGCAGGATGCTGCCCGTCAGGAAATCTGCGCCGCGTGACTGCTGCGCCTTCATGATCTTGTCCGTCTCCTCGATGAGTGTCGGCACGAAGCGCAGGGCAATCGTCATCATCATCGCGAGCTCATGCGCGGGCACGCCGATCGCTTTGAGCGGCGACAAAATCGCTTCGAGCGCATCCGTGAGCTTCAGCGGGCTCGTTGTGAATGTCAGCAGCGACGACAAGAGCAAAAGCAGCGCCAGCCGCAGACAGATGAAGAAACCGCGCACAAGCCCTTCCCATGTCGCCGTGAGAATCCAGAGATGAAAGAGCGGCCTGCCATCTGCGCTGAAAAGATGAATCAGGAACGTGAACAGGATGATCCACCAGAGGGGCTTCAGTGAACCAATCTGCGTCTTCATCGGCACGCGCGAAACGACCATGCATCCAAACGTCAAGAGCGTCAACACGAGATAAGCAATCGGCTGGTCAAAGACGAAGATGGCGATGATCAGGAAGAACAGCACGGCAATCTTCGTGCGCGGGTCAAGACGATGCAGCACAGAGTTGCCTGGAAAATACTGGCCGATCGTGATGTTATTGAGCATCGTGCGCCCTCCTTCCCTGCTTTGATTTCAGCGCTTTTTCAATGGCACGGGCTGCCTGCTCCGGCGTGCGCATGAGCAGGTCATCTGCTGTCAGCGGCACGCAAGCCGACTGGATACGCGTCAAAAGTGTCATCAGCTGCGGCGGCCGCAGGCCAGCCTTGGCGATGGTTTCCGTCTGCGGAAACACCTCGGCCGGACTGCCGGAAAGCAGCATCTCCCCCTGCCGCATGACGACGACGGTATCCGCAAGCTGGAAGATGTCATCCATATTATGCGAGACGAAGATGATCGTCGTGCCCTCTTTGCGATGCAACTCCCCGATGGTCGCCAGCAAGTCCTTGCGCCCCTTCGGATCGAGCCCCGCCGTCGGCTCATCGAGCACGAGATACTTCGGACGAAGAGCCAGCACGCCCGCAAGCGCGACGCGGCGCATCTGCCCGCCCGAAAGCTGGAACGGCGAACGCCCGCGATACGTATCGAAATCAAGATGGACAAGCGCCATCGACGCGCGGACGCGCTGTTCGACTTCTTCTTCGTCACAGCCGAAGTTGCGCGGGCCGAACGCGATGTCCTCGAAAATCGTCTCCTCGAACAGCTGATGTTCAGCATACTGGAACACCATGCCGACACTGCGCCGCGCGGCCAGCGCCTTCGCCTTTTCAGATTTTCCCTTCGGCGAAAGATTGACGCCATCGACGAGCACCTGCCCTGACGTCGGCGTCAGAAGGCCATTGAGATGCTGGAGGAGCGTCGATTTCCCCGAGCCCGTATGGCCGGCAATCGCGACGAAGCCACCTTCCTCAATGGAGAGCGTCACATGCTGCAACGCCTTGCGTTCGTAGGGCGTGCCCGGCATATAGGTATAGCTGATGTCCTGCAGTTCAATCGCCAAGAGCCGCGCCTCCTTTTTCCTCTGCATGTCCCACCGCCGTGCCAAGCGCCTGCACGAGGTCGTCCTCCGTCACAATGGCCTGCGGCAAATCGATGCCATCTGCCCGCAAGCGCGCACCGAGCTCGACCGAGAGCGGCACATCGAGGCCGAGCTTCTGGAGCTCGGCCGACCGCGCAAAGACCTCGCGCGGCGTGCCGTCCATCGCAAGACGGCCATGATCGAGCACGATGATGCGGTCAGCCGCCGCCGCTTCCTCCATGAAGTGCGTGATGTAGACGATGGTCTTGTGCTGCTCCTTGTGAAGCTGCTTGACGACGGACAAGATTTCCGCACGGCCCTCGGGATCGAGCATGGCCGTCGCTTCGTCGAACACGAGGCATTCCGTCTGCATCGCGAGCGCTCCCGCAATCGCGATGCGCTGCTTCTGCCCGCCCGAGAGCAGGTGCGGCGCGAACGAACGGAACTTCGTCATGCCGACGACAGAGAGCGCCTCATCGACGCGGCTCCGGATTTCCTTCGGCGGCACGCCGAGATTCTCTGGGCCGAATGCCACGTCATCCTCGACGATGGCAGCGATGAGTTGGTTATCGGGATTCTGGAATACCATGCCGACCTTCTGCCGAATGCGCCAGACCTGATCGACATTCTGCGTGTCCATGCCGTCGATGCGGCAGACGCCGCTCGTCGGCAGCAAGAGCGCATCGAGATGCTTTGCGAGCGTCGACTTGCCAGAGCCATTCGACCCGAGCACGGCGACGAATTCCCCCGCCTCGATGGAGAGCGAGACGTCCGCGAGCGCCTGATGCTCGTTTTCCTCTCCCGCATGATAGACATGCGAGAGGCGGTCGAGTTCTATGAGAGCCATAAGCATTCTTTCCTTTCGTATAGACATCTCATATTATACGACACCTCGCAGGTTTGGTAAAGCCAGATAAAAAGACACGTTGACGTTGATGATTCACCGCCCGCATATGAAACAGTCGAAAATCACATGTGCCCTGCTTGTGAGACTCCCTCAGTCAGCTTCGCTGACAGCTCCCTCTGAGAGGGAGCCTTTCTAGGCATGAAAAAGCCGTCCGCTCCAACGTGTGGAACGGACGGCTTGGAATCTCAACAGATGAGATTACACGAGCTCGATGATGACCATCGGAGCTGCGTCACCGCGGCGGTTGCCGAGCTTCAGGATGCGCGTGTAGCCACCCTGGCGATCGTTATACTTGCCTGCGATTTCGTCGAAGAGCTTTCTCACGACATCTTCATCAGCGAGGGATGCGATTGCCTGACGGCGGGCGCTGAGGTCGCCACGCTTTGCGAGCGTGATGAGCTTGTCAGCGAACTTGCGGAGCTCTTTTGCTTTTGCTTCCGTCGTCTCAATGCGTCCATATCTGAAGAAGGAAGTGAGGATGCTGCTGAAAAGTGCCTTGCGGGCGCCGGAGTTCCGGCCTAATTTTCTGTAGCTCATTTGTTTCCCTCTCTTACATCTTATTCATTGGTTTCCGCTAAGGATAAACCGAGATCTTCGAGTTTCTTCTTGACTTCTTCCAGCGACTTGCGGCCGAGGTTGCGAACCTTCATCATGTCTTCCTCCGTCTTGGCCGTGAGATCGGCGACGGTGTTGATGTTGGCGCGCTTGAGGCAGTTGAAGGAACGGACAGAGAGGTCGAGGTCTTCGATTGTCATGTCGAGAACCTTCGAGGACGTATCCTCTTCTTCCTCTGGGAATGTCGATTCCTCTTCTTCCACCTCTTCCGGGAGGCCATCCATGTTCTGGAAAAGTTTCAGGTGCATGACGAGAATGCCTGCTGCCTTCGACACGGCTTCCTCCGGGCGGACGGAACCATCCGTCCAGACTTCGAGGATGAGCTTGTCGTAGTCCGTGACGTTGCCGACACGGGTATCCTGCACCGTGTAGTTGACGCGCTGCACCGGAGAGAAGATGGAATCGATGGGGATGACGCCGATGGTGTCATCCGGCTTCTTGTTCTTGTCTGCCGGCACATAGCCGCGGCCGCGCTCGACGGTCATCTCGATCTTGAGCTTGCCGTCCTCGTTGAGCGTCGCGATGTGCAGGTCCGGATTCAGGACTTCGATGTCAGCGTCGCAGATGATGTCTGCGGCCGTGACTTCCTTCTCGCCTTCGACATCGATGCGGATGACCTTCGGCTCATTGCCGTCCATCTTGAGGCAGAGCTGCTTGAGGTTCAGCACGATGTTCGTGACGTCGTCGCGCACTCCGGGAATCGTGGAGAACTCATGGAGCACTCCCTCGATGCGGATGGAGGTCACAGCGGCGCCTTCCAGCGAGGAAAGCAGCATACGGCGGAGGCTGTTGCCGAACGTCGTGCCATATCCACGCTCGAGCGGCTCACAGATGAACTTGCCGTAGCGGTTGTCATCGCTGATTTCCGCTATCTCGATCTTCGGTTTTTCGATGTCTATCATCTGGTAGGAACCTCCTCAATAATTCTATGCACAAACGCCATGATTATTTGGAGTACAACTCGACGATAGCCTGCTCATTCACAGGGACATCGATCTCGTCACGGTTCGGGAAACGCGTGACCGTGCCGGAGAGATGCTCCTGGTCAGCGTCCAGCCATGCCGGAGCGGAAAGCGAGTTGTTCGTCTCGCGCAGAGCCTTGAAGAATGCGTTCTGCTGGCTCTTCTCAGCAACAGCGACGACGTCACCGGCGGAAACGAGTGCGGACGGAATGTCGACGCGCTTGCCATTGACCGTGATGTGGCCATGGCGGACGATCTGGCGCGCCTGCTTGCGCGTGTTCGCGAGGCCGAGGCGGAAGACGACGTTGTCGAGACGACGCTCGAGGAGGCCGAGCAGGTTTTCACCCGTGACGCCCTGCATCTTCTTTGCCTTGTCATAGTAGCCACGGAACTGCTTCTCGAGCACACCGTAGATGAATTTTGCTTTCTGCTTTTCCTTGAGCTGCGTGCCATACTCGGAAACCTTGCGGTTCGTGCGCTTCGGCTGACGCTTGGACTCCTTGGAACGGCCGATGACTGCCGGCTCGATGCCGAGTGCACGGCAGCGCTTCAGGGCTGGGACTCTATCAATTGCCATAAGTTACTTCGCACCTCCTATTAGACTCTTCTACGCTTCGGCGGACGGCAGCCGTTATGCGGGATTGGCGTCACGTCTTTGATCATGTTGACCTCGAGGCCCGTGGCCTGGAGGGAGCGGATCGCTGCCTCGCGGCCGGCGCCCGGACCCTTGACGTAAACTTCGACCTGCTTCAGGCCATGCTCCATCGCAGCCTTCGCGGCCGTCTCTGCTGCCATCTGTGCAGCGAAAGGCGTGCTCTTGCGCGAGCCACGGAAACCGAGGCCGCCAGCGCTTGCCCAGGAAAGTGCGTTGCCGCTCTTATCGGTCAGAGTGACAATCGTATTATTGAACGTAGAGCTGATGTGCGCTACGCCGTATTCAACGTTCTTGCGAACCTTTTTCTTCGTGCGGACTGCTTTCTTAACTGCCACCAGTTAACCCTCCTTACTTAGTCCTTCTTCTTGCCTGCAACAGCCTTTTTCGGGCCTTTGCGCGTGCGGGCGTTGTTCTTCGTGTTCTGACCACGGACAGGAAGGCCGAGACGGTGACGGCGGCCACGGTAGCAGCCGATATCAACGAGTCGCTTAATGTCCATCTGGCGTGCGCGACGAAGGTCACCTTCGACGACAACGTTCTTATCGATGACATCACGAAGTTTTACCACTTCGTCCTCCGTGAGGTCGCGGGTACGGGTATCAGGGTTGATGCCCGTCTCAGCGAGCAGGTTCTGGGACGTCTTCAGACCAATGCCGAAGATATACGTCAAAGCAATTTCAATTCTCTTGTCACGGGGTAAATCTACACCGGCAATACGTGCCATAAGTAAGCACCTCCTTCTTTAATAATTAACCTTGTCTCTGCTTGTGCTTCGGATTCTCGCAAATGACCATGACACGGCCCTTGCGCTTGATGATCTTGCATTTCTCGCAGATACGCTTGACAGACGGTTTGACTTTCATGTGTTCCATGCCTCCTTTTCATTCTTGCGCTGTCAATTTGCTATTCTATCATTTTTTCCGGCGCTTGCCTAGGGGCAATCCGAAAATTTTTCAAAAAAGTTCTTGACAGCCGGCTTATTTGAAACGGTAGGTGATGCGGCCGCGCGTGAGGTCATACGGCGTGAGCTCGATCGTGACCTTGTCGCCCGGGAGGATGCGGATGAAATTCATGCGGATCTTGCCGGACACATGCGCGAGGACCACATGGCCGTTTTCCAGCTCGACCTGGAACATCGCGTTCGGCAGTGCTTCCAGGACTTTGCCCTCGACTTCGATTACATCTTGTTTCGACATGGTGACTCTCCTTACTTCCTATATTTGGCAATACAGTTGGGCTTTTTTGTCTGCCATGCCCAACAACTGTAATCACATTCACATAAGGAAAACTGCCGGGTATCCGGCAGCTTCCAAAGTCCCGCCGCTTGCGCGGCGCTTTTATCTGACCGATGGCTTCTCTCCATCTGGTTTTCAGCCTTTCAGCGTCTCGATGAGATCTGCCGTGACCTTGTCGATGGCCTGGCGGCCGTCGACTTCGGTGTAGACGCCCTTCTTCTCGTAGTACTCGATGAGGGGCTTCGTCGAAGCCTCGTACACGGAGAGGCGGTTCTTCATCGTCTCTTCCGTGTCATCGGCACGCTGGAAGAGCTCGCCGCCGCACGCGTCGCAGACGCCCTCTTTCTTCGGAGGGTTGAACTTGACGTGATACGTGGCGCCGCACTTCTTGCAGATCCGGCGTCCGACGGCGCGCTCGATGAGGTCGCTTGCCGGAACGCTGATGTTCAGGACGCGCGTGAGGGAAAGACCGAGATCCTTCAAGATGCCTTCGAGTGCATCGGCCTGGTCGACCGTGCGCGGGAAGCCGTCGAGAATGAAGCCCTTCTTGCAGTCGTCCTTCGAGAGGCGCTCGCGGACGATGCCGATCGTGACCTCGTCCGGCACGAGCTTGCCGTCATCCATGAAGGACTTGGCTTTCTTGCCAAGCTCCGTTCCCTCCTTGATCGCCGCACGGAACATGTCGCCCGTGGAGATGTGGGGGATCTGGAACTTCGCTTTCAGCTCGGCCGCCTGCGTGCCCTTGCCGGCACCCGGAGGGCCCATCAATAAGATATGCATGGATATACCTCCTTATTTCATGAACCCTTCATAGTGCCGCATGACCACCATCGCCTCGATCTGCTTCATCGTCTGCAGCGCGACGCCGACGACGATGAGCAGGGCCGTTCCGCCGAAATAGACGCCCTGGATGTGGGTGGCTGCCGCAATCATGTTCGGCAGCACGGCGATGAACGCGAGGAAGATGGAACCTGCGAGCGTGATACGAGTCATGACATGATCCAGATAATCCGCTGTCGGCTGTCCCGGACGGATGCCTGGGATGAAGCCGCCGTATTTTTTCAGATTCTCTGCCATATCCGATATCTTTACAGTAACCGCAGTGTAGAAGTAGGTGAAGAAGACGATGAGCAGCACGTAGAGCGTTGTCTGCAACGGCGTCCCCCACTCCAGATAACTGGCAACGGTCTTTACCCAGGGTACATCAATAAACTGGGCAATGGTTACTGGAAACATCAGCACGGATGACGCAAAGATGATTGGGATGACACCCGCTGGATTGACTTTCAGCGGAATGTGGCTGCTGTGGCCGCCAAAGGCTCTCTGGCCGACCACGCGCTTTGCGTAGGAAATGGGAATCCTGCGGAAGCCGGTCTCGATATGCACCACGAACATGACCATCGCAATCGCGATGACTCCGAAAAGGAACACCGAGAAATAGCTGATGGTGCCGGCTTGTACATAGTGGTAGATGGTTCCGATATTCTTCGGCAGCGCGGCGACGATGCCGGCGAAAATGATGAGGGAGATACCGTTGCCCACACCCTGCGCCGTAATCTGCTCGCCGAGCCACATGAGGAAGATCGTCCCGGCCGTCAGCGTGATCGCGATGATCAGGATGTTGACCGGATTGGGATTGAGAATCGCCTGCTTGAGGCCGATGGACATGCCGACGGCCTGGAAGAATGCAAGGACGACCGTGAGGTAACGCGTGACCTGGGTGGTTTTCTTGTGCCCTTCTTCGCCTTCCTTACTCCACTGTTCGAGCGTCGGGATGACGACGTTCAGCAGCTGGATGATGATCGCAGCATTGATGTAAGGCGTGATGCTCATGGCAAAGATGGAAAACTTGCTGAATGCACCACCGGAGAACAGATCCAGGAGGCCGAAGAGGTTGCCGTTCTGGAACAGCGCCTCGAGCGCCGTCGGGTCAACCCCCGGAACCGGGATGTGCGTCCCCATCCGGAAAATGGCGAACATCACCAGAGTAAAGATGATCTTCTGCCGGAGTTCCGGAATCTTGAAGATGTTCGCAAGGGCTGAAAACACCTCAGATCACCTCAACTTTGCCGCCAGCAGCCGTAATCTTCTGCTCAGCGGACTTCGTGAAGCCGTTGGCACGGACCGTGAGCTTCTTCGTGAGCTCGCCATTGCCGAGCACGCGGATGCCGTCCTGAACGTTCTTCAGGATGCCGCGCTCGACGAGTGCCACCGGATCGACCGTCTCGCCGTCTTCAAAACGGTTGAGCGTCTCGACGTTGACTTCTGCGTACGTCTTTGCCCAGACGTTCTTGAAGCCGCGCTTCGGGAGACGACGGTAGATCGGCATCTGGCCGCCTTCAAAGCCCGTGCGGACGCCGCCGCCAGCGCGGGAGTTCTGGCCCTTCATGCCGCGGCCGGCCGTCTTGCCGTTGCCGGAGCCGAGGCCGCGGCCAACGCGATTACGGACTTTGCGGGAACCCTCTGCGGGAGCAAGTTCATGTAATTTCATCTAAAACTGCACCTCCTGTCTCTGTCAGTCTGCGATTTCTTCCACCTGGATGAGGTGCTCCACCTTGTGAAGCTGGCCACGGATCGCAGGATTGTCCGGAAGCTCGACCACGGAGTTGATCTTTCTGAGGCCAAGGGCACGCACCGTCTTGCGCTGCGTCTCCGGATGGCCGATCAGGCTCTTCTTGAGCGTGACTTTCACTTTTGCCATGTTCCTGCCTCCTATCAGCCTAAGATCTCTGCGACCGTCTTGCCGCGGAGTGCTGCAACGTCCTCAGCACGCTTCAGGCTCTTGAGGCCTTCCATCGTTGCGCGGACCATGTTGTTCGGGTTCGCGGAGCCGAGGCTCTTCGTGAGGATGTCACGGATGCCGGCGAGCTCGAGCACGGCACGTGCCGGGCCGCCAGCGATGACACCAGTACCTTTGGCAGCCGGCTTCAGCATGACGCGGCCAGCACCGAAAATGCCGATCATCTCGTGCGGAATCGTGCGGCCATCGAAGAGTGCGATCTCGCAGAGATTCTTCTTTGCATCTTCGACGCCTTTGCGGATAGCCTCGGGAACCTCGGCAGCCTTGCCGAGACCGACGCCAACCTTGCCCTTCTTGTTGCCGACGACGACAAGGGCGCTGAACGAGAAGCGACGGCCGCCCTTGACGACTTTCGCAACGCGATTGATGTATACAACTTTTTCCTCGAACTCAGGATTTTCGTTGTCCATGTTTCTAGCCATTCATTTACCTCCTTTGTAAGAGTATCTTAGAACTTCAGGCCAGCTTCGCGCGCTGCTTCGGCGAGCGCTGCGACACGGCCATGATAGACGTAACCACCGCGGTCGAAAACGACTTCCGTGATGCCCTTCTCGAGCGCACGCTTTGCGATTTCGGCACCGACAGCCTTCGCTGCCTCGATGTTGCCGCCGTAGTTCTCGAAACCCTTGTCCTGGGAGCTGGCAGAGACGAGCGTAACGCCCTTCTCGTCGTCGATGACCTGCGCGTAGATGTTTGCGAGGCTGCGATAGACGTTGAGGCGCGGGCGCTCAGCGGTGCCTGCGATATGGTTGCGGACTCTCAGATGACGTTTCTGACGAGCCTTGTTCTTGTCTGCTTTCAGAAGCACTATGGTCACTCCTTCCTCATTTAGAGATTATTTTTTGCCCTTTGCGCCGGCTTTGCCTTCCTTGCGGCGGATATGCTCGCCAGCGTACTTGATGCCTTTGCCCTTGTACGGCTCAGGCTCACGGAAGCCGCGGATCTCGGCAGCGATCTGGCCGACGAGTTCCTTGTCGATGCCCTTGACCGTGATGGCGTTGGCCGACGGAACGTCGAACTCGATGCCCTTCGGCGGCTCGACGATGACCGGATGCGAGAAGCCGAGCGAGAGGTTGAGGTTCTTGCCCTGCTTCTGTGCGCGGTAGCCGACACCGTTGATCTCGAGGCTCTTGGAGAAGCCCTCCGTCACGCCGACCACCATGTTGTGGATGAGCGAACGGGAGAGGCCGTGGAGAGACCTATGCGTCTTATCGTCGGAAGGACGTGCCACTTTGACGACATTGTCCTCGACGGTTACTTTCATTTCCGGATGGATGTGGCGCGAAAGTTCGCCTTTCGGGCCCTTGACCGTCACGAGGTTCTCTTCGCCGAGCGTCACCGTGACGCCTGCGGGAATCTCGATCGGTGCATTACCAATTCTTGACATCTGTACACCTCCTGACTACTGTTCCGAATTACCAAACGTAAGCGATGACTTCGCCGCCGAGACCGGCTTTGCGAGCCTGCTTGTCGCTCATGATGCCCTTCGACGTGGAAATGATGGCGATGCCGAGGCCGCCGAGCACGCGCGGGAGCTCATCATGTTTCGCATACTGGCGGAGGCCAGGCTTCGAGATGCGCTTGATGCCGGAAATAACCTTCTCGCGGTTCGGGCCGTATTTCAGCGAGACCGTGAGGACGCCCTGCTTGCCATCCTCAGCGAAGGTGTAGTCATTGATGAAACCCTCTTCTTTGAGAACTTCGGCGATTGCGTTCTTGATCTTCGAAGCCGGGATTTCAACCTTTTCGTGGAACACAGAGTTTGCATTGCGCAAACGCGTCAACATATCTGCAATAGGATCAGTCATTACCATGAATCGATATCCTCCTTTCAATCAATAAACAATTACCAGCTGGCCTTCGTGACGCCCGGGATGGCGCCCTTGTAGCTCTGCTCGCGGAAGCAGATACGGCACATCTGGAACTTGCGCATGTAGCCATGCGGACGGCCGCAGATCTTGCAGCGGTTGTACTCACGCGTGGAGAACTTTGCGGGTTTCTTCCACTTTTCAACCATAGACTTCTTAGCCAAAAGTAGTTCCTCCTATCTGCTGATTTATGCTTTGAACGGCATGCCCATGAGCTTCAGGAGCTCGCGAGCTTCCTCATCGGTTTTTGCCGTCGTGACAATGACGATGTTCATGCCACGAATCTTGTCGATCTTGTCATACTCGATCTCCGGGAAGATGAGCTGCTCTTTGAGACCGACGGCATAGTTGCCGCGGCCATCGAAAGCCTTGTCCGAAACACCACGGAAGTCACGGACGCGCGGGAGGGCGACGTTCATGAACTTGTCGAGGAACTGGTACATGCGGACGCCGCGCAGCGTGACCTTGCAGCCGATCGGCATGCCTTCGCGGAGCTTCCAGGCAGCGAGGGATTTCTTCGCACGCGTCAGGAGCGGCTTCTGGCCGGAGATGATCGTGAGGTCGGAAACGGCGCTGTCAAGAGCCTTCGGGTTGCCGACAGCTTCGCCGACGCCCATGTTGATGATGATCTTCTCGATCTTCGGAAGCTGCATGACGTTCTTGTAGCCGAACTTCTCCGTCAGTGCGGGAACAACTTCCTTCTGGTATTTTTCCTGTAATCTATCCACTGATTCTCCTCCTTCCTTCGATTATTTCGTCTGGTCGATGACTTCGCCGCACTTCTTGCAGACGCGGACGTTCTTGCCATTGACTTCCTTGTGCGCGACGCGCGTTGCCTTGGAGCAGGCCGGGCAGACGAGCATGACCTTGCATGCGTGCATCGGAGCTTCCTTCACGAGGATGCCGCCCTGCGGAGCCTTGACGTTCGGCTTCGTGTGGCGCTTGACTTTGTTGACGCCTTCGACGACGACTTTGCCTTTCTTCGGCAGGGCCTCGATGACCTTGCCCTGCTTGCCTTTATCCTTGCCGGAGAGGACGACGACCGTGTCGCCCTTCTTCACGTTCAGTTTTGCGAGTGACAAAATAGCACCTCCTAAATCAGAGAACTTCAGGAGCCAGGGAGACGATCTTCATGAAGTCCTTATCGCGGAGCTCTCTCGCCACCGGTCCAAAAATACGGGTTCCACGCGGGGTCTTGTCGTCCTTGATGAGGACGGCTGCGTTCTCGTCGAAACGGATGTAGGAACCGTCTGCGCGGCGCAGGCCCTTGACGCTGCGAACGACGACGGCCTTGACGACGTCGCCCTTCTTGACCGTGCCGCCCGGCTGTGCGGACTTGACGGCTGCGACGATGATGTCGCCGATGTTCGCATACTTGCGGTAGGAGCCGCCGAGCACGCGGACGCACATGATTTCCTTCGCGCCGGTGTTGTCACCGACCTGCAGGATCGTTTGCTGCTGGATCAATTGTTATACCCTCCTTTGCAAGTTTCTCAGATTATTTCGCACGCTCGATGACTTCGACAACTCTCCAGCGCTTGTCTTTCGACAGCGGACGCGTCTCCATGATGGAAACCTTGTCGCCGACATGCGCGTCGTTGTTCTCGTCGTGAGCCTTGAATTTCACCGTGGTCTTGACGGCCTTCTTGTAGAGCTTGTGCTGCTCGAGTTCCTCGACAGCCACAACCACCGTCTTGTCCATCTTGTCGCTGACAACCTTGCCAACCTTCGTCTTGCGTACGTTTCTTTCGCTCATTCGAGAGCCTCCTTCCTTCTGCATATCAATCTTCTGCGCTCAGGGAAGCACTGATAAAATCCGCCAGCCCATCTTGTCACATCTTTTCTGTCCTCTCGTCGTCGACAAATCCTCGACGTAGCTCTGCTACGCCTGCGGTTTGTCTCCTAGATAGGAACAGAAAACCTGTGCCAATCTGGACTACCGTCTTTCATCATCGCTTCCTCAGGCCTTGATTTCGGCTTCGCGCTGGATCGTCTTGATGCGGGCGATCGACTTCTTCACGTCCTTGATACGCGTCGGGTTCTCCAGCTGGCCCGTGGCATGCTGGAAGCGGAGGTTGAACAATTCCTCTTTGAGCGAAGCAAGTTTCTGGTTGAGTTCCTCAGCGCTGAGTTCGCGAATCTCCTTAGCCTTCATTTGCTTCACCGCCCTCTGCATTCTTCTCTACAAACTTCGTCTTGATTGGGAGCTTGTGGCCGGCGAGGCGCATAGCTTCCTGTGCGATCTCCTTCGTGACGCCGTCCATCTCGAAGAGGACGCGGCCCGGCTTCACGACGCAGACCCAGTACTCCGGCGAGCCCTTGCCGGAACCCATGCGGGTCTCGGCCGGCTTTGCCGTGACCGGCTTGTCCGGGAAGATCTTGATCCAGACCTGGCCGCCACGCTTGATGTAACGCGTCATGGCGATACGAGCTGCCTCGATCTGGCGGTTCGTGATCCAAGCAGGCTCGAGAGCGACGAGGCCGTACTGGCCGTGGCTCACGGTGTTGCCGCGATGTGCCTTGCCCTTCATGCGGCCGCGGAACTGCTTGCGGTATTTGACTCTCTTTGGAAGTAACATTTAAGCTTCGCTCCCTTCAGCTGCAGCCTTGCGCTGCTTCTTTTCCGGAAGGACTTCGCCCTTGAAGATCCAGACTTTGACGCCGATGCGGCCATACGTCGTATGAGCCTCAGCCGTGCCGTAGTCGATGTCGGCACGCAGCGTGTGCAGAGGAATGCTGCCCTCGCGGTAAGCTTCCTTGCGGGCAATCTCGGCGCCGCCGAGACGGCCGGCAAGCGCGACCTTGATGCCCTTGGCACCGAGGCGCATCGTGCGGCCGACGGCCTGCTTCATGGCACGGCGGAAAGCGATGCGGCGCTCGAGCTGGCCGGCGATGTTCTCTGCAACGAGCGTTGCATCCATGTCCGGCTGCTTGATTTCCTGGATATTGATATCCACACGCTTCGTCGTGTATCCTTTGAGGCCCTCGCGGAGCTCTTCGATGCCCGAGCCGCCGCGGCCGATGACCATGCCCGGCTTTGCCGTATGAATCGTCAGCTTGAGGCGGTTCTTGCTGCGCTCCGTCTCAATTCTGGAAACACCGGCTGCCTGAAGCTTGTTCTTCAGATAATCACGGATCTTGATATCTTCATGCAGGTTGTCTGCGAAATCTTTGTCTGCGAACCACTTGGCATCCCAGTCCTTGACGATGCCAAGGCGGATTCCATGCGGATTAACTTTCTGACCCAAACCGTTTCCCTCCTTCTCAGTTCTTCTCGTCGACGACGATGGTGACATGGGACGTGCGCTTCAAGATCTTGAACGCCTGTCCACGGGAACGCGGATGGATGCGCTTGAGCGTCGGGCCCTGATCGGCGAATGCCGTCTTGACGAAGAGCTTGTCAACGTCCATATCGAAGTTATTTTCAGCGTTCGCAACAGCGGAACGCAGGACTTTTTCAACGACGTCCGCGCCGGCTTTCGGCGTGAACTTCAGGATTGCAAATGCTTCTGCCACGTTCTTGCCGCGGATGAGATCCAGGACAATGCGAACTTTGCGCGGAGCAATGCGAATGTATTTAGCGACTGCTTTTGTTTCCACAAAGATTCTCCTTTCGCAAAATTACTTGAGCGCCGTCTTGCGCTCTTCGCCGCCGTGGCCCTTGAACGTGCGCGTCGGGGCAAACTCGCCGAGCTTGTGGCCGACCATGTCTTCCGTGATGTAGACGGGGACATGCTTGCGGCCGTCGTGGACGGCGATCGTGTGGCCGACGAAGTCCGGGAAAATCGTGGAGCTGCGGGACCAGGTCTTGACGACTTTCTTGTCGTTCGCTTCGTTGAGTGCCGTGATCTTTTTCATGAGGCTCTCTTCAACGAAAGGGCCCTTCTTGATCGATCTTGACAAGTGTTGTTCCTCCTTCCGTCAGGCAGCGATAGTTTTCCGTTCATGCTGCCTGTCGATGACTCTCATAAAAATTATTTCGTGCGGCCTCTGACGATGAACTTGTCGGATGCCTTCTTGCGGCGCGTCTTTGCGCCCATAGCACATTTGCCCCACTTCGTGACCGGGTGCTTGCGGCCGACAGGAGAGCGGCCCTCGCCGCCGCCATGCGGATGGTCGTTCGGGTTCATAGCGACGCCGCGGTTCTCCGGGCGGACGCCGAGCCAGCGATTGCGGCCTGCCTTGCCGAGCGTGATATTCTCATGCTCGAGGTTGCCGACCTCGCCGATCGTCGCACGGCAGTTAACGTGCACGCGGCGGAGCTCGCCGGACGGGAGACGGAGAAGTGCGTAGTTGCCTTCTTTTGCCATGAGCTGTGCGGAAGAACCAGCACTGCGGACGAGCTGTGCACCCTTGCCGATCTTGAGCTCGACATTGTGCACCATCGTGCCGACCGGGATGTTCTTGAGCGGGAGCGCGTTGCCGACCTTGATGTCAGCCTGCTCGCCGGACTCGACCATGTCGCCGACCTTGAGGCCGTTCGGTGCGAGGATGTAGCGCTTCTCGCCGTCCACATAGTTGAGGAGTGCGATGCGGGCGCTGCGGTTCGGATCATATTCAATCGTTGCGACGCGGGCCGGGATGCCGTCCTTGTTGCGCTTGAAGTCGATTACGCGATAGAGGCGCTTGTGACCGCCGCCCTGATGGCGGACCGTCAGACGACCCTGCTGGTTGCGGCCGCCCTTCTTCATGAGGCGCTCCGTCAGGGATTTTTCCGGCTTGTCAGCCGTGATTTCGTCAAAGGACGCGACCGTCATGAAACGGCGTCCTGCAGAATATGGCTTGAAACTCTTTACTGCCACTTGTTTTACCTCCTTCTCTTAGATTAAGCCTGGAAGAACTCGATGCTTTCGCCAGCAGCGAGCTTCACGATGGCTTTCTTATAGTCCGGGCGCTTGCCAGAGGTGCGGCCCATGCGTTTCGTCTTGCCAAGGACATTGACCGTGTTGACTTTGTCGACTTTCACGTTGAAAGCCTCAGCGACGGCCTTGGCAATTTCGATCTTGTTCGCAGCCTTTGCGACGACGAAGACGTATTTGCCTTCGGCCATGAGCTGCGTCGTGCGCTCGGTGATGAGCGGACGGATCAGGATATCACGTGCTTCCATTATGCGAATACCTCCTCGATACGGGTGATGGCATCCTTCGTGATGAACAGCTTGTCCGAGTTGAGAATGTCGAACACGTTGAGTCCATTCGTGTTGATGGCTTTCACACCCTGAATGTTGCGCGCGGACTTCTCGACGTTCTCTGCTTCATCAGCCGTGATGAAGAGCGTCTTCTTGTCTACGCCGAAATCGCCGAGGAGCTTCGTGACCTGCTTCGTCTTCGGAGCGTCGAAGTTGAGGCTCTCGAGGACGATGAAGTCGCCGCTCTTCACTTTGTCAGAAAGTGCGCACTTGATCGCGAGGCGGCGCTGCTTGCGCGGCATCGAGAAAGCGTACTTGCGCGGATGCGGTCCGAAGACCGTGCCGCCGCCGACCCACAAGGGGCTTCTCGTCGAACCGGAACGAGCACGGCCCGTGCCCTTCTGCTTCCAGGGCTTGCGGCCGCCGCCACGGACGAAGGAGCGCGTCTTCGTTGCATGCGTGCCGAGACGCTCGGAGGCGAGCTGCATGAGGACTGCCTGATGCAGGAGGCCAGCGTTCATCTCCACGCCGAAGATGTTCTCGTTGAGATCGAGATCGCCAACTTTGTTGTTCGCGATATCAAAAACTGCTACTGTAGCCATAATGTTGATGTTCCTCCTTCCAGATTAGTTTTTCTTCGCCGGTTTCACCGGTTTGACGGTGTCCTTGATCACGACGAAGCTCTTCTTCGGGCCCGGGATGGCACCCTTGATGAGGATGAGGTTGCGGTCTGCATCGACACGGACGACCGTGAGGTGCTGCACCGTGACGCGCTCGCCACCCATGCGGCCCGGCAGCTTCTTGCCCTTGAGGACGCGTCCGCCAGGACCAGAGATCATGGCACCCGTGGAGCCCGGCTCGCGATGCGATTTGGAGCCATGGCCCATCGGGCCGCAAGCGAAGTTGTGGCGCTTGATACCGCCAGCAAAACCTTTGCCCTTGGAAGTACCGACGACATCAACAAGCTCTCCAGCAGCAAATATATCAACGCCGATGCTGTCACCGACTTTGTATTCCGAAGGATCCGCCAGACGCATTTCACGGATGAACTTCACAGGCGCTACGCCAGCTTTTGCGAAATGGCCCTTGAGCGGCTTATTGACATTCTTTTCCTTCACTTCGCCGAAGCCGAGCTGCACAGCATTGTAGCCATCGCTCTCGACCGTCTTGTTCATGAGCACGACATTGTTGCCGGACTCGACGACCGTGACGGGGACGACTTTGCCCTCTTCCGTGAAGATCTGGGTCATACCAAGTTTTCTACCTAAAATTGCTTTCGACATGTGTTCCACCTCCTCAGGATCAGAGCTTGATCTCGATGTCCACGCCTGCCGGCAGGTCGAGTCTCATGAGCGCATCCACCGTCTTGTTCGTCGGCTGGAGGATGTCGATGAGGCGCTTGTGCGTGCGCATCTCGAACTGCTCACGGCTGTCTTTGTTGACATGCGGGGAACGCAGGATCGTATAGATGTTCTTTTCCGTCGGGAGAGGAATCGGACCGGACACCATAGCGCCCGTCTTCTTTGCCGTGTCCACGATCTTCACGGCACTCTGGTCGAGGGCTTTGTGATCATAAGCCTTCAAACGGATTCTGATTTTCTGATTCTTAGACAATGAAATTTCCTCCTTATCGTCCAGACTCTTGGTCCAAACATTTCTCCGCAGCAGTTCCCTCGGTCCCAGCCGAGCCATCTGCCGCGTCATCGCATGGGGGGTATCTATCTAAAAATACCCTTGAAATAAGAGCGACGCGAGCGCCGCTCTTACTGAAAGGATATTTTTATTCGAATAGATTAGCCTTCGATCTCCGTGACACGACCAGCGCCAACCGTGTGGCCGCCCTCGCGGATAGCGAAGCGGAGGCCCTTCTCGATTGCGATCGGGGTGATGAGCTCGACGTCCATCTCGACGTTATCGCCAGGCATGACCATCTCCGTGCCTTCCGGCAGCTTGATGACACCCGTGACGTCCGTCGTGCGGAAGTAGAACTGCGGGCGATAGTTGGAGAAGAACGGCGTATGACGGCCGCCCTCTTCCTTCGTGAGGACGTAGACCTGAGCCTTGAACGTCGTGTGCGGATGAATCGTGCCCGGCTTTGCGAGAACCTGGCCACGCTCGATCTCTTTGCGATCGATGCCGCGGAGCAGTGCGCCGATGTTGTCGCCAGCGACTGCCGTGTCGAGCATCTTGCGGAACATCTCGATGCCCGTGACAACCGTCTGCTTCGGCTCATCCTGGAGACCGACGATCTCAACCGTATCGTTCATCTTCAGCTCGCCACGCTCGACACGGCCCGTAGCGACCGTGCCGCGGCCCGTGATCGTGAAGACATCCTCGACCGGCATCAGGAACGGCTTGTCCGTGTCGCGCGTCGGCGTCGGGATGTACTCATCGACAGCGTCCATGAGCTCGAGGATCTTCTTCTGCTGCTCTTCGTCGCCTTCGAGGGCCTTGAGAGCGGAACCCGTGATGACAGGGATGTCATCGCCTGGGAAGTCATAGCTCGAGAGGAGCTCGCGGACTTCCATCTCGACGAGCTCGAGAAGCTCGGGATCGTCAACCTGGTCAACCTTGTTGAGGAAGACGACGATTGCCGGCACGCCGACCTGGCGGGCAAGCAGGATGTGCTCGCGCGTCTGCGGCATCGGGCCGTCAGCAGCGGAGACGACGAGGATAGCGCCGTCCATCTGAGCAGCACCCGTGATCATGTTCTTGACATAGTCAGCATGGCCCGGGCAGTCAACGTGAGCGTAATGACGCTTCTTCGTCTCATACTCGACATGAGCCGTGTTGATCGTGATGCCGCGCTCGCGCTCTTCCGGAGCCTTGTCGATGTCGGCATAGTCTTCGAAAGCAGCCTTGCAGCCTTCCGTCTGGGAAAGAACTTTCGTGATCGCAGCCGTCAGCGTCGTCTTGCCATGGTCAACGTGACCAATCGTACCGATGTTGACATGCGGTTTCGTTCTCTCAAACTTTTCTTTTGCCATTGTGGTTGTTTCCTCCCTTATTCGCCTTTGTTCTTGGCAACAATCTGATCGGCAATATTCTTAGGAACTTCATCATAGTAAGCAACTTCCATGCTGTAGTTCCCTCGGCCCTGAGTCTTGGAACGCAGATCCGTCGAGTAACCGAACATCTCGGAGAGCGGGACGAAGCCGTTGATGACCTGTGCGCCATTGCGTGCTTCCATGCCCTCGATGCGGCCGCGGCGGGAGTTCAGGTCGCCGATGACGTCGCCCATGTACTCCTCCGGAACCGTGACTTCGACCTTGACATACGGCTCGAGAAGAACCGGATTTGCCTTTTCTGCGCCGTTCTTGAATGCCATGGAACCTGCCACCTTGAAGGCTGCCTCCGAGGAGTCGACCTCGTGGAAGGAACCATCGTAAACCGTCGCCTTGATGTCGACCATCGGGTAGCCAGCGACAACGCCGGACTCCATGGCCTGACGGATACCATCTTCGATCGGCTTGATGAATTCTTTCGGAATTGCACCGCCGACGACTTCGTTCTCGAACGTGAAGCCGGCACCAGCCTCCTGCGGCTCGAGCTTGAGCACGCAGTGGCCGTACTGGCCATGACCGCCGGACTGGCGGACGAACTTGCCTTCCGCCTTCTCGACGACCTTGCGGATCGTCTCGCGGTAAGCAACCTGCGGCTCACCGACTTTGCAGTCCACATGGAACTCGCGGAGCATGCGGTCGATGATGATCTGCAGATGGAGCTCGCCCATGCCGGAGATGATCGTCTGGCCCGTTTCCTCGTCCGTGCGGACGCGGAACGTCGGATCCTCTTCTGCGAGCTTCTGGAGTGCAACGCCCATCTTCTGCTGGTCGTTCTTCGTCGCCGGTTCAACAGCAACGGAGATGACCGGATCTGGGAACTCCATGGACTCGAGGATGATCGGATGCTCTTCGTCGCAAAGCGTGTCGCCCGTCGTCGTATCCTTGAGGCCGACAGCAGCAGCGATGTCGCCGCTGTAGACCTTCTCGATCTCTTTGCGGTGGTTTGCATGCATCTGCAGGATACGGCCGATACGCTCTTTCTTGCCCTTCGTCGAGTTGTAGACGTAGGAACCAGCATCGAGCGTGCCGGAGTAGACGCGGAAGAACGCGAGCTTGCCGACGAACGGATCCGTCATGATCTTGAACGCGAGAGCTGCGAACGGCTCGTCGTCGCTCGACGGACGGTGGTCTTCCTCGCCCGTCTCAGGATCCGTGCCCTTGATCGGCGGGATGTCCGTCGGGGCCGGCATGAAGTCGACGATGGCATCGAGGAGCGGCTGGACGCCCTTGTTGCGGTAGGACGTACCGCAGGTGACCGGCACCATGTCGCAGGAAACCGTCGCCTTGCGGATGACCTTCTTGATGTCCTCTTCGGTGATGTCTTCGCCGCCGAGGTACTTCTCCATGAAGTCATCGTCCTGCTCGGAGCAAGCCTCGAGCAGTTTCTCGCGGTACTCTTCCGCGAGGTCTTTCATGTCATCCGGGATGGCAACCTCATCCTCGACTTTGCCGAGGTCGTCCTCATAGACGATGGCTTCCATCTTGATGAGGTCGATGATGCCCTTGAAGTCATCTTCGGCACCGATCGGGAGCTGGATGGCAACGGCATTCGCCTGCAGGCGCTCCTTCATCATCTTGATGACATTGTAGAAATCTGCGCCGGTGATGTCCATCTTGTTGACATACGCCATGCGCGGAACATTGTATTTTTCAGCCTGGCGCCAGACCGTCTCGGTCTGAGGCTCGACGCCGCCGCGTGCCGTCAGGACGGCCACAGCACCATCGAGGACGCGCAGGGAACGCTCAACTTCCACCGTGAAATCCACATGGCCCGGCGTATCGATGATGTTGATACGATGGTCTTTCCAGTGGCAGGTCGTTGCAGCAGACGTGATCGTGATGCCGCGCTCCTGCTCCTGAACCATCCAATCCATCGTGGCAGCGCCATCGTGGACTTCGCCGATCTTGTGGTTGACACCCGTGTAGAAGAGGATACGCTCGGTGGTCGTCGTCTTACCGGCATCGATATGTGCCATGATGCCGATATTGCGAGTCTTTTCAAGGGAATACTCTCTTGGCACTTCTGATATCTCTCCTTATATAGTAGAAAAAGGATTACCAGCGATAATGTGCAAATGCCTTGTTGGCCTCTGCCATCTTATGCGTATCTTCCTTCTTCTTGAAAGCTGCGCCCGTGCTGTTCGCGGCGTCCATGAGCTCGCCCGAAAGGCGCTCTTCCATGGTCTTCTCGCCGCGCAGACGCGCGTAGTTGACGATCCAGCGGATGCCGAGCGTCATGCGGCGGTCCGGACGAACCTCGACCGGAACCTGGTAGTTCGCACCACCGACGCGGCGGGCGCGGACCTCGAGGACCGGCATGACATTCTTGAGAGCCGTCTCGAAGACTTCCAGCGGATCCTTGCCCGTCTTGGCACGGATCGTCTCGAACGCATCATAGACGACGCGCTCAGCAACGCTCTTCTTGCCGGAGAGCATCACTTTATTGATGAATTTCGTCACCGTCTTGTTGTGGTACACCGGATCCGGCAGTACGTCACGCTTCGGGACGGAACCTTTTCTTGGCATTGTGTTACCTCCTTTTCATAGTCTCACGCGAGCTTGTGTTATTTCTTCTTTGCTTTCGCTTTCTTAGCGCCGTATTTGGAACGGGACTGGCCGCGATCCTGAACACCGGCAGTATCGAGCGAACCACGGATGATGTGGTAGCGGACACCTGGGAGGTCCTTGACACGACCGCCGCGGATGAGAACAACACTATGCTCCTGGAGATTATGACCAATGCCAGGAATGTATGCAGTCACTTCGATGCTGTTCGTCAGACGAACACGAGCGACCTTACGCAGAGCCGAGTTCGGCTTTTTCGGCGTCGTCGTGTAGACACGCGTGCAAACGCCGCGCTTCTGCGGGCAATTTTTCAGTGCTGGTGCTGTGGATTTCTCCTGCATGCTCTTTCTGCTTTTACGGACTAACTGGTTGATAGTAGGCATACATGCACCTCCTTCCTTCATTTTAGAATTTATTATTTATGAAATCTCGCGGAGGGCCGCAAGGTTTCTAACGATGGGATCCGATGAGTGCTGCGGCTGCAGCGCCGACATCGATGCCGCAGGCTTTGCCAAGCTCCTTCATCGTCGGAGCCGCCTCGACGGGAACGTCCTCTGCCTTGCAGAGCTCCCGGATGGGCTCCGTCACGCGCGCGTCAGCATCCTCCGCAAGGAAGACGCGCACGGCGCGATGGTTCCTGACTGCCTTTCCGACCTGCTTGAGGCCGGTGACCCGATCCGCACTCTTCAGCGTTTCTAGTGGCATTTCGTTCACCTCGAAGCTCTTGAAGTCGTGTCTCATCTCAGGCACTTCCACATAATAGCATCTGCAAAAAACAATGTCAACACGGAAATTCATGCGATTTGTTAAATACACGCTACCTCGCGTATCAATCTCTCTCTCGTGGACAAAGATTGCGAAAAAGAAAAGGAGAACGGAATCGTTCCGTTCTCCAAACAAGAAGAAGTTCGTATTTTTCATGCCAGCGGTGCTTGTGGCTCGTGGCAGGCGACAAAATGGCCGGGCGCGATTTCACGGAGCTCAGGCTTCTCGCGGCGGCAGATGTCTTTCGCGACAGGGCAGCGCGTCTGGAACGGACAGCCGACGGGGATGTCGAGCGGACTCGGAATCTCGCCGGGCAGCACGCTGATGCGCTGGTTCTTCTCCATATCCGTCGAGAAAACGGAGCGCAGAAGCGCCTGCGTGTAGGGATGACGTGCCTGCTGGAGCTCCCTGCCTGCAATGCGCTCCATGACGTGACCAAGGTACATGATGACGACGCGGTGCGCAAAGAGGCTCACGAGCGCGAGGTCATGGCAGATGAAGACATAGGCGATGCCCTTCTCTTTCTGCAGGCGCACGAGCAGCTGGATGATGCGATCCTGCACGGAGACGTCGAGCGCACTCGTCGCCTCGTCGCAGGCAATGACCTCCGGCGAGAGCGCGAGCGCCCGCGCGATGGCCACGCGCTGCCGCTGGCCGCCGCTCATGTTGTGCGGATAGCGGTCAGTGAAATTTTCCGGCAGCTCGACCTGCCGCAGGAGTTCCCGCGCCCGCTCTTCCTTTTCGTCCGCGCGGACTTCGCCAAAATTTTCGAGCGGCTCGCAGATGATGTCGCGGATGCGCATCTTCGGGTCGAACGCCGCCGTCGGATCCTGAAAGACCATCTGGATATGGCGGTAGTTCGCCCGTCGCTCTTCCCCCGTGAGCTTTGTCACGTCCTCACCATAAAAGAGGATGCGCCCCTCCGTCGGCGGATGGATGTTCATGAGCGTTTTGAGGAGCGTCGTCTTGCCGCAGCCGGATTCGCCGACGATGGCGACGGTCTCGCCCGCCCGCACGTCAAACGAAACATGCGAGCAAGCTGTGAGCTCCCGCCCGTCCGGCGTCGGGAATTTTTTCGTGACGTCCTCCACGCGCAGGATGACTTCATGCGATGCATGTGCTTCATTCGACATAGCGGCGGCCTCCGATCTCCGGCACAGCGGCCAGCAGTGATTTCGTATAGTCCGCTTGCGGGCGCTCCATGATGTCCTGCGACGTACCATATTCGACGACGCGGCCGCCCGCCATGACGAGGATGCGGTCGGAGAGTGCGGCCGCAAGACCGATGTTGTGCGTGACGATGATCATCGCCGTGCCGAGCCCGCGCGTGACATACGTGAGTTCGCCTGCAATCTGCGCCTGCGTCGTCACGTCGAGCGCGCTCGTCGGCTCGTCAGCGAGCAGGAGCTTCGGCTGGAACGTAATCGCCATCGCGATGCCGACGCGCTGCCGCATGCCGCCCGAGAGCTCGAACGCATACGAGTCCATGATGTGCTCCGGGCTCGGCAGGTTCATGAGCGCGAGCTTTTCGATGGCCATCGCACGCGCCTCGCTCTTCGAGATTTTTTCGTGCGTGCGCAGAAATTCGACGTACTGATGCCCGATGGTCTGCACGGGGTTCATCATGCTGCCGCTGTCCTGGAAGATCATCGAGATGTCCCGGCCGCGGAGCTTCTGCCACCCCTTTTCGGCGAGCGTTCGCAGCTCCTGCCCGTCGAACACCGCCGAACCGCCCGTCATCTGCCCGCCGACCGGCAGGCAGCCGAGCAGGGCACGGATGACCGTCGTCTTGCCGCTTCCAGACTCGCCGACGATGGCGAGGACTTCGCCTTTCTCGAGCGAGAACGTCACATCTTGGACGGTCGGCTCTGCGGGCTTCCCTTTCTGCGCATACGAGATTTCCAGATGGGAAACGTCAAGCAGCATCAAACCACCTCACTTGGCCGGGCGGATCTTGTTCGTGATCCAGTAGTAGTCGCTCGGATACATCTCGACGCCCGTCAGCTTCTTCGAGCTCACGATGTTCGTCTGCGGATAGCCGAGGAACAGCGAAGCGCCATCGTCGAGCAGGATCTGCTCCATCTCCATGATGAGCTGGCGGCGCTTGCCCTTGTCGAACTCCGCCGAGAGCTGGTGCATCTTTTCATCATATTTCGGGTTGCTGTAGCCCGAGCCGTTCTGCGGGTTGTCGCCATTCGTGTTCGTCATCCAGTAGCCCTTCATGAAGAGCTCGGGGTCGCCCGTGTTCGCCGTCAGGATGTTCGAGATCAGGAGGTCGTACTCGCCCTTGATGCCGATGTTGTCGAGCAGGTTGTAGTCCACCGTGTCGATGACGATGTCGAAGCCGAGCTTCTTGAGGTCGGACTGCACAGCCTCAGCATAGATTGGCAGCTCGGCGCGGCTGTTGTAGACGACGAAGTGGAGCTGGAGCTTCTTGCCATCCTTCTCGCGGATGCCGTCGCCGTCTTCATCCTTCCACCCCGCCTCGTCGAGGAGCTTGGCGGCGCGTTCCGGATTGTAACTGTTCGGGTCTTTCATTTGATCAAAGCCATAGTCGAGCGACGGCGGAACCGGTGCGCTGCCCGTGATGAACGTGCCGCGCAGCAGCGTCTGATTGTACGATTCGCGATCGCAGCCCGAAATCAGCGCCGCGCGCACCTTCGGATCGGAGAGGATATGATCCGGCTTCTGGTTCAGGCGTGCCAGCACGTCGCGCAACGACGAGATTTCCTTGATTTCGAACTTGTCGTTATTGCGGAAGACGTCCATGTCGCCAGCCGCGATGTTGACAGCCATATCGACATCGCCCGACTGCAGCGCCATCGCGCGCGTGTTCGGATCGTCGATGGAGTTGACCTCGACCGTCTCAAACGGCACATCGCCATCCCAATAATTCGGATTCTTCTTCATGACGGCCTTTTCCTTGACAAAGGACTCGACCATGTAGGGGCCTGTGCAGATTGGGCCTTCCTTGCGGACATCGCGGCCCTCGTCCGCCTTCGTATCGACGATGAGGAAGAGCGGATCAGCGAGATAGCCCGGCATGCCCGGCTGCGGTGTCTTCGTCTTGATCGTCAGCGTCTGGCCGTCTGCCGTAATCGAGTCGTACTCGAAGAACGTCTTGGCGCGCGGCACCTTCTCAAAGACGAGCTCGATGGACGACTTGACGGCTTCTGCCGTCAGCGGGTCGCCATTCGAGAACTTCACGCCGTCGCGAATCTTGAACGTCCACGTGAGCTTGTCATCGGCGACGCTCCAGCTCTCGGCGAGCCATGGCTGCGTATCCATCTTGTCGTCGAACTTCGTCAGGCCCTCGCCGAGGCCGTAGCGTACGACGACCCATGCAAAGTAATTCTCGAGCGGATCGAGCGTGTCGGCAAAGTTCGTCACGCCAACCTTGAGCGTCTTCGTATCAGCGGCCGAATTTCCGCCGCCGCCGCATCCTGCAAAGATGCCGGCAGCGAGCACGCTCGTCAGGCCGAGTGCGACCGTTTTCCACATCTTCTTCATCCAGCTTCTCCTCATCTTTCTGGTCCCTCTTTTCTTTCAAATAAACATATTTCTCAATCCTGTCGTGGATCAAGCACGTCTCGCAGGCTGTCGCCCCAGAGGTTGAACACCGTCACGACAAGGAAGATTGCCGCACCCGGATACACCATGAGCCACGGTGCCGTCTGGATGTACTGGCGTCCCTCGTTGAGCATCAGACCCCATTCCGGCGTCGGCGGCTGCGCCCCGAATCCGAGGAACGAAAGTCCCGCGATCTCCATCATCATCGTGCCGATGTCCATGGCGCCCGTGATGACAACCATCGGCAGCACATTCGGCAGGATGTGGCGCCAGAGGATGTCGCGCGTGCGCGTGCCATTGACCTCGGCTGCGAGGATGAAATCGCGGTTGCGGATCTTCACAACGAGGCTGCGCACGAGGCGCGCGTACTTCGCCCAGGCGACCGCGAGAAGTGCGAGAATCGTGTTGATGACGCTGCCGCCGAGGATGCCCGCAATCGCGATGGCAAGCACGACGCCCGGGAAAGCGAGCATCATGTCGGCAAAGCGCATGAGCACGCGCTCGACCTTGCCGCCGAAATAGCCGGACAGGATGCCGACCGTGCTGCCGACGATGGCGACGAGCAGCACGAGGCAGAGCGTCATGAAGAGCGAAACCTGCGTGCCCGCGACGATGCGCGAGAACGTATCGCGGCCGAGCTTGTCCGTGCCGAGCCAATGCTCGGCCGACGGCGTCTGGAGGACGTTCTTCATATTGCCTTCCATCGGGTCTTGCGGCGCGAGATACGGCGCGAAGATTGCCAGCAGGACGATCAGGGCGACGAGAGCCGTGTAGACGGCGAACAGGCGGTGCGTGCGGAGCGCTTCGACCACGCTGTGGAACGCTTCTGTCATCAGGCCTCGCCTCCTTTCCCGATGCTGCGGCGGAGCCGTGGATCGAGGTACGCATACGACAAGTCAACCAGTGCATTGATGACCATGTAGACGATGGCAATCCAGAGCACGAAGCCCTCGACGAGCGGATAGTCGCGCATCGTGATTGCATGGACGGCCATGTTGCCAATGCCCGGCCACGAGAACACGACCTCGATGACCGCGACGCCGCCGAGCAGCCAGCCGATGCTCATGCCGAGCAGCGTGATGAGCGGCAAAAGAGCGTTCGGCAGGATGTGCAGGTACAGGATGCGCCGCTCGGAAATGCCGCGCGCCCGCGCGCCGACGACATAGTCCTGATGGAGCTCGTCGAGGATGACCGTACGGACCTGCCGCACGTATTTCGCTGATTGGTAGATGGCGAGCGTCAGCGCCGGCAGCACGACGCCTTTCGCTGTCACCGACGAGCTCGTGATGGGAAAGAGTCCGAGCTTCAGGCCGAAGACATAGAGGAGAATGAGTCCGAGCCAGAAATTCGGCATCGACACGCCGATGAACGAGCCGACGCGCACGAGGTAGTCCGGCAGCCAGTTCCGATGCACAGCTGACCAGATGCCGAGCGGCAGCGAGATGATCAGCATGAAGCACACCGTCACGGCCGCGAGGAAGAACGTGCCCGTGCTCCCTTCCATGAGCTTTTCAGCAACCGGCTTCTTCGCCGAGTACGAGAGGCCGAGGTCGCCGTGCGCGACGCCGCCGAGCCATCGCCCGTACTGGACGAGGAACGGCTGGTCGAGCCCCATCTCGTGGCGGGTCTGTGCAAGGAGCTCCTCCGACACGATGTGGTCGCCAGCCTCGAGCACCATCGCCGCCGGATCGCCGGGTGCAAGCACCGAAAGGCAGAACGTCAGGAACGTCACCCCGAGGAGCGTCACCAGCATCTCCGCCAGCTTCTTCCAAAATCTTTTCAACGGCACCACTCCTTTCAAAGCAAGCGGCAGAAACGAACTGCACGCAAAAAAGCCCTTCCCCCGCAAAGGAGGAAGGGCTGGATCTCTTCAAGGCATACGTCACCACAAACGGCGCATACAGAAAGAAGCCTTTCTCGAAATCTCCATCCCCGTCGCTCGCGGGTCAATCGGCGATTGTCGATCAGGCAGTTCTCCTGGCTCCAGTTCTTCGTGCTGCTGCGCCTTCCCAAAGATGCTTTTCCATCTCCAGTGACATATCTTCTGCAGTGCACTCACTGTTACAGTGGCGGGACCGCGCCGGACTTTGACCGGCTTCCCTATTGAGTCTTGCGACACCTGGTCCAATCTTGTGAAGTTTTGCTGTTTTTATGACTTAGATAATCATTAACATCTTTATCATACCAGCTTATGCGCCTGTTGGCAAGCATTTTTTTCGCCAGAGGCGTCTGACGAGCACAGACGAACAAACGGCACGCAGAGACTGGTCAAAGGCCAGTGCCAGCCAGACGCCCATGAGGCCGAGTCCGAGAACGTAGAGAAGGAACGCCGTCACGACCGGGCGCAGGAACGTCACGCTGACAAACGAATACGCCGCGACCTCGTTCGTGCAGCCCGTGCCGCGCAGGATGCCGGCGCAGACGAGCGCATGCGCCTCGGGAAAGCTCACGACGGCGACAAACGCGAGCACCATCATGCCGAGCGGCAATGACGCCGCATCATCCGTGTAAACCCAGAAGATCTCTTCACGCAGCGCATACGTCAGGACGAAGGAAATCGTCGAAAAAATCATGCTCCAGCGCAGTCCTGCCCGCCCGTACGCGCGCCACGCGCCGACGTCGCCGCGACCGTACGCCTGTCCTGCGAGCACCATGCTCGCCTTGCCGAGGCCGCCTGCGAAGCAATAGTAGAAATCGCAGAAGTTCATCGCGATGGCATGCACGGCATACGGCACCTCGCCGAGCCCTGCCGCCATGCGCGTGTAGAGCACCATGCCGATGCGCTCGAAGCCCTGCTCCGAGAACACGCCGCCGAAAATCGGCAGCAGCGAGCGGAAGAACGCGCAATCCGGCAAGAATGCATCTTTCGAAAAACCAATCTCGCCATGCAGCCGCCGCGCCGTTTCGAAGAGCATGTATGCCGCACCGGCCACCGTGCCGATAGCCGCGCCCTCGACGCCGAGCGCCGGGAACGGCCCGAGTCCGAAGATGAAGAGCGCATTGACGACGCAGTTTACGCCATTGCCCCAGAGATTGATCCAGAGCACGAGCGCCGTGCGCCCCTGCCCCATGAGCCCGGCCTGCAGCAGCGTCGCAAGCGACGTCAGAAAAACGCCAAAGAGCGCGAGATTGCCATAGCGCAACGCGTCCGCGAGATACTGCGGCTCCGCCCCCATCCACGAAAGCAGCGCTTCCAGATGGAAATAAAAGACGAGATGCAAGAAGCCGAGCACAACAGCGCCGAGCGTCAGCGACTGGCAGAGCACGCGCACCTGCGGCGCATGCTCGCCGCGCCCGAAAAACCGCGCCGTCAGGAGCGTCACAGCCGAAGCGAGCGAGCGCGTCACGCAGAGCAGCATCATGCGCGGCTGCGTGAAAATGCTGACGGCTGCGATGGCCTCGAGGCCGAGCGTACCGACCATGATGATGTCCACCGAGCTCAAGAGCACCATGAAGACGCCCTCCACCGCCGACGGCATCGCCACGCGCAGATACATCCGGTCGTATTCTGTGAGAAACCGCACGTCCTCCCTCCTTTCCCTGAAACTTGTACGTTCCGCAACGTCCAAAACCTCAAGGAAAGAATATCATAGCTTTGATGCATGGAGGAACCCCCGGGGAGGGTTTTCGGCGAAATTTTATTTTTCAGGCGAGGCATCAACATAGAGGTGCATCCTGCACCAAACGGCGCTCCCCAAGAGCAGCAGGCCGACGATAAAAAACATGTGTGCAAAACCGAGGCACGCGGTCAGCTGTCCTCCGGCAAAAGCGCCGGCAAATGTGCCAACGTACTGCGCTGACTGGTTGAATCCATAGATGCGCCCCGTGCAGGAAGTCGGCGTGATCAGCCGGATGATGTCATTGATGGCGGGAATCATCCCTGCCATCGCGATGCCATGCACGAACCGCAGCGCCCCGAGCTCCCATGCCGTCGTCACGCATCCCTGCGGAAAGGAAACAAGGCCGGCAAGCAAGAGCGACCCCACGAGGACGCGGTGCGGCCCCGCCTGGTCGGAAAGATGGCCGAGCTTTGAAGCAAACAGCATGCTCGCAACGCCGGAACAAGAAAAGACGATGCCGGCGACGACGGCCAGATGCTCCGTATCCGGTGCCAATGCATCCACATAAACTGTGAGCACCGGCTGCATGCACGTAATGGAAAAATACATCAGGAACGTGACAAGGAAAGCAGCCATCGTCATGCGGAAACGCGGCAGCGCCAGAAACATCTCCCGCGTGCTCTGCCCGGTTTCCGAAACGAGCGCGGGCTGTTTCGTCTCCCGGACGAACAGCGCGGCAGCAAAGCCGAGCAGGCACAGTGCGCCAGTCACAAAGAATGAATTGCGGTAGCCGACAGCCTCGGAAAGGCCGCCGCCGATGACAGGGCCGAGCAGGCCGCCTGTCACTTGTGCGGCAAAGTACATGCTCATCGCCCAGCCCGACTTGTCCCGCGGTGTCTCCGCCGCAAGCAGTGGAATGACGGCAGACTGCAAGCCGCTCATCGCGCCCTGGAGCAGGCGGAGCCCTACGAGCTGCCAGACATTCTGTGCCAGGCCGAGCGCGATCATGATGACGCCGAGCCAGCCCGTCGCCCGCAAGATCATGAGCTTCCTGCCATACCGGTCAGCCACCCGCCCCCAGATGGGAGAAAAGACCGCCAGCGTGACAAAGCTGCATCCGAAGACGATGCCCGACCATCGCGCCATATCTTCCTGCCCTTCGATGCCGAGTTCGCAGATATAGAGCGGCAGAATCGGCGCCATCTGGCTCGTGCCTACGGAAACAATAAATGTCACCGCACAGCAGATGGCCAGATTCCGTTGCCAGATTTCCATACGATATTCCCCATCCTCCTTGAAATTTTGAAAACAAGGGCGGAACATCGCAAGTCGTGCAGTGTTCCGCCCTCATGTCAGATTGGCGCTATTTTATCAATTTTGTTTTGCGAGAACGCCGAGCATCGTACGGACGACGTTCTCCTTCGTGAAGCCGAACTTCTCGAAGAGCTTGGCTGCCGGTGCCGAAGCGCCGAAGCCCTTCATCGTGACCGTCGCGCCATCGAGGCCGACGTATTTGCCCCAGCCGAAATCGGCAGCGGCTTCGACGGCGACACGCGCACGCACGTCATGCGGCAGGACGCTTTCCTTGTACTCGGCGCTCTGTGCGTCGAAGAGTTCCTCGCACGGCATGGAAACGACGCGGACGTCGATGCCCTGCGATGCAAGTTCTTTCTGTGCTTCGATGGCAAGGCTGACCTCGGAGCCCGTGCCGATCAGGATGCCCTTCATGTTTGCGGAGTCTTTCGCTTCCGACACGACATAAGCGCCCTTGAGTGCGTCTTTCGACGAGCCCGGCAGCTGCGGCAGGTTCTGGCGCGTCAGCACGAGGACGGTCGGCGTCTTCGTGCTCGTCACGGCGAGATACCAGCCGGCGGCCGTCTCCGTCGCGTCGGCCGGACGGAACGTGTTGACGTTCGGCAGGGCGCGCCACATCGCGAGCTGCTCGACCGGCTCATGCGTCGGGCCGTCTTCGCCGACGCCGATACTGTCGTGCGTGAAGACATACGTGACCGGCAGGCCCATGAGGGCCGCAAGGCGTGCCATCGGCTTCGTGTAGTCCGAGAAGACGAAGAACGTCGCGATATAGGCACGCAGGCCGCCATGAAGCGTGATGCCGTTTGCAATCGCCGTCATCGCGAACTCGCGGACGCCGAAATGCAGGTTGCGGCCCTTGTAATCCTCTTTGCTGAAATCGCCCTCGTCCTTCATGTTCGTCTTGTTCGACGGCGCAAGGTCGGCACTGCCGCCGAAGAGCTGCGGCAGCTTGTCCTTCAGGCGGTTGATCATGATGCCGGAAAGCCCGCGCGTTGCCTGCGGCTTGTCCTCATAAGCCCAGAACTCTTCGTCCGTGAGCAGCGCCTTTGCATCGATTGGTGCATGGAACTTGTCCCAGAGCGCTTTCGCCTCGGGGAACTTCGCCGCATAGTCGGCAAAGAGCTTGTTCCAAGCATCTTCTGCTGCCGCGCCCTTTTTCGCAAGCTCAGCGTAATGTGCGTAAACATCATCCGGGATGTTGAAGCTCTTGTCAGGCTCCGGCCAGCCGAGATTCTCCTTGAGCGCCTTGACGTTCTCAACGCCAAGCGGCTCGCCATGAGCACTGGCCTTGCCCTGCTTTGCCGGGCAGCCATAGCCGATCTGCGTCTTGACCGTGATGAAGGACGGATGCTCTTTGTCAGCCTTCGCCTCTTCGATGGCCTTGCCGATGGCCGCGAGGTCGTTGCCGTCCTCGACCGTGATCGTCTGGAAGCCGAACGCCTCCATGCGCTTCTGCACGTTTTCGCGGAACGCGATGTTCGTATTGCCCTCGATGGAAATGTTGTTGCTGTCGTAGAGGATGATGAGCTTTGAAAGGCCGAGCGTGCCCGCAAGCGAGAACGCCTCGGACGAAATGCCCTCCATCATGCAGCCGTCGCCGCCGAGTGCGAACGTGTAATGATCGACGATTGGGTAGCCCGGCTTGTTGAACGTCGCGGCGAGATGCGCCTCCGCCATCGCCATGCCGACGGCCATGCCCATGCCGGCGCCGAGCGGGCCCGTCGTCGCTTCGACACCGACCGTGTGACCGTACTCCGGATGGCCCGGCGTCAGGGAATCGAGCTGACGGAACTCTTTCATATCATCCATCGTCAGGCCGTAGCCATAGAAATGAAGCAGCGAGTAAAGAAGCGTCGAGCCATGGCCGCCCGAGAGGATGAAGCGGTCGCGGTTCGCCCACTTCGGATCCTTCGGGTTGTGGTTCATATGGTTCGCCCAGAGTTCATACGCCATCGGCGCCGAGCCGAGCGGCAGGCCCGGATGGCCGGAGTTTGCCTTCTGGATGGCATCCGCCGCCAGCACGCGGATCGCGTTGACGCATTTTGTATCAATGTTGCTCAATGATATCGCTCCTTATCCAACGATTTAGACTTATCCTTCCTTATTCTACATGAGATTGGCCAAAAAGTATAGAAGAAAAAAGGCCGATGCACGCATCAGCCAGAAATTTTGTCACAAGTTCTTTCATATAACAGGATACCGTCTCGCTGAATCGCAGCTAGCAGCTCCGGCTGCACGGGGCCATCGAGATCCACAACATCGAACATCAAGAGCGTCGGGATGCAGTCATCGACGTCAAGCGTGAAGCGTACCATGTCGCCGCCGCTGGCCGCAAGATCGATATCGCTGCGCTCCCAGTTGTCGCCGCGCGCACGCGAACCGAACAGAATGACTTTTTTCACACCGTGCTGCTTTGCAAGGGCGATGATGCCGTCTTTGATGTTTTCGCGAAGATCCATCACGACCATGCCTCCTGCAGTTCCGTCTTCAGCGCTTCAAAGAGCGGCAGATATTTCTCTTTCGCATCGCGGATGATGCCGAGCGCGATGGCTTCGTTATACGTATGTGCTACATTGTTCCGCGCAACGAGTGAGGAAAGCCAGGCTTCTTCATCCGCAACCATGCCTGCCTGGTACGCCTGCTTGATGACCATGCGCGGCGAACCGGTTCGCTGGCTGTTGAAACCATTTGCTTCGAGCGCTTCCTTCATCGCCTTCCACGCCTGCTCAAAGCAGATTTCAAACAGTGACACCATGCCCGTCTGCGTAATCGTATCATACGGAGGCTCCTTGCCACGAATTTCCTGCAGATTGCGCAGCGCTCGGCAGAAATCATCAAATCGTCGCATCGCGTACTTCCTCATTTCGCATCCGTCCGAATTTCATGAACTCAATCTTTGTCTCCATAGACAATGTCTGCCGCCAGCTCACAGGATTTGCGGATGCAGTCAGGGCAGGTGCAGATGACTTTTCCTGTCTCGACGCCTTTGAGGTCTTTGCAGTACAATGCCCCTGCCGATTCCTCGAACGCCTTCATCAGCTTGCGCGAGAGCTGCATCGTCGCCGGCTTGGAGTTCGGCGCATCGAGATTCCTGGTACTGCTCTTGAGGCCGCCGAGCATGACGGCGCCCATGAGCGCCCCGCACACGCCATCCATCGTCCCCGCGCCAGCTCCATAGCCTTCGTTCGCAGCAAAGAGCACCTCTGCCGGAACATCCGTCTTGTCCGCAAACGCGCATGCCACGGACTGGGCGCAGTTGTACCCGCGCTGATGAAGTTCATCTGCTTTTTTCAATCGTTCTGCTGTCGTCATTTTCTTTTCCTCCAGTCCAAGAGAAGCTCGGATGAAATCACTTCGCGAGATCTGGCCGCAGCTTGCGGGCGCGACCGAGGTAGATGTGATGGATGTCGCGCTGCGCACGGTCGGTATCGACAAGCAGCAACGCACGGATGCACATCGGGATGCTGCCCTCGATGGCGAGCTGGCGCGCATCGAAAAGCGGCACGAGGTCGAAGCCCTGCACGCGGCTCCGCACGCCGGCCGACGGGAACGCGCTCACGAGGTCTTCCGTCTGGCTGAAGATGGCCGCGCCGATGTCCTCCGGCGCGATGTCATTTTCTTTCAGCATGGCCGTGACCATCTCGGCCGCCGCCTGCCAGATGGCTTCCTTTTCATCCTGTTCCACCGTAACCGCCCCGCGAATACCCCTCATGATGACTCCTCCATTGACAATGTAACACTTGTATCTCGAAATATTTTAACACAAAGCGCACGATTTTTCCATTCATAGAAGAATCGTGCGCAAAAGACCGCTTCACGCGTTTTCTTTTTTCTTATGCTTCAGCGCCTCCGGCGTATGGAGCGTGAACGACGCGACGGTGCCGAGGACGGCGACAAGCCAGAGGATCTGGAGCGCCGTCACGATGCCGTAGCTGTCAGCGGCGCGGCCGACGAGCGGGGTCACGAGGCCGCCGAGCGTGCCCTGGAGGCCGAGCGTCACGCCCGAGGCGAATGCGATGTTCTTGCCGAGATACGTCTGGCCGAGCACGACGATGCCGCTGTACGGCGCGAAGAGCGCGAACGCGGCCGGGACGAGCAGGATGGTCGCCACAACGGCATCCGTGCAACGCACGAGCAGGAACATGACGGGAATCATCACGAGGAACGAGACGTGCAGCATCTTGACGAAGCCGAGGCGGTCGGACAGGATGCCGCCGAAATACGTGATGAATGCGCCGAGCGTGAAGAGCAGCGTCAGCGCAAAACTGCCGGTCGATTCCGACGTACCAAGCACATGAATCCAGAACAGCGGGATGAAGGCATTGCAGACGCAGAAGCCCGTCGAGCGCGCGAGAATCACGAGCGACAGCTTACCGAATGACGGCCAGTCATTTTCCTGCGCGAGCCCTGCGTGCTGTCTCCTCTCCACGCGCTGCACCTTCGCGAGGTCGGCGAGGATGCCCGACATATAGCGATGGATCAGCAGGGCCGCAACGACGTTGAACACGCCGTAGAACACGAGCCCGTGAATGTCAAACACATAGGCGCAGAAGCCCGCAAACATCGGGCCAACGGCAAAGCCCGCGTTGCCGCCGACGGAGAACGCGCCAAGTGCTTTGCCTTTCTGCGCGCCCGCGAGACCGTTGACCATGCGCGCGGCCTCCGGGTGATAAACGGCCGAGCCTAGCCCAGAGAACATCGAGCAGAGGAAGATGAGCCAGTAATCCGTCACGAATGGCAGCACGGCGAGGCTCACGCCGCTGATGATCGGGCCTGCCGGCACGAACCACGGCTTCGAGACGCGGTCGGCGTAGTAGCCGAAGACCGGCTGCGCGATAGACGACAGCAGGATGTTCGCAAAAATCAGCGTGCCAGCATCCTGATAGTTCAGGTTGCACGTTGCGATGAAGTACGGCAGCAGCGCCGGAATCGCGCCCTGCGCCCAGTCGACCGAGAAGTGGCCGAGCGTGAAGAGATAGATGCGTGGATCAAAACGATGCATGAAAAGTCCTCCTTGATTGCTACCAACAGGATAACATAGGGATAAAAAAATGCAAGGCAATGCACCCGAAGAACTCTTCGGATGCATTGTCTTGCAAAAAGTCTTTGGTCAACGTCCTTTGTGAATGTCCCAGATGAGCCGGAGGCTCAGAAAAAATGCGAGAAGATAGCCGATGAACCCGAGAAGCGGTATCTCGAGAATCTTCGGCGTCATGTTCGTCGTGCAGATGGTGCTCGAACCTAAGAGCAGCGCCGCCGTGAGGACGGCGACGATGACGCGGTTCACCATCTTGTCGACGTGCCGGAGCGGTTCCTCGGAGCCTGTGAGGTCGAGGTTGACTTTCGTCTGGCCGCTCATCGTCATCTTGAGGATGTCCGAAATCTGTTCGGGGAGCTGCATGGACTTGCGCATGAGGATGTAGCCCTCGCGGCGCGCCTTCTGCACCTCTTCCTTCCAGCTGAAATTCTTCTTGAAGTTGAGCTGGAGGCTCTTGGCAAAGATTTCGACGAAGCTGACTTTCGGACAGATGAGCCGCATGACGCCTTCGATGGTCAGGACGCCGCGCGCGAACATTGAGAGCCCCTGCGGGCAGGCGATGTGGTGAACGCGCAGGATGTTCATAATCTGGCGCGTCAGCATGCCCATCTTGAGCTCGCGGAAATCGAGCGAACTGTACTGCGCCAGGAGCGCGTCGATGTCCTGGTAGAGCGCTGTGTGGTTGATGTGGCCGCGCGGCACGCCGAGCGCGAGCACGGCGGTCTTCATCTCGAACGTGTCATGGTTCGCGAGCGCGATGACCGCCTTACGGATAGCCGTGCGGTCGCGGTTCGAGAGGCGTCCCATCATGCCGAGATCGAGCCAGACGATGCGGCCGTTCCGCACCCAGATGTTGCCAGGGTGCGGATCAGCATGAAAGAAACCATCTTCGATGATCTGCTTGACGTAGTTCTCGCCGAGCCGCCGCCCGAGCACGGTCACATCGACGCCGCGTGCGCGCAGGCCGTCAAAATCGTCAATCGGCACGCCGTCGATGTACTCCATGACGAGGATGTGCTGCGTCGTGAGCTTCCGATAGACGTGCGGACATGTCACGAACATGTCGTCGTGATTGAGATGCGCGAATTCCTCGATGTGGTCTGCCTCAATCAGGAAGTCCATCTCCTGCTTCGCAATCGACCACATTTCGTCGAGCACCATGTCGAAGTCGATGACGTCCTGCGAATGGCTCACGACCTTGACGAGCCGTGCCGCCCGCTTCAGCAGCACCATGTCACGCGACATGATCTTGTAGATGCCGGGCCGCTGGACTTTCACGACGACGCGTTCCCCCGTGACGAGCACGGCACTGTGCACCTGTGCGATGGAGGCCGAGCCGAGGACTTTCTCATCGATGCTCTCGAAGACCTTGTCCCATTTGCGGCTGTACTCCTGCTCGATCGTCTCGATAATCGTCGAGAACGGCATGGGCTTCGCCGAGCTCTGGAGCTTGATGAGCTCGTCGCAGTATTCCTGCGGCAGGAAATCGGGGCGCATGCTCATGACCTGGCCGAGTTTCACGAACGTCGGGCCGAGGTCTTCGAGGATATGGCGCAGCTTTTCCGGTGTGAGTCCGCGCACGACGTCGTATTTGCGCAGGACGTCCACCATCTCGCGCAGCCGGACAGCCGAGCCGAGCTCTTTCTTCTTTTTTCGTTCCAGATTCGGGAAAAACTTGCTGAGCATGCAATCCCACCTTTATCCTGTGGTCAGGCTTCTGCTTCCTTATACTTCGCAGCAATCTGCTGCTGCACAGTTTCGTTCGCGAGGAACTCGTCATACGTCGTCACGCGGTCGACGACACCATCCGGCGTGATATCGATGATGCGGTTCGCGATGGTCTGGACGAACTGATGGTCGTGCGACGCGAAAAGTGCCGTGCCGTTAAAAGCGATGAGGCCGTTGTTGAGCGCCGTGATGGATTCGAGGTCGAGATGGTTCGTCGGCTCGTCCAAGAGCAGCACATTCGCGCCCGAAAGCATCATGCGCGAGAGCATGCAGCGCACGCGCTCGCCGCCGGAGAGCACCTTCGCCTTTTTCTGGCTTTCTTCGCCAGAGAACAGCATGCGGCCGAGGAAGCCGCGCACGAACGTCTCGTCCGGGTCTTTCGAAAACTGGCGCAGCCAGTCGACGAGGTTCAGATCGACATCATCGAAATACGACGAGTTGTCAGACGGCAGGTACGCCTGCGTCGTCGTGATGCCCCATTTGAACGAGCCTGCATCCGGCTCTTCTTCGCCCATGAGAATCTTGAACAGCATCGTCTTGCCGAGCGTGTTCGGGCCGACGAACGCGACCTTGTCGCCCTTTTTCAGCGTGAAGCTGACATTCTTCAGCACGGGCTCGCCATCGACGCTCTTGCTGATGCCATCGACCATGAGCAGCTGGTCGCCCGCTTCGCGGTCGGGCGTGAAAGCGATATACGGATAGCGGCGCGATGACGGCTTGATGTCCTCGACCTTGATCTTGTCGAGGAGCTTCTTGCGACTCGTCGCCTGCTTCGACTTCGCGGCGTTCGCAGCGAAGCGCGCGATGAAGTTCTGGAGTTCCTTGATCTTTTCCTCCGCCTTCTTGTTCTGCTCTTTCTGAAGCTGGAGCGCGAGCTGGCTCGACTGGTACCAGAAATCGTAGTTGCCTGCATAGAGGCGGATCTCGCCGAAATCGACGTCGCAGATGTACGTGCAGACCTGGTTGAGGAAATGGCGGTCATGCGAGACGACGATGACCGTGTTCGGAAAGTCGGCGAGGAAGTTCTCGAGCCAGTTGATGGAAGCCACGTCGAGATGGTTCGTCGGCTCGTCGAGGAGCAGGATGTCGGGACTCCCGAACAGCGCCTGCGCGAGCAGGACACGGACTTTCTCTTTCGCCGTGAGCTCCGACATCATGAGCTCATGCTTTTCGTCGGGGATGCCGAGGCCGTTCAGGAGCTTTGCGGCATCGGACTCCGCGTCCCAACCGTTGAGCTCGGCGAACTCCGCCTCGAGCTCCGACGCTTTCATGCCGTCCGCTTCGGAGAAATCAGGCTTTGCATAGAGCGCGTCCTTTTCGTCCATGATTTCGACGAGGCGCGGATGGCCCATCATGACCGTGCGCAGCACCTGATACTGATCGAACGCATAGTGATCCTGCTTCAAGACCGCGAGGCGCTCGCCCGGCGTGACTTCGACCGTGCCGCCCGTCGGCTCGAGCTCGCCGGAAAGCAGCTTCAGGAACGTCGACTTGCCAGCGCCGTTTGCGCCGATGATGCCATAGCAGTTGCCCGGCGTGAACTTCAAATTGACGTCTTTGTAGAGGACGCGCTTGCCGAACTGGAGGCTCAGGTTGTTCGTGGTAATCATCGAAGGGTGGTCATCCTTTCTCTATCTCAAAAATCATCATTCGCTGAGGATGGCACGGAACATCGAGAGGATGCTCTGCCCATAGGAATTGCCCGGCACAGCCCAGCGGCCGTTGAGGTCTTCCCACGCGCCGAGCGTGCTGTCGCCATACGTGCCGCGCACGAGGCTGTAGCGCGGATCGACGACAGGCTCCTGCGGCTCGCGCGTCGAAGCATAGGCGAGCAAGTGCTGGATGTGCGCACGCACGCCCATCTGCGGCGTCTGGAATGCCGCACCGCGCACGCCGCCGCCCGTCGTGCCGAGGCCGCAGTAATTGTTCTGCGACGGCACGACATCGCCGCCATAACGGAAGAATCCCGTCTCTTTCAGCGCCTGTGCGAATGCCACATCGGGGCGGATGCCCTCGCGCTCGCCTTCTTGATAATAGAAGGAAACGAGCTGCTGCGGCGTGCAGGAAATGTTCGGCGCCGGGTTGTAGGAGAGCAGATACTTCACGCACTGCTCCTGTGTCGCGAGCGGCGTGCCGATGATCGAGTCATCATAAGCCGAAACCGTCTTCGGCACGTTGAACGGCGTCATCACGTCCGGCACCGGCGCTTCGACCGGATGCAGGATGGCATCAATGCGCTCCTGGAGGGAAGAGCGCGGCTCCGAACGCGAAATCGAGCGCGTCGTGCCCTCGGGCGTCGGACGAATGGCATGCTGCACGCCCGAAGACTGCTGCACATGGCGCACGCCCTGCATTTCCACTTTCGTTTCCATCTGCGGCTGCGACGTCTGGAGGCGGTGTGCCTCCGTCGCAGAGGGAAGCGAAAATACAAATGCACCAGCCAGAGCGCTGGCAAAGAGGATTTTTCTGTAAGAAGACTGGATTTGCTGCATAGAGCAGATGCTCCTTTCTATCAAAAAATCAATCACATATCACGAATCTATCAGAACAGCCACGATTCGGCAAAGACGAGCAAGACGGCCAGCGCGGCGAAAACGCGCATCGTGCGCGTGACATCGGCCGTGCGGCCTGCGAGCACCTTCAAAAACACATACGCTGCGACCGCAACCGCAAGGCCGAGCGCCATATCGTACGTCAACGGCACGAGCACGCAGAGGCAGACGGCTGCCGCGCGCTCCGCGAAGTCGGCACCTGCCCAGTCAAAGCGCGCTCGCGCGAGAAGCAGGAACCCCGCGAAAATCACACAGGGCACGAGCATTGCTGGAAACGAAGCAAGCTCTTTTGCAAGCGGCGCAGCCGAGAGCAGAAAAACCAGCCCCGCCGCCGCGCCAAATGCATAGGCACGAGGATGCGCCCGCCCTGCCTCGCCTGCGAGTGCTGACTCCGGCGCGGCCGTCATCGGCGTCATGCCAAGGAGTGCCGCAAAGAGGTTCATGATGCAGACGACGCGGAGCGGCTGTTTCGGCGGAACCTCCCGTCCCGTCCCAAGCGCCTGCCATGTCCCATAAAAGCAGAGCAGCAACGCAAGGAACAGCCACGGCGCGACCGTCGCCATGACGCCGAACGCCTGCGCGTCTCCATCGCCTGCCAGCAGAAAAAGTCCAGCTGCACGGTCGAGTCCTTCCGGCGCATAAAATGGCGCGGGCGGCACAATCCAGAAGCCTTCGATGAACGACAGGAGCGCCGTGAGGATCAAGCCGAGCCCGACTGCCTGCCGAACGCCGAGCGCCCGCAGGCCGAGCATCAGCACGAGGCCGAGCAGGCTGAAATACGCGAGCGGGTCGGCAAAATCGCCGAGCATCACAAGGTGCACAGGAGACGCGAGGAGCATCCTCCCCTGCTCCATCCCCCAGAGCACGAGCATCACGCCGAGCGCCACGGGGAGCGCCGCGCGGATGCAATCCGGCACAGCGCTGACGATGCGGGATGCCAGCCCCGAAAATGCTGCGGCGCAGGCAAGAAGCGAAACGACCGCCAACAGCGCATAGAGCTGGCCGAGCGTCAGGCCATACGAGATGACGAGCAGCGAGAACAGCCAGCCCGCCATCACGAGATCCGGCCCGAGCGCCAGCGCGAGACGAAGCCGCAAAAACGCCAGCGTGCCAGCCGCCGCAAGCGCCGCCGCGAGAACGTAGACCGCCGGGAAATACGCTCCTGCCTCCGACGCCATCTGCGCGACAAGCACGAGCCCCGCAACCATCGGCAGCGCCGTGAGCACTCCCGCCCGCGCCGCACTTCCCTCCGCGCTCTTCCACCAGCTGACGAACCGATTCACATGACCCCTCCTGCTTCAACAATCTCTTTCATTTTACCATAGAAATCATGTAATCTCCATGGTAAAAATGATATAATACACAACATAGATTTGAAAGGGGCCGATTTTGTTGTCGTTTCTGCCGAAAAAATCGATGGGGCTTGTCAAGGTCGGGGCGGCTCTCGCTATCGTCCTGCTCGTCCTCGTCATCCATCTTGCGAATCCTGCCTTCTTCCCGCATCTCTGCGGACTGCTCGCGCGCGGCGACATTCAAGAGACGGCGGGATACATCCAGTCGTTTGGCGGCTGGGCCGTCGTGTTCAGCTTTCTCCTGACACTGTTTGTCAATGCGCTCGGCTTCCCGCCCGCCATCATCTTCTCGACGGCGAATACGCTGATTTTCGGCATCTTCTGGGGCATCTTCCTCTCCGTCGTCGCCGAGACGGTCGGCGTGACGCTGAGTTTCGTGCTGCTGCGGTTCTTCTTCCGCGATGCGGCGGAAAAAGTCATCGCGAAGCACAAGACGCTCGCGAACATCGACAAGTACAGCGGCAAGCGCGGCTTCGTTGTCATGCTAATCGCGCGCATGGTGCCGTATTTCCCGAGCGTGCTGCTCAATGCCCTCGGCGCGCTCTCAGCCATGAGCATGCGGGACTATGTGATTTCGTCGTTCGTCGGCAAGTTCCCTTCGACGGGCATCGAGGCCATCATCGGGCACGATACGATCACGCGGCAGGAAGACCCGACGCGGCTGATTGTCGTCGTCGTGCTGGCCGTGCTGCTGATCGTCGGGGCTTGGTGGTATGAAAGGAAAGCGGCAAAGAAGATGGATATGGCAGAGAAAGAGACGGTGTGAATCTTTCGATATCGTTAAACATTACCGATGTGAACATAATGCAAATATTGATTAGCAATCGTTTGCAAACGCTTGAGCATTTCAAAAGGTGTCATTGGAATGTTGCAGTGGTAGCGTGGAAAGTAACGCGAAAGATGCAGCGGAATTTCAGGAGAGATGGAAGCAAGCCAGCAGGCTTCGGCTTCCATCTCTTTTTCGTTGTCATTTTTGCCGGGGATGACGAGCGTCGTGACTTCGACATGGACACCGGCCTCGGCGGCGAGACGGATGGCGGTCTTCGTCGTTTCGAGGTCGCCGCCGATCCAATCATAGAACGTCTGCGTGAAGCCTTTGAGGTCGATGTTCATCGCATCGACGTACGGCAGGAGCTTCCGAAGCGGCTCCGCACACATCTGGCCATTCGTCACGAGCACGACGGCGAGGCCGCGCTCGCAGAGCAGTTTCGCGCAGTCCAGCAGATATTCATAGCTCACGAGCGGCTCGTTGTAAGTGAACGCAACGCCGATATTGTTGTATTTCTGACGCGTATCTTCGGCAATCTGCACAAGTGCTTCAGGGGCCAGCGTCTCCGTGCGCAGTTCCCCTTCCTTTGCGCGGGAAATCTCGTGATTCTGGCAGAAGGGGCAGAGCAGGTTGCAGCCATAGCTGCCAACTGAGAGAATGATGCTCCCCGGATGAAAGTGATAGAGCGGCTTCTTCTCGATGGGGTCGAGTGCGAGCGACGTGATCCGGCCGTAGTTCTTGCAGACGATTTTCCCGCCGTGATTCGTGCGCGCCGCACAGAGGCCGGTTCCGCCTTCCGCGATGCGGCAGTAATGCGGGCAGAGCTCGCAGACGGCACTGCCTGTTTCTCGCTCAGACATCAATGACCTCCCCTTTCAGACATGATGCACGACTTCGAAGCGATAGAGCGTGACCTTCTCATTCCGCCCGATGTTGCCCTTGCGCCGCGCGATGTCAATCTGCTCATCCACACTGTCGACCCCCGCGAGGTCTGGCAGCAGCAAGCCGCGCCGCCCGCCGCTCTCGACGATGACGCCGTAGCGCTTGACGTCGAGCTGTGACGGGCCTTCGATGCGCTCCGGCGTCGTCAGGACATCGACGTCATAAACGAGGTTTGGCAGTTCGTCTGCCGTCACGGGCGAGAAGCGCGGATCCTGCGTGCCCGCCGAGATGGCGTTGCGCAAAATTTCTTTTGCGAGGCTGTCCTGCGTCGGCAGGATCGTGCCGATGCAGCCGCGCAGGCGGCCGTCCTTCTTGAGCGAAACGAACGCGCCCGCCTTTGTCTGCATGAGCTCCTCCGGCAGGCCGTCCGGCAGCTTCGCATAGCCATGCGACTGCACGTAAGTTTCGAGGGACAGCCGCGCGAGGCGCACATAGATGTCCTCGTGTTCCTTGATGGATGCGAGGCGGCGGCGTTCTTCGGCGGCCGCCTGCTCGCCAAAATTCCGCGCATCGTCGCGCCCTGTCACGAGGAACGACGCCACGCCATAGCCGACACCGAACGGCCCTTCGTACGACAAGAGCTCGGCATCGACGGCGAGGCGGTCGAGCGCGCCCGCCATGATCCAGAACGAGCGAAGGCCGCACTCGGCGGCATTTTCCGCGAGATCAGCCGGCGTCATCAGGAGCTTCCGGAAATCGCCGCTTGCAAAGCATTCCTGCATGCGCTGGTCGAACACGGGTCCGTCGGCCGCAAATCCATACGGCCCGTCCTCTTTGAGCTTGTGCGAGAGATCGCCGCTTGCGACGAATGCGATTTTGAGGCCGAGCTCCGCCGCCGTACGCGTGATGAGCTGCCCGAGCTCGTAATGCTTTGCAAATGACAGCCCCGAGAGGCCGATGCGCACGATTTTGCCCGTATAGCCTGCTTCCTGCAAGTAGCGCACGGGAATCATCGTCGCATGGTCGAGCGCGGGATTCCGTTCGCCGAGCGTGCCCGCCGGCAATCCCGCCGCCTCGGCAAGTGCCGAGAGGCGCCCCACAAACCGTTCCTCATAGCCTACGCGAATCCGCAGTTCTGGTGCGCGGAACTGGCCGAAGTCCCCCGTTGCTCCCGTGCCCGACGAGATATGAAAATAGTCCGCATACAGGACCGTATGCGGACTCGTGAGCACGATGAGGTCAGGGGCAAGGCGCACAATGCGCGCAGCTGCCTCGCGGTAGGCGTCGATGGTCTTCTGGATGCGCCGTTCTTCTCCGTGGCCGACCTCCGGCATGATGAGCGGTGGGTGCGGCACAGCAATGGCTCCAAGCATCGACATTTCTACCATTCCTTTCTCGTATTCGATTTTAAAAGTGAAAAATCTGCATCATCTTCATGGCGAGCTGTTTTGGTTCGCCATCTTTGTGCTTCAAGAGATATTCGAGCGATCCGACATAGAAGAATGACGTGATTGGGATGAAGCGGCGTCCTTTGCGCATGTTGCCCCAGAGCATCAGATGCTTGATGAGGCCGCGCACGTCATCCTTCGTGCCGTGTTCGCGACGCCAGACGCGCTTGAGCTTCCAGTCGTTTTCGACGAAATCAACGATGGCATCGACGAGCGCGGGGTTGCCGAGGTCTTTCTCATACTGCTCGACGAGGCGGAACGCCGCCGAGTCGCGCTTGAGGTTGTGCCGCGTCTCGATGAGGAAGACGACGATGAGCAGTGCGAGGAGAAATCCAAAAATGACTTGCATCACACGTTCATTTCCTTTCTCCCCGCTGTCGGCCCGACGCCAGCGGCCTTGCCGACCGTCGCGCCATAGATGGCAAATTCCTCTCCGCCATCGAGGCCGAGCACCGTATCGACCGCCGTGTCATCAAATGCGCCCATGGCACAGCAACCCGCCCCGAGCGTCCATGCTGCGAGATAGAGGTTCTCGCAGACATGGCCTGCATCGAGGAAAGCATAACGGTAAGCACGCTTGCCGAAAACGTATGCCAGGCGCGCGATATTCGCCGCCCAGACAAATGTCACGGCGCTTTGCTCGACCGCGCCTTTCGCGCGGAACGATGCCGCAAACTGCTCCCCCGCCGCCTCGTCCAAGTGAAGCGGCAGCAGCATGTGCTCGAACGCCAGATAGCGATAGAAGCCCGGCGCCAGCCCTTCGACACGCTGGATGTAGAGATACGTCTCGAATGCATGGCGCGCGCCCGCGCTCGGCACCGTCCGCATGCTGCCGCCCTTCGGCGCCGGCATCTTGACGCCCTGCGTGCACCAGAGCAGATACGAGAGCTCTTTGAGCGAAAGCGGCGTATCCTTGTAGCTCCGCACGCTTGCACGGAGCTCGACCATTTCGAGGAAGCTGACCTCGTGGTCGGCGAGCATTTCTGGCTCAGGCAGGCGGATGACCTTCGTGCCAGGAGCGACCGGCTTTTCCGGCGGCGGCACGGGGGCGCCCTGCTTCAACGGCGTATCCTGCGGCGCGATGTCGCGCGTATCGGCGAGGAACGCCTGTTCCTTTTCATAGAAATCCATAGCGGCCTCACATGTCGGGGCGGACGCCCGTCTTGCCCGTGAACTTGTGATAGCTGCCACCCTTGCGACGGTTCATGAGCTCAGCGAAGAGCTCCTCCGGCGAGATGCCGTGGAATGCGAGCAGCACGAGGCAGTGATACCAGAGGTCACCCATCTCGTAGATGATTTCCTTGCGCACGTTGTTCTTCGAGGCGATGACGGTCTCAACGGCTTCCTCGCCGACTTTCTTGAGGATCTTGTCCTGCCCCTTGTCAAAGAGATAGTTCGTGTATGAGCCTTCAATCGGGTGGAGCTGGCGATCCTTGATGACGTCATAGAGCTCGTTCAGCACGACGGCGAGCGACTGCTGTTTTTCCGGCGGCACGACGGCGACGTTCTTGCCGCTGTCCTCCGGGTGCAGGCGGCGGCCCGAGAAGCACGAATACGTGCCCGTATGGCAGGCGACACCGCGCTGATGCACGCGCACAAGCAGCGTATCGCCATCACAGTCGTAGGAAATCTCCTTGACCTGCTGGATGTTGCCGCTCGTCTCGCCTTTCTGCCAGAGGCATTTCCGGCTGCGGCTCCAGAACCACGTGAGCCCCGTCTCGATCGTCTTTTCGAGCGATTCCTTGTTCATGTAGGCGAGCATGAGCACCTGGCCGCTCTCCTCCTGCACGATGGCGGGCACGAGGCCGTTTTCATCAAACTTCACTTTGGAAATGTCAACACTCATTCAAATCGTACCTCCATATCAGAAGCGCATTTCGACGCCGCGCGATTTGAGATATTCCTTGACCTGGCGCACGGTGTACGTGCCATAGTGGAAGACGGAAGCCGCGAGCACGGCGTCGGCCTTGCCGAGTGTCAGCACGTCATAGAAATGCTCGAGCTTGCCCGCGCCGCCCGAAGCGATGACAGGCACATCGACGGCTTCGGAAACCGCGCGCGTGAGCTCGATGTCGTAGCCGTCCTTCGTGCCATCGCAGTCCATGCTCGTCAGCAAGATCTCGCCCGCGCCGAGTTCTGTCGCGCGCTTGACCCATTCGAGACAGTCGAGACCCGTCGGCGTGCGGCCGCCATTGACGTAGACCTCCCACTTATGGTCGCCGCTGCGCTTTGCATCGACGGCGAGCACGACGCACTGGCGGCCGAAGCGCTCGGCACCCTCGCGGATGACGGACGGATTCTTGACGGCCGCCGTATTCAGCGACGTCTTGTCCGCGCCAGCTTTGAGCATCTTGCGCATGTCCTCGACCGTGCGGATGCCGCCGCCGATCGTGAACGGGATGAAGACCTTCGACGCGCAGCCGCGCGCGACATCGACAATCGTGTCGCGCTTGTCGCTCGACGCCGTGATGTCGAGGAAGACGAGCTCGTCCGCACGCTCCTGGTCATACCGCGCCGCGAGCTCGACGGGGTCGCCTGCATCGCGCAGGCCGATGAAGTTCGTGCCCTTGACGACGCGGCCGTCCTTGACGTCCAGGCAGGGAATAATTCTCTTCGTATACAATTTTACTCCCCCTCTTTGGCGATTTCAATAGCCTCGTGCAAGTCGAGGCTTCCCGTGTAAATCGACTTGCCCACGATGACGCCCTCGATGCCGTCTTTCTCGAATGGCTTCAGCGCACGGATGTCACCGACATCCTTCACGCCGCCCGAGGCCACGATGGCGACGCCGCTCTCGCGGGCGAGCTTTGCCGTCGCTTCTACATTGACGCCCGAAAGCGTGCCGTCGCGGCTGATGTCCGTGTAGATGATTGTCTGGACGCCCGCCTCCTTCATGCGCTTTGCGAGCGTGATGACATCGACATCGCCCGAGACGCCCCAGCCATCGACGGCGACGATGCCGTCTTTCGCGTCGATGCCGACGACGATGCGGTCGCCGTATTTCTTGCACGCCTTCTTCACAAGCTCCGAATCGCGCACGGCAACAGAGCCGAGAATCACGCGGCGCACGCCGAGCGCGAGCACTTCGTCGATGTTCGCCATTGTGCGGATGCCGCCGCCGAGCTCGACGGGAATGGATACCGCCCGCAAGATATTTCGCACGGTCGCAAGATTTTCCGAATGGCCCGCGCGCGCACCATCGAGATCGACGAGGTGCAGGAACTCTGCGCCCTCGTCCTCCCATTTCTTCGCCATGTCAGCGGGGCTGTCGGAAAAGACCGTCTCCTGCGCGAAATCGCCCTTGAAGAGGCGCACGCACTTGCCACCGCGGATGTCGATTGCCGGATAAATTCTCATGGGGTGCCTCCTCAGTGCTCGATGAAATTGCGCAGGATGGCGAGGCCGACGTCGCCTGATTTCTCGGGATGGAACTGCGTCGCCTGCAATGCGCCCTTGGCAACCGAGGCCGTCAGCTGCTCGCCATACTCCGTCGTCGCCGTGATGACGGACGGGTCGTCCGGCACGGCATGATAGCTGTGCACGAAGTAGACATACGGATGCTCCGCAAGTCCCTGGAAGAGATCGTGCGGTTCGCGCTCTGCGCGAATCGTCAGCGAGTTCCAGCCCATGTGCGGAATCTTGAGGCCCGGCGCCTGAATCTTCTTCACCATGCCGTGAATCAGGCCGAGGCCTTTCGCGCCCGGGCTTTCCTCGCTGCCGTCAAAGAGAATCTGGAGGCCGACACAGATGCCGAGCATCGGACGGCCATCGGCAACAAGCCCTTTGATCGTCGGGATGAGCCCCGTCGCCTCAAGGTTCTTCATGCAATCGCCGAACGCGCCGACACCGGGCAGGATGACCTTGTCGGCGTTTTCAATCACGTCTTTGTCGCTCGTGACCTGTACGTCTGCGCCAAGCGCGGCAACGGCTTTTTCGACACTAAACAAATTCCCTACGCCATAATCTATAACTGCAATCATTTATCATCAACTCCCTCAAAGAAGTTTAGGCTCCCTCTCAGAGGGAGCTGTCAGCCGAATGGCTGACTGAAGGAGTCTCACAAGATGGGCGTGTGCAATACTCGATTGACATTTATGCGGGCTGCGTAATTGCTTCTTTCGACGCCCGCGTAAACTGCAATCGTATTTTTACTGCGTCTAGCTTGTGAGACTCCCACCACCGCTTCGCGGTCCCCCTCCCTCTGTGAGTGAGGCTAACGTTTGGTGGCTATCAAAGCATGCCCTTTGTCGATGGAATCCCCGTCACTTTCGGGTCGTGCTCGACAGCGATGCGCAGGGCGTGACCGAGGGCTTTGAAGATGGCCTCAACCATGTGGTGCGAATTGCGGCCGTAGAGCACGCGCACATGGAGCGTGAGCCCTGCATGGACGGCGAACGCGCGCAGGAATTCTTCGACGAGCTCCGTGTCAAAGCCGCCGATCATCGGCGCCATCGGATTGCCCTGATTCTCGTAAACGAGATACGGCCGCCCGCTGATGTCGAGCGAGACGAACGCAAGCGCCTCGTCCATTGGCAGATAGAACGTGCCATAGCGGCAGATGCCCTTCTTGTCGCCGATGGCTTTCTTGAATGCATCGCCGAGCGCGATGCCGATGTCCTCGACGCTGTGGTGGCCGTCGACCTCGATGTCGCCATCGCAGACGAGCGCGAGGTCGAGCATGCCGTGCGCCGTCATGAGCGTCAGCATGTGGTCGAAAAAGCCGATGCCCGTATGGATGTCTGCTTCGCCAGAGCCGTCAAGATGCAGCGCGAGGCGGATGCCCGTCTCTGCCGTGCGCCGCTCGACCGCCGCGGCCCGCGCGCTCATGACTGGCCTCCCATGAAGTCCTTGAGCACTTTGAGCCACGTATCATTTTCCTCGCGCGTGCCCATCGAGATGCGCAGGCAGTTCTCAAGGCGCGGCGCACTGCCGAAGTGGCGCACGCCGATGCTCGCCGCTTCGAATGCTTTTGTGAGCTCCGCCGCCTTTTCCGTGCGGAACAGCACGAAGTTCGTCTCCGACGGATAGACCGTCAGGCCGTCCACTTTTTTCAAGTCTTCATAAACGCGCTTGCGCTCGGCAATCGTCATCTGGATGCGCGGCACGTATTCGCTGCGCATCTGGTAGACGACATCGGCCGTCACGAGCGAAAGCGTGTTCATGTGGTACGGCATGAACGACTTGCCAATCATATCCGTGATAGCGGGCGAGGCAATTGCATAGCCGACGCGGCACGACGCGAGGCCATAGGCTTTCGAGAACGTCCGCGCGATAATCATGTTCGGATAGTCTTTGAGGAGTCCCATCGCCGACTGGCCGTAGAACTCGATATAGGCCTCATCAACGAGGAAGACCGTGCTCATCGGGATGTTGTCGGCGATGTACTGGATGTCCGAAAGCGGAATGCCCGTGCCCGTCGGATTGTTCGGGTTGCAGACGACGGCGAGCGCGGCCTTGCTCTCCACAACGGCCTTGACGAATTTTTCCGCGTCGAACGTATAATCATCCTCGAGATCGACAGGGATGCCCTGCGCCTCGGCCGCCGCTGCGTAGATGCCATACATCGAGAACGACGGCTGCGGATAGACGATTTTTGACGTCTTCGCGTTGCCGAAGCAGTAGAAAACCTTCTCGATGATTTCGGACGAGCCGTTGCCGAGCAGCACCTGGTTCGTGCCGACATTGAAATTCTTCGCAATCTGCTCGATGAGATTCATGTAGTCCGTCGCGCCCGGATAACGGTTGAATGCGACGCTCGCAAAACGGCCCATCAGACGGTCTTCCACCATCGGCGGCATGTTCAGCGTGCTCTCGTTCGCATTGAGCGTAATCTGGTAGGGATTTTCATCCATTTCATACGAGGGGCGTTCAGCGAGCCCCGGACGATATTTCAGTGACAAGTTAATTCCTCCTCAAGCGGATGGCATTGGCATGCGCGTCAAGTCCCTCGGTCTCGGCGAGACGGATGATGTCATCCGAGACGGCTGCGAGCGCGGGCTGCGTGTACGAGATGATGCTCGTGCGCTTCATGAACGTCTCGACGTTCAGCACGGAATAATAGCGCGCCGTGCCGCCCGTCGGCAGCACATGGTTCGGGCCCGCAAAATAATCTCCCAAGGGCTCTGGCGAATACGCGCCGAGGAACACGGCGCCCGCATGGCGCACATACGGCAGCAGCTGGAATGGGTTCGCCGTCAGGAGCTCCATGTGCTCCGGTGCCGAGACATTGGCAAAGCGCATGGCCTGCATGATGTCTTCGGCCACGATGATCTTGCCGTTGCGGTCAATGGACGCCTGCGCGATTTCCTTGCGCGGCAGCTTCGCGAGCTGTTTTTCCGCCTCGGCCGCGACCTTCATTGCGAGCTCTTCGTCGTCCGTGATGACGATGCTCGACGCCAGCGGGTCATGCTCGGCCTGGCTCAGCATGTCGGCCGCCGTATAGACGGGGTCGGCCGTCTTGTCGGCGACAATCAGGATCTCACTCGGGCCCGCGAGCATGTCGATGTCCACATGGCCGTAGACCTCTTTCTTTGCCAGCGTCACGAAGATGTTGCCCGGGCCCGTGATCTTGTCGACGCGCGGCACGGTCTCCGTGCCGAATGCCATGGCCGCGATGGCCTGCGCACCACCGATCTTGTAGATTTTCTTGACGCCTGCCGCACGCGCTGCCACCAGAACGTATGGATTGATCTTGCCATTCTTCGGCGGCACCATCATGATGATTTCGCCAACGCCTGCAACCGAGGCCGGCACGGCATTCATGATGACGGAAGAAGGATAGGCCGCCGTGCCGCCTGGCACATAGATGCCGACGCGGTCGAGCGGGATGATGGCCTGGCCGAGAATCGAGCCCGCATCGCGGTACGTCATCCACGAATTCGGCTTCTGCTCCTCATGGTAGCGCCGCACATTCGCGGCCGCTTTCTTGAGCGATTCGACAACCGCAGGGTCAGCCGCCTTTTCTGCCGCCGCGAACTCCTCCTCGCTGACGAGCATGTTTTCCGGCGTGAGATCGACCTTGTCGATGAGCTTCGTGTAATGCATGACGGCCTTGTCGCCGTCCTTGCGCACATCGTTCACGATCATGCGGACGAGCTCGGCCGCGCTCATATCCTTGCCGAACAGCTTCTTGTTGCCCTCGCGAATCTTCGGATTGAGCTCGACCTCGTCAAACGCCGCCTTCGTGAGCAGGCGCTCGACTTCGCGTTCTCCGACTTCCTTTGCCTTGACAATCCTCATTACTGTTCCTCGCTTTCCAACACCTGCCGCAGATCCTCCACCATCTGGTGGATGCGGTCGAATTTCAGCTTGAAGCTCACGCGGTTCGCGATGAGGCGGGCCGTGGCGTCCATGATGTAGGCAATCTCCTCGAGATCATTTTCCCGGAGCGTCGTGCCCGTCTCGACGATATCGACGATGCTCTCTGAGAGGCCGACAATCGGCCCGAGCTCGATGGAGCCATTGAGCTTGATGTACTCCATCTGCATGCCGTGCTCGTTGAAGAACTGCTCGGCGATATGCGGGAACTTCGTCGCGACGCGCGTGTGCGCGTAGTCCATCAACGACGGGCGCTTGTCCGGCCGATGGACGGCCATCATCAGATGGCACTTGCCAAAACCGAGGTCGAGGAGCTCGTAGACATCCTTCTGCGACTCCATCAGCACGTCCTTGCCAATGACGCCGATGTCCGCCGCACCATACTCGACATATGTCGGCACATCCGCCGTCTTTGAAACGATGAAGCGGATCTTCTTTTCCTCGTTCGTGATGATGAGCTTGCGCGACTTGTCCGAAAGCCCCTCCGCCGTATAGCCGATCTTCTGGAAGAGATCCGCCGACAGCCCGAAGAGCTTCCCCTTCGGCAGCGCCACCGTCAGATATTCCGAATCGCTTGTCTGCGTCTGCATGATTCCCTCCAACTTCAATCAAGTAAAGTGGTAACGTATGAATATGTCACTTATGATAACATGTCAACCTGTAAACGTCAAGCCGTTTTTCAGGCCCCTTCCCTGAGGGGGCTGTCAGCCGAAGGCTGACTGGGGGAGTAGTAGGATGCTGCAGCCGGACGGTTCAGTTTGCTTCATCGGCTGAACGAAGCAGTCGCAATTCCAGTGAATCATCTGCCCTCACTGCCGCATGATGCTGCTCAATCAACTCAGCTTCTTCTGCCATTCCGATGTCGCGCAGCATCGCCGCCCCGATCTTCGGATGATGAAAATACACCGCGAGCATCGAGCTCGTTCCATCCTCCGCCCACATCCGCGCACGCGCAGGAAAAAAGTGCACCACCAGCACGCAGAACACTTTCCCGAAAATGTCGAGGTCGCCTTTCCTGCGCCCGACATCGTGCAGCAGCGCACAGCGTTCGAGCAGGCGTTCATCCACCGACGTTCCTTCCGCGCGGCATTTCCCCGCGAGCTGCATCGCCGTCTGCGCGACATTGAGCGCATGGCGCTGATCGGCGCGATGCATGCCATAGAACAGCGGCAGCGCTTCCTTCGGCAGAACGTGCTCAACATAGGCCCGATCTTCCGCCGTGACCTGCGCCGTGATGGCCCGTACGAACTGCCGGACGCGCCCGATTGCACGCGTCATCCGAGATAGACGAGCGCGGCATAACCTTTCTCTTGCTGTGCGGCCGCCGCATCTTCCTTCGTCATCGGCGTGAGCGCGAGCTCCGCGACCTTGCCCTCACTGCGCAGGCTCGAAGCGCGGTTGACCGCCTCTGCCTCCTTGCCTGCCGCATAAGCGACGAAGACATCTTTCGCCTGCGCAGGCGCACCGATGCCCTGCCGTTCGAGGGCCAGCAGCACGCGCTCGATGCCGAGCGCAAAGCCCGTCGCCGGGCAGGCGCAGCCGAAGTCCGAAAGCATGTGGTCGTAGCGGCCGCCGCCCGCGAGCGGAAAGCCGAGCCCTGCCGTGTAAACTTCGAAAACCATGCCGGTATAATAGCTGAAATCGCGGATGAGGCCGAGATCGAAACGCACGAACCGTTCGACGCCATACGCCGCAAGCAGGCGGTAGACTGCGCTGAGATTGTCGAGCGCGCGGCGGCTCTTCTCGCCGAGCGCGAGGCTGTAGGCCTTCGTCAAGACCTCCTCGCCGCCCGAGAGCACCGGCAGCTGGCGCAGATTCTTCTTCGCGGCCGCCGCAAGCGGCAATTCGTCAATGGCCGCATCATACGCCACGAGGTCGTGCTGTTCGAGCGCATCTTTGAGCGTCTGCTGGTCGTCCTCGGAAATACGGTACTGCTCCATGATGCCCGCTGCAAATTCCACCTGGCCGAGGCAGACCTGGAACTTCTTGAGTCCCGACCGCAGCAGGCTCTGGATGGCGAGTGCGAGCACCTCGGCGTCCGCCGCGGCCGACGCACTGCCAATGAGCTCGACGCCCGCCTGATAGAACTCGCACTGGCGCCCCATCTGGCTCTGCTCCGAGCGGAACACGCTGCTGATGTACGAGAGCTTCAGCGGCAACGGCGCATCTTTGAGACGGCTGCCAACGACGCGCGCAATTGGCGTCGTCATCTCATGACGCAGGGCCAGCGTCCGCCCCCCCTTGTCAAAAAGCTTGAACAGTTGCGGCGAAAGGCTGCGCCCGCTGTCCATCGTCAGCGTGTCGAGGTACTCGATTGTCGGCGTCACGACTTCGTCATAGCCCCAAAGTGCGAAAAGCTTTGCCAGCTGCGTCTCGATGGCCCGCTTGCCCGTCGCCTCGCCCGGCAGGTAGTCGCGCGTGCCGTAAGGGATTTCCAAAACCTGTTTCTCATTACCCATCTGCAATTCTCCCATTGAATTCATTTCTCTTCCCATTTCGGCAGACGACCGAGGACGACCTTGTAGCCGTCCGCGCCATAGTTCAGGCAGCGCTTCACGCGGCTGATCGTCGCCGTGCTCGCGCCCGTCCGCGCAACGATGTCGTCATACGTATGCCCTGCACTGAGCATCCGCGCCACCTCGAGCCGCTGCGACAGCGCCTTGAGCTCGCTGACCGTGCAGATGTCCTCGAAGAACTGATAGCACTCCTCGATGGATTCCAGCGACAGCACAGCCTCGCACAGCTGCTCGCTGAGCTCATCCCGCAGTTTCGGATTTATCATATCGCTCACCTCTGACTTTATCCCTTTACTTTGCGAAATTTGTTTCATTGTAACACGAATACGTCATCCATGCAAGCAAAAAGGACTGCCACAGATGCAGCAGTCCTTGAAAGACTTGAAAATCGTAACGTATTTACTTGTTCAGCGCAAACTTCACAACAGCCTCCATGCCGGGACGCAACGCCCGGGCGTCGTCTTTCGGCAGGGAAATCTTGACGGTGATACGGCCGTCGTCGTCATCAGCGCTGCCTTCGGTTGCAGTCGGAGCGGATTTCTGCGCGGCGGCGTCGCTGCTCTCTGCAGAGCTCGATGCATCTGCAGATGAGCCGTCCTGCGAGGCAGAGGATGCATTGGCATCACCTGCTGCATTCGACGCATCCTGTGTGCCGGTGCTCGTGTTCTCCGAGCTCTCCATCTGGCTTGCTGCATCGGCAGGATCTTTGATGTCGGTGACGGTACCCTGATATTTCTTGCCGTCAATCGTATAGCTCACGAACTGGCCGAGGCGGATGCTTCCCTTCTGGTTTGGCGAGAGCTTGGCCTCGACCCAGACATCGGCATCGTCGCCGATGCTTGCGATGGTCTGGCCTGCCTTGAGCTCCGTGCCTTCCTGCGTGTCATCGCTATAGTAGACCGTGCCTGCGACCGGCGCGACGATGTCTGTCGTCTGGGCATCCTGCTTCGCGTTCTCGAGCGCAGCTTCCGCCTGCTTGACGGCGAGCTCGGCCTGCTTAAGGACCTCAGGGTTCGGGGCCTGCGTCATCGTGCGCGGCACAACAGCCGGCGCTGGCGCAGAAACAGCAGGTGCTGGCGTTGCGGCAGACTCTGCCTCCGCGAGGTCGGCAGCTGCCTGGTCACGCTGCTTCGCGCTGACGGCGCCCATCTGAAAGAGCTCGTTCATGCGGTTGAGGCGCGCACGCGCATTTGCAACGGCCTGCGAGTTGCCAGAGGACTGCACGGGCGCTGGTGCCGGTACGGGCGCAGCGCTCGCCTGCGGCACCGTGATGGTCTGCCCTTTCTGCACCTGCGCGAGGCTCTGCTTCGCAAGTGCGGCGTTCTGCTCGAGCTGCGCGATGTCCTCGTCCGTGACTTTCGCCTGCACATGCGCGATGACGTCTCCGGCTTCGACATGGTCGCCATCCTGCACGACGAGTTCCGTGATTGTGCCATCGGCTTTCGCCTTGACGCCGACCATCGTGCTCGCGACTTTCGCGTCATAGACGGTCAGGCCTTTCTGGCTGTGCTGGTACGCCCAGACGCCGCCCGCGCAGAGAATCGCGATCACGATGAGCGCGACGGGGCCGAACTTCAAGACTTTCTTGACTTTTTCTGTGATATCGACTTCCAAAATGGAAACCTCCTGTGCTTTTCAGCCTCCCCTTTTTGGGGAGGTGCCCCAAAGGGGCGGAGAGGGTAACGACGTATCGAGATTTTCAAACGTCGCTACCCTCTCAGTCGCCCTGCGGGCGACAGCTCCCCCATAGGGGGAGCCTTGGCATTCCAGTTACTTTCTCATTCTAAACGAATCAACCGAGCTGTGTTTTCAGGACCTCGACGGCCTTTTCGAATGCTTTCGGCAGGGCGTCCGGGTTCTTGCCGCCAGCCTGTGCCATGTCGGGACGGCCGCCGCCGCCACCGCCGACGATGGCTGCGGCTTCCTTGATGACCTTGCCCGCATGGACGCCTTTCTTGACAGCATCCTTCGCGGCCTTGACGACAAGGCTGACCTTGCCGTCATTGACGCAGGCGAGCACGACGACGCCGCCGTCGAGCTTGCTGGCCGAGAGGTCGGCGACTTCGCGGAGTTCGTCCATGCTGCCGGCATGCGCGACGCCGCAAGCAACCGGCACGCCAGCGATGTCTTCGACCGAGGCGAGCAGCTTCTTCGCATCCGCTTTCTCGCGCATCTCGGCGACCTCGGCGAGCTGTGCATCTGCCGCCTTCTTCTCTTCGAGAAGCTTGTCAATGGCAGCTGGCACATCATCTTCCGATGCTTTGAGTTTCTGGGCAGCTTCGGCGAGCTTCGCGGCCTTAGCGTTCATGTAATCGAGCGCAGCCTTGCCCGTCAGCGCTTCGATGCGGCGCACGCCCGAAGCGACGCCCGTCTCGGCGACGATCTTGAAGGCCCCGATCTGGCCGATGTTCTTGACATGCGAGCCCGCGCAGAGCTCCATCGAGAAGCCCGGCACCTTGACGACGCGCACGACGTCGCCGTATTTCTCGGAGAACAGCGCCATCGCGCCAGCCTTCTTCGCTTCGTCGAGGCTCATGTGCGTGATTTCGACGTCGATGCCCTTGAGGATTTCGTTGTTGACGAGTTCCTCGACATCAGCGAGCTGCTGTGCCGAGACTGGCTCGAAGTTTGTGAAGTCAAAGCGCAGGCGCTCCGGCGTGACGGACGAACCAGCCTGATTGACCTGGTCGCCGACGACGCGCTTGAGTGCGGCCTGCAGCAGATGCGTTGCCGTATGGTTGCGGGCCGACGCGAGCTTCTTCGTCTGATCGACTTCGATCTTGACCGTATCGCCGACTTTCAGCTGGCCTTCCTCGACATACGAAATGTGGTAGACCGTGCCGTCCGGCAGCTTCTTTGCGTTCGTCGCATGGATGCGGCCGAGCTCGGAGAGCAGATAGCCTTCGTCGCCGACCTGTCCGCCGCCCTCTGCATAGAACGGCGTCTTTTCGAGGATGATGCCGGCTTCTTCGCCGTCGTGAATTTCATCGACGAGCTTGCCATCCTTCCAGATGGCGACAACTTTCGATTCCTTCGCCTCGGGATCGACCGCGAGCTTCGAGACGTCGATGCCCGAGAGATCCGGCACCTGCACGCGGATGTTCGCGGCACGCGCCGCACGCGCGCGCTGGCGCTGCTCCTCCATCGCCTTGTCAAAGCCGTCTTTGTCAAGATCGAGTCCCTGCTCGTGGAGGATTTCCTCCGTGAGCTCCCACGGGAAGCCGAACGTATCATAAAGACGGAAGCCGATTTCGCCCGGCAGCGCCTTCTTGCCTGCGCCCTTGAGCTCATCAATCTCCTTGGTCAGGAGATCCATGCCCTGATTCAGCGTGGCCGCAAAGCGGTCTTCTTCGATGCTGATGACCTTCTTGATGTAGTCATGCTTTGCAACGAGCTCGCCGAAGTCGCTGGCATCCTTGTAGATTTCAACGACAGCATCGACAGCGCCTTCGAGGAATTTGCCCGTGATGCCGAGCATGCGGCCATGACGGATGGCGCGGCGCAGGATGCGGCGCAGCACGTAGCCGCGGCCTTCGTTCGACGGCAGGATGCCGTCCATGATCATGATGGCCATGGAGCGTGCATGGTCGGCGATGACTTTCAGCGAGACATCTTTTGCCTCATCCTCGCCGTATTTGACGCCAGAAACCTTCGAGGCGTATTCGATGATCGGATAGAGGAGGTCGGTCTCGAAGTTCGTCTTCTTGCCCTGCACGACGGAGGCCAGGCGCTCGAGGCCGCAGCCCGTATCGATGTTCTTGTGTGCGAGGTCTTTGTACGAGCCATCTTCCTGACGGTCGTACTGCGTGAAGACGAGGTTCCAGATTTCGAGGTAGCGGTCGCAATCGCAGCCGACGCCGCAGGTCGGCTTGCCGCAGCCGCGCTCTGGGCCGAGGTCGATGTAGATCTCAGAGTCCGGGCCGCACGGGCCAGGGCCGATTTCCCAGAAGTTGTCATCGAGCTTCACGACATGATCCTGCGGGAAGCCCGGCTGGGACTTCCAGATTTCGATGGCTTCGTCATCATCCGGATACACCGTGACCCAGAGTTTGTCCTTCGGCAGTTCGACGACTTCCGTCAGGAACTCCCATGCCCAGGGGATGGCTTCGCCCTTGAAATAATCGCCGAACGAGAAGTTGCCGAGCATCTCGAAATACGTCTGATGGCGCGCTGTGCGGCCGACGTTCTCGATATCGCCCGTGCGCACGCAGCGCTGGCTCGTCGTCACGCGCGTGCGAGGCGGCTTCATCTTGCCCGTGAAGAACGGCTTCAAGGGTGCCATTCCTGCACCAATCAGCAGCAGCGTCGGGTCGTCCTGCGGAATCAGAGAGAAGCTCGGGAGACGCAGATGCCCCTTCTTCTCTGCGAAGAACTGCAGATATGCTTCCCGCAGTTCGTTGCCTGTCATGTACTTCAAAACAATCTACCTCCAGAAGGTATTTTATGGAAGCCAGTGCTTCCTAATATCCACATAGTCACTAGAATATCACAGTTTCGGCGCGAGGTAAAGCATTTCCTTGCTTAATGGGCTGCTTGCAAGCCGGCGCTCTTGCGCAATGCATCCACGAGCTTTGCGACACGGAGCGACTGTTCGTTGCTGCGGCGCACCGCCTGCCAATCCTGCATTTCAAAAATCTTTGCAAACGACTGGAACTCGCTGACCATGCGGTTTGCGTAGCGGTTCGATTCGACGACGCATTCCTTGCCGTCTGCATGCACGATGACGCGCGGCAGCTCGTTTGGCGCGCCCTCGAGCTCCATCCAGCCGTTTTCGCCCTGCACGATGGCAAAGCCGCGGCTTGCGGAATCCTTCGCGCCGACAGCCGTCGCAAAGAAATCCGAATAGCGCAGCACGGCCACGCCCGACGTATCGACGCCATTGAAGCCAAGGTTCGCCGTATACGTCCCCGACGTTGGAGCGCCGAACAGACCGCAGATCAGGTTGAGATTGTAGACATTGATGTCGTAGAGCGCGCCGCCCGCCATCGCAGGGTCGAATGCGGGCAGCACGACGCCTTCGCGGTATTTGTCATAGCGGCTCGAATACTGTGAGTAATTCGCCTGCACGGCACGGATGGGGCCGAGCTGCGGGATTGCCTCCTGCATCGCGTGGAAGTTTGGAAGATACAGCAGCGTCACGGCCTCGAGAATCATGCAGTGCTTTGCTTCGGCAAGGTCGATGAGTTCTTTCACCTCGCCAAGCGTCGGCGCAAACGGCTTCTCAATGATGACGTTCTTCCCCGCTTCGAGCGCCTGCTTTGCATATTCATAATGCACGGTGTTCACGAGACCGACGTAGACAAAATCCGCCGCATCCTCCGCGAGCAGCTGCGCGTAGTCCGTCCAGACCTGCGGGATGTTCCATTCTTTTGCCAGAGCTTCCGCTTTCGCGCGGCTCTTCGGCCGCGCAAAGACAGACGTGAGCTCGATGTCCGGCACCTCTTTGAGCGCATCGAGTGCGTCATGAACGATTTTTCCCGTTCCGAGAATTGAAAGTTTCATTTTGTTTCTCCTTCGCAGAAGGCAATCGATGTCATCCAACGCCCTGCCTTCGACACTACCGACCTACGGTCGGCATAAGCGATCTCTAAGCGCTAAAGCGCTAAGAGTCTGCTTAACCCCCAGTCAGCTTTGCTGACAGCCCCCTCTGGGAGGGGCCACAGAGGAATATTATTTAATTGCGCTCAGATATTTTACGCCATCAATATAAGGATTGCCTGCAGAATTCGGATACGTCAGCGTCGTCAGCACGACCTGCCGCGGATAATGCTTGCCCGTCTCGTCAAAATAACTGCTCATGGCCTGAAGCGCCATCGGCGTGCCATCCGCATCCTGCCCGATGTACATCATGACATGCGTGTCATTCGAGAGCAGCGTGCCAATCGGGAAAGCGATGGTGAGCAGAGCGAGGCGGGCATCTGTCCCCCCGTGGAGCTCGGCTCGATATGGCAGCGCCTGCCCCTGCACGTCAGCGTCACGCGGAATCTCGAGCCCCATGGAACGATAGACATCGCTCGTGAACGCCGAGCAGTCGACGCTGTTATCGAGTCCACCCCAGCCATAGACATCGCCGAGAAAACGGAAGCCCTGCCGCACGAAATTGTTCTCCGTGCAAGGCAGGAAGCCGTGGTGCAGGTCGTCATCGAAGACGGCAGGCTGCATGTGGAGGACGAGCGTGCCATCGGGGGCGCGTGACGGTACGAGCAGCAACGGCTCCCCGCCTGCTTTCCCTCGATAGCCACGCAGCGGAGCCCTAACAAGCGGAATCTTCGCCCCCATCTGATACGTCGCCGTCTTGCCGGACGATTCGTCATAGAGCTTCCAGCGATTCGCTGTCACGACGGCAAAATCTTTCGGAGCAGCAAACTGCATCCACGTCGTGCGATCTGTCAGCGCAAACGCGCGCTTCGAGAGCCAGCCTTCATAATTCCGCATCACGACATGCGAAAATCTCCCATCGTCACTGTCTTCATAAACGAGCAGCGACTCGCACGGATCGACAGCCGTCGCCTGCTGTTCGTCGTAACGCGAACCGTCCGGCGGCACGGGCGCCAGCCGCAGATTCCCGCGCCGCGTTGCCACGCCATAGCGTACCTCTGCCGTCACTGGCTCGCTTGCGAGGTCTTTGAGTGTCTCCGTCCTTTCCCGCATCGCATCATTGAACGCAGCGATTTCCGCCTGAGAAAAAAGCACGCGCTCGCCATCCGGATTTCTCTCTGTCCAATACGACGCCTCTGCCCGTTCGTCCGTCACAGCAGGCGATGCGGCCTCGGCATGCGCCGCCACTTGCGGCATTTGTATACCACAAAAGCTGCCTGCTGAGCAGACGGCGATTGCAAACACCATGCCGATGGCAGCTCCCACCTTTTCCACTTTATGGAAATGAACTGTCATAGCGATGACCCCCGAATTTTATTTTTCTGGCAAGACAACACCGCCGATGAACATGCGGTGCCATGGGAAGTAGAAGTCGAGACGATCGACGCCCGGATACGGCGGCAGGTTCTGTGCCGCGAACTGGCGCAGCAGGCGCGTCACGCGCAGCTGCGTCGGCACTTCGTAGCGGCCGAGGTTCAGATAGACGGCCGGATCCTGCAGCCACGAAAGCTGGTTCATCACCTGCGTGCGCACGTTCGCCTGATAGCCCCAGTCATCGAGATAGCGCTCGAGCAGCAGGCGGTCGACATCGGCGTCCGGCAGGCGCACATTCAGCATGCCCTGCCCGAGCGCAAAGCCGACGCTGTTCGTCGCCGTATTCCAGCCCGCATAGCCATAGAGGCGGAACAGCAGGGCGTTGTCGCGCAACGCATTCATCAGCGCATTGTCCGAACCGTTCGTGCGCGTGATGTCCGCGATGGCCACGCGATGGCCCGCCGCGATGAAATTGCCCACAAACTGCGCGAAACTCGCCGCGTCGTAATAATCCGTGCCGTCGTTGTCCGCGCCGTTTCCATAGCCCATGCGGCCATAGGGAGGCGTATTCACGAGCAGCACGAGATCGGCCTTCGCCGGATCAGGCACGGAGACTGCGCCCGCAATCAAGAGGTCGGAACGGATGGAATCTGCGATGGGCTCGTCAGAGTAATCCGGCACCATCGCGCCGCCAACGCCCCAGTTGTACTGCACATTGACGAACGGCATCGTATGCGAAAGATCATTGACAGCCCGTGCGAGCAGCAGCATCGAAAATTCGTCGATGCCCGCAAGCATCTGGAAACGGCTGTCCGGCACGTCCGCCGAGGCCTCCGCAAGCTTGCGGCTCTCGAAATGCGTTGCCGAAAGCGGTGCATTGTCATCCTTGCCGAGCACGAAATAATCGAGCCTTCCTTGGCGTGCGAGGTCGATGAGCTTTTCATCCACCGCGAAATTCTTCTCGCGGCGGCCCATCCAGTCATCCCAGACGCCCGCTGGCACATCATTCGTAAGCGATTGGAGTTCCTGCTGCTCCGCTGGCGTCAAGCCGCTGGCATCCTTTTTGTCGAGCAGGCCCGACTTGCGAAAAATCTGCGAACCATACGTCAGGTAATAAGACGGCTCCTCGCCGCCCGAAGCAGGCCCTGACGACGGCGTGCGCATCAGCGAACCGAACGCATAGACCTTCATCTTCGGATTCAGCTTTTTGAGGCTCTCGATGCGGCCGACGCGCTCCGCGAGTTCCTCCTCGCTGAGTTCATGCTTCCGCGACGCCACGAGGCCGCCATAGATGATCGAGTCCGTCGACACGACCGCCGCATCCGCACGAACGGCCTGGGACGCAGCCCACTGCCAGAGCTCATCGGGCTTCCCTTCCTCAATGCCGCCGAGCATCTCCTTCGGTGGCATCAGAACCGTGTAGCCGAGCTTCTCCACAGCCTCGGCCGACTGCTCGCGCGACGTCGGTCGGTCGTCATGCGGCACGAAAAGAATCGTTCCCTTGCCTTGCGCGGCCTGTGTCCCTGCCGACGCCTCTTTCTGCGACGGCCGCGCAGATGCACAACCTGCAAAACTTCCAATCACCAACGCAACCGCTGCAAACACGGCCACGCACATACCAAAAAACTTCCAACATGTATCTTTACGACGGCAATTCATCCCGTACGTCTCATTCCCCTCATGCTTCATTTGCGCGGTGAAAATGCCGCGCGTCGCTTTCTATTATAACGCATGGGAGCCAATGGCGCAAAGGTGCAGGAAAAATAGAATTCAACCATCACTTCCGCTATTTTGCGTTCCGTAAATGATAGGCGAGATGCCATCCACCCAGAGTGCCCGTGCCAGGGCATCCTCCGGCGACTTCCCCATTGAAATCCATCGGCTCTGCGAGCGCCACCACATGTCGGCCGCTATCTCATACTGATTGTCCACAACATTTCCCGTCGGCACGAACCGGAAGCGCGCAAGGAACTTCATTTCGCCATCGCGTACGAACTTCACATCGGCATACCAGTGATCCGTGTATTCAAGCGTCTCCGGCATCAGATAGTAATCGACACCATCCAGCCCCTGATACACCCAGATGTCCTCCGCCGAAGCGCGGCCGGGCAACAGAACAGCGCTCAACAAAAACAGAACTGCAAGACCGATGCGATAAAAAAAAGATGTCTTCAGATTCTGACTGAATTTTGTTATCTTCATGTTATCCCCCCTTGATTTCAAAAGTATACCACATCTGCCCACAAGATGTGATATACTTTTGTCAATCAAAGTTTACTAAAATACTTCTGACAAAAACATCGAAGAAAGGACTTGGCCAACCATGAGAGTCTCCGAAATCAGAGAAAGACTCAAAGCCTTCCCGCAGAAGGATATGATCGAGCTTTTTATCGCCGCTTACAAGCACCTTCCGAAAGATCGCAAGGAAGGCGTCATCGATGATCTGATCCTGCACGGTGTCCGCCAGCTCCATGACAAGACCACAAAGCAAAAGTCAAAAGCAGCACCGCAGATGAACTTTTCTGCACTGGCTGCTGAAATCAAGACGTTTCTAGACAATGCTTACGCGCAAAATTATCTTGCCCCGAACCGGAAGATTCCAAAAGCCGAGCGGCCGAAATGGCGTTTCCATGTCATGCGCTATATCAAGGAACTCAGAAGCATCAAAGCAGACACCCCGCATTTTGATGAGGCCAACGAACTTTTGGCCCAGCTCTTCGAAATGACAGCTTATGCCTGCAATTACTATCTTTTCCGGACAGAGGACGCATTCGCCTCCATCCGGATGCAACAGGATGATTTCTACGAGCAGGTTGTTTCTCGCCTGCTGACAGCGGAGCCTTCGGATGCCGCAATCAAAAGAGCCTTGCAGCTGGCAACGGTATCCGGCATGAGCCGCGAGACCATATCAGAAGATTTGTACGCGAAATTGCTCCCGCGACTCGATACCATAGCTCTCAAGCGCAGAGCGGTCGAACAGCTGCAAAGTCTCTGCAAAGATGCTGCCAAGCTGCAGGATAAATATGAGATCAACAGCCGTTTGCAAGGATGCGCAAAACTCATGCTGCATCTGAAAATCGCTTTGGGCGAAACAGAAGACGGCGTATCCGCCTGTTACCAAATTTTCAACCGACAAGGAAAACAGAATCCTGAAACCGTTCTGTATATCATCCTCGGCATCTTGGATGCTTATGGTCAAAAAGAAATTTGGATTCGGACATACGAAAAAGCGTTGGAAAACAACGTTAGACCAAGAAATTATCTGCGCAACCGCTATGACGAATTGAAAAGCGGCAAATAACGATGTACAGGAAGCCAAACTCATAGGAATAGATTGTAAAGCCTCTGGGATTCATCTTCCCATCCTTTCTTCGCAAAGAAAGTTTTTCTTCGTCCTTTTCTATTTGCTTTCATTATGTTCTTTTGGATGTGCAGTGTCAACGATAGAGCGCAAAAAATCCTGCGAGGAAACTCTTTTCCCTTCGCAGGATTTTTCAAAAGAGAGGCTTTACAGGCTCTTCAAGAAGTTCTCCATCATCTTCTTCCCATCCGGCGTCAGAATCGATTCTGGATGGAACTGGATGCCTTCGATGTTCTTGGCTTTGTGGCGGACGCCCATAATCGTGCCGTCCGCGAGGTCGCTTGTGACTTCGAGGCAGTCCGGCAGCGTCGCGCGGTCGATGACGAGGGAATGGTAGCGGCCGATGGGGACGTTCTGCGGGATGCCTTCGTAGAGGCCCTTGCCGTTGTGATGGAGCGGCGAGGTCTTGCCATGGACGATTTCGCCCGCGCGGACGACTTTGCCGCCAAAGACTTCGCCGATGGCCTGATGGCCGAGGCAGATGCCGAGGATTGGCACCTCGCCGCCGAGCTCGCGAATGGCCTGCTCCGTGATTCCCGCGTCGCTCGGGATGCCGGGGCCTGGCGAGAGGACGATAGCATCGTATTTCTTTGCGCGGATGTCTTCGACCGTCGTCTGGTCGTTGCGGATGACCTCGACCTCGGCGCCGAGCTCACTGAGCAGCTGGAAGACGTTGTAGGTGAAGGAATCGTAATTATCTAAAATCAACAGCATCGTTTTCCACCTCCTCGACGACTTCGAACAGCGCTTTCGATTTCTGCAAGATTTCCTGATATTCGCGCTCGGGCACGGAATCGGCGACAATGCCGGCGCCCGACTGGATGACGGCCGTATCATCGTGCTCGATGCGCATCGTGCGGAGCGTGATACACATGTCCATGTTGCCTGCAAAGTCCATGTAGCCGACCGTACCGGAATACGTGCCGCGCTTGACGGGCTCGAGGTCGTGGATGATTTCCATCGCACGGAGCTTCGGCGCGCCGCTGACCGTGCCGGCCGGGAATGTGGCCTTGAGCACGTCCATCGGCGTAAAGCCGTCTTTCAAGCGGCCCGTGACCTCGGAGACCATGTGCATGACGTGGCTGAAGTATTCGACCTGCCGCAATTTCGTGACGCGCACGGTGCCCGCGTCGCTGATACGGCCGATGTCGTTGCGCGCGAGATCGACGAGCATGGAGTGCTCGGCGACTTCCTTGACGTCCTGCTTGAGGTTCGCTTCGAGCGCGGCGTCTTCTTTCTGTGTCGCACCGCGGCGACGCGTGCCCGCAATCGGATACGTGTAGATGTCGCGGCCCGCGACTTTGACGAGCATCTCAGGCGAGGCGCCGACGAGCTTCGTGCTGCCGAAATTGATGTAGAACATGTACGGCGACGGGTTGACCTGCCGCAGGCGGCGGTAGAAATGGAAGCAGGGCTTCGTGATGTGCGTGCGGAACTGGCGCGACGGCACGACCTGGAAGATGTCACCCGCAAAGATGTGCTCTTTCGCTTTCTCGATGGCCTCGATGAAATCGGCGGGCGCCTTGCCGTATTTCGCGAGGAAGTCGAGCTTTTCGCGACGCTGCGGCGCATCGTCGTCATGCGGCACATAGGGTGCGGCGAGCTGGCGCTTGACGTGCGCCATCTTCTTCTCGATTTCCTCATAGATTTCTTCGACGCTCGCTTCGCGCCCGCGCAGGTCGGCGAGATAAATCAGGCGCGCGCTGTTCTTGAGCGCGTCGATGACGACGAGGATGCGGCAGAGCATGAACTCGCCGAGGAGCTCTTCGTCGCCGATCTCCATGCCGCGCACGCGGTCGAACGTCGAAACGACTTCATAATTGAAGTAGCCGACGAGGCCGCCATTCGCGAGCGGCAATTCCGCGTCTTCGAGCGCAGGGCGGAATTTCCGCATGTATTGCTTGATGGTCTCGACGGGGTCGCCGTCGAGGCTCTTCATGAGGTCGTTCTCCTTCACCATGAGCTTGTTTTTGAAGACTTGGATGCGCGAGAACGGCTCGGCGCCGAGGAACGAGTAACGGCCGAACTGCTGATGCGTCGTATCGACGGATTCGAGCATGAAGCCTTTTTCCTCGCCGACGAGCTTGTAATACATGGAAACGGGCGTGTCGAGATCCATGTTGATTTCGGTCGAGACAGCGATGAGGTTGCGCTCGGCCGCGAGTTTCTGAAAGGCTGCGAGGTCTGGCAGGAGTTCCATGATGGATGTTTCCCTCCCTTTGTGGTACGATGAAAGAACGATAAACTGCGAAATGGAGTGAAGAAAATGAACGATGATTGCATCGGCTTCCCGCCGAGCGTCGATGAAGGCTGCCGCGTGCTCGTGCTTGGCTCGATGCCGAGCGTGAAGTCGCTTGCGGAGCAGCAATATTACGCGCACCCGCAGAACCGCTTCTGGACGATGATGACGAAGATTCTCACGGGCGAAGACGTGCCGCCCGCTGTCTACGAAGACCGCCTGCGCATGCTGCGCGAGCACCACATCGCGCTCTGGGACGCGATTGCGAGCTGCAAACGGGAAGGCAGCCTCGACTCGGCCATCCATGATGAAATCGGGAATGATTTCTCGAAGTTTCTGGCGAAATGGCCGCGGATCACGACGATCCTCTGCAATGGCGGGAAGTCGTTTCAGTGCTTCAAGCAGTATAACAAGGCGCTGCTGGCGCGAAAGGATTTGACAATCAAGCAAATGCCTTCCACCAGTCCGGCAAATGCGCGGTGGAGGCTGGAGATGCTGATTGAAGAATGGCAGAAGGCCCTCTCAACCTAAGGCTCCCTCTCAGAGGGAGCTGTCAGCGAAGCTGACTGAAGGAGTGTCGAAGGTAGGACGAAACATATTACGAGATTGTCCTCTGCGGAGATGTACCTTCGCAGTTACCATCGAATAAATTGCCGAAACCTACCTCCGCCACTCCCACCACCGCTTCGCGGTCCCCCTCCCTCTGTGAGGGAGGCAACTGTATAAGGAACGCCCGGCAATCATAGGTACGACAAGATTCTTGTCATTTCTTATACTTCTCATCCAATGCCGTACGCAGGCTGTGGATGAACTGCATCGCTTCATCGAACTGGCCTTTCAGCAGACGCCCGACGACGGCGCTGCCGACGATGACGGCGTCAGCGTGCTCGGCGGCCTCGACGGCAGCTTCCGGCGAGCCGATGCCGAAGCCGACGGCGAGCGGCGTATCTGTGAATTTGCGGGCATTCTCGCAGACCTGGCCGATCGTGCTGTAGTCGATCTTCTTGACACCCGTGACGCCGTTGTTCGAAACGCAATAAATGAAGCCCGTTGCGCCGACGCAGGTTTCTTTCATGCGGTCCGGCGTCGTGCCCGGCGTGATGAATTCCGCGAGGTGGAAGTCATGCGCGGCGCAGATCTTGCGCATCTCGCCCGATTCTTCATGCGGCACATCCGGCACGATGATGCCGTCCATGCCCGCGGCCTTGAAGTCCGTGACGAATTTTTCAAAGCCATAGTGATACATCGCATTGATGTAGCCCATGCCGATGACGGGGATGTCGGTTTCGGTGCGCAGCTCCTTCATGATGGCGAGCTCTTTCTTCGTCGTCATGCCGTTGCGGAGCGCGCAGACCGAGGCGTCCTGGATGACGGGGCCGTCAGCCATCGGGTCGGAGAACGGCAGGCCGAGCTCGATGACGTCGGCACCGGCCTTTTCCGCTTCGAGGATGGCGCGTTTCGATGTCTCGATGTCCGGCGCGCCTGCCGTGATATAGATGAAGATGCCTTTGCGGCCCGCTGCTTTCAGTGCGGCCATTTTTTGTTCCAAGCGTGTCATATCTATGATTCCTCCGATTTATTCGATGTTCTGGCCGAGCGCTTTCGCGACCATCGCCACGTCCTTGTCACCGCGGCCCGAGAGGCAGACGACGACGCTCTGGTCTTTCGTCGTCTCGGGCATGAGCTTTTCGAGATACGCGAGCGCGTGCGAGCTCTCCATCGCCGGGATGATGCCCTCGATTTCCGAAAGGCGCTGGAACGCGTCGAGCGCTTCCTGATCCGTCACCGAGACATACTTCGCGATGCCCGTGTCATGGAAGAACGAGTGCTCGGGGCCGACGCCCGGATAATCGAGGCCGGCCGAGATGCTGTAGGCCTCGACAACCTGCCCGTCCGGATTCTGTAAAAGGTAGCTGTACGCGCCGTGCAGGATGCCCGGCTGGCCCGTGCCCGAGAGCGTCTTGGCATTGTCGCCTTCTTTTTCGCCGCGGCCGCCCGCCTCGACGCCGATTTTCTGCACGTCTTTGTCATTGCGGAAATCATAGAACGTGCCGATCGCATTGCTGCCGCCGCCGACGCAGGCGACGACGTAGTTCGGCAGGCCGCCAATCTTCTCTTTCGCCTGCGCGCGAATCTCTTCGCCGATGACTTTCTGGAAATCGCGCACAATGGTCGGATATGGATGCGGGCCGACGGCCGAGCCGATGATGTAGTGCGTGTCAGTGATGTTCGTCGCCCAGTAGCGGATGGCCTCGCTCGTCGCATCTTTCAGCGTGCCCGTGCCAGAGGAGACCGGCACGACCTTCGCGCCGAGAAGCTTCATGCGGAACACGTTGAGCTTCTGGCGCTCGATGTCGAGCTTGCCCATGAAGACGTGGCACTCCATGCCGAAAAGTGCGGCAACCGTCGCCGTTGCGACGCCGTGCTGGCCAGCACCCGTCTCGGCGATGATGCGCTTCTTGCCCATGCGCTTTGTGAGGAGCGCCTGCCCGAGTGCGTTGTTGATCTTGTGCGCGCCCGTGTGCAACAGGTCTTCACGCTTCAGGAAAATGCGCGCCTTGCCATAATGCTCGGTGAGCTTCTTTGCATAATAGAGATTCGTCGGACGGCCGGCGTACTCGCGCAGATACGTGCGGAACTCCTCTTGGAAATCAGGATCGTTCTTGTACTTCGCGTAGGCTTCTTCAAGCTCATTGAGTGCTGGCATGACGATTTCTGGCACGTACTGTCCGCCGTATTTTCCGAAACGACCTTTTGTATTCATAGATGATGGCTCCTTTTATGATGAAAATGATGAAACTGCATTATGCTGTGGCTTTCGCCTGCTTGCCGATGCCAGCGAAAAGCCGCGTCTTTGCTGCGACATCTTCCGCCCGCACGAGGCCCTCGCCGACGAGGATGCCGTCGCAGCCGGCATCCGAGAGCGTCTGCGCGTCCTCCTCCGTGAAGACACCGCTCTCGCTGATCAGCGTGCGGCTGCGGTCGGCGAATGGCAGCAGGTCGAGCGTCTGCTGGATGTGCGTCGTGAAGCTCACGAGGTTGCGGTTGTTGATGCCGATGAATTCGGCCGGCGTCGCGAGCGCGGCTTCCATATCGCGGCGGTCATGCACCTCGACGAGCGCGTCCATGCCGAGGCTCCATGTGAGGTAGAGGTACTGCTTCAGCTGCTCCGGCGTCAGGATGCGCGCGATGAGCAGGATGGCATCGGCGCCGAGCATCCGCGCTTCATAGATCTGGTATTCGTCGATGACGAAATCCTTGCGGAGAAGCGGCATCTTCACCTCGGCGCGGACGCGCTGGAAATCCTCGTTGCAGCCGAGGAAGTGCGGATCGGTGTGCACGGAAAGCATGCTCGCGCCGTTCGCCTCGTAGATGTGAGCGAGCTCGACGACGGAATGTGATTTCGTCAGGCGGCCTTTCGCCGGGGACTGGAGCTTGCACTCGGCGATCAGGCTCCACGGCTCCTGCGCGAAGCGCTCCGACATGCGGAACGTGCCCGGCTTCAAATTGCGCTTCATTTCCGCGAGCGGCAAATCGCGCTTTGCCTGTGCGACGATGTCTTTCTTCTGTTCTACGATTTCCGCCAGAATATCTCTCATGATGCTGCTCCTTCTTGATTTCCTGCGTTCACGGCTTCGACGGCCTTCATGAACGACTCGATTTTCTCAATGGATTTCTCCCGCTCCACTTCGAGGCTGCCTGAAACATCAACGCCGAAAGGATGGAAGATGTTCTCGATTTCTGCGACATTGTCCTCGGCCACGCCGCCTGCGATGAGGAGCCTGCTTTTGAGCTCTGGCACCTCGCCCACGGCCTGCGCGGCCTCGCGCCAGGCGAAGCGTTTGCCCGTGCCGCCTGGCAGCTTTGCCGTACCGCTGTCGAGCAGGACGTAGTCGGCGGGAAAAACTGCCGCCTCTTTCGCATCGAAGCCCGCGCCATAGCGATACGCCTTGATGACGGGCCGCTTCATCTTTTCTGCATACGCCGCATCCTCGTGGCCGTGCAGCTGGACGAAGTCAAGCCCGACCTCATCGGCAATCGCGTTGACGCGCTCCGGCGCTTCGTCAACGAAGACGCCGACCGTCCGGACGCGATGGAGCTTCGCCGCGATGGCCGCAGCCTGCTCCGGTGCGATGTATCTGTGGCTCTTCGGCCAGAAGATGAAGCCGATGAACGTCGCGCCTGCCATCTCGGCTGCCTGCGCGGCGGCGAGCGTCTTCATGCCGCAAAGCTTCGCTTTCATGAAATCCCTCGATTCTTTCTTTTCCAGATATACGAAACGCCCCGACAGGAAAAACATGTTTCCTGCCGGGGCGGAAAATACGCTGTGCCACCCAGCTTTCGCGCATGCATGCATGCGCCTCTGTCTCGGGTACAAGACCACGCGTCTGATACCCCAGCCCGATAACGGAGGCAGCCGTTCCAGCCTACTCGGTACGCGAAACTGCGCCCTTTCTGTGGACTCTCGCGGGACCATTCACCTGATGCTGCTCGCCAGTCTTCGCACCTCCGGTCGCCCGGCCACTGGCTCGCTTTGCAGCAGCGTGTCATGCTACTCTTTCCCGTTCGTTGATTTACACTTTACACTTGATGGTTCTTATCATACGACGAAGATGTAATATTGTCAACCCCCTGGAATGGAATTTTTGATTCGCACCCGCGGAAGATATTCTCTCTTCACTCCGTCGATGCCGGTGCGTCATCGAGCGCCGGGCAATCTCCCGGCTCATCGCAGTTGTCAAAATCGTCGCCATGCATCGAAGGGCCATAACCATTGTCGAGACGGAGGCCGCGTGCATCGACGCCGAGCGCTTTGGCGACATCGTGCCAATGGTTGTTGATCTTCTTCATGTCCAGCACGGACTGGATGTCCTTGCCCGACTCCTTTGCAAGGATGGCGGCCGCACGGATGTCGTGGCCCTCATAGCCATCCCTGACGAGCCGCAGTGCCGTCTCCTGATCGACGGCGCTCTGCTCTGAGAGATGACGCGCTTCGAGCTCGCAGAACGCATCCCGCATCTGCTCGTGCTTCACGCCGAGCCCACGCTCGACATCGCGCCAGGTATTGTCCGTCTTCTTGAGCTCGAGCACTTCGGCAAACGACTTACCGCTGACTTTTGCGAGCATGGCTGCCCGTCCGATGTCGCGGAAATCGCGCTTTGCCTCGATGGCTTTCTGCACTTCGTCCTTATCGACACCGAAGGCATCCGAAATGCGCTCTGCTGCTTCGGCAGGGCCGACTTCGCGCATCGGACCGCCCGGCCGTGCCGACGCACAGACGAGCCGGTTCGGCTGCTGTACCTGCGTCTGCGCATGAACGTATCCAAAGATGCCGCCGCCCAGGAGGAGCGCGCCAAGTGCCATGCCGAGCAGGAGTTTCCTTCGCGAACTCATCATGATCCTCACTTCCCTGTCAAATTATCAGACCCTACTTGCATTTCTTTTTCTTCTATTCTCTGATTGTTTCGCCGTCCATCATTGTTAACGGCTCTATGTTTGCAGTATAACCAAAGGGAATTAGACCGCCTTTACGTGGCTGTTAGAATGAAATTTCACCGGAATCGCAAATTTTCTCAGCCGTCCAGCAGAAAAAAACAAGGAAATTTCGCCGCCCATGTCGTATAATAGGGAGTATGAAAGTTGAAAAGAGGTGACACAGATGACGGATCAGGAACTCACGCAGCTCGTGCAGGATAAGCTCAACGAGGCTTACAAGGCAAATGAGCACCCCCACAAGTTCTTCATCACGGCCAACGGCCGCGGCGTCACGGACGGCGGCGATCTCTACAATGCGGTCCTGCAGGATGTCATGCGCGTGATGCAGCAGGCAATGACGGACATCCTCAAAGAGGTGCTGAAGAAATAAGCGTCCTCAAGGCATCAGAACATCAAACGATGGAGAGAACGAGGAACGGCCCGGAAGCGATTGCAGCTTCCGGGCCGTTCCTTTTTCTCTTTCATGACCGATTCTGCCTGCGCACGCGCAGGAACGCATCCCAGACAGCCTCGGGCGCAATCTTCCGGCTGCATTCATAAGCACGTGCCGTCCCTCCATGCCGCGGGCAGCCGCCGTCCTTTGCGCTGAGGTTTGTATCGTTGAAGCATCCACAGCAGACATGCGGATTGATAACACGTCCAGGTGTCGGAAACTCCGTCATCGGCAACGAGAAGCCGCTGATGAGCACGACGGGCGTCCCGCATGCATGCGCCAGCCAGGAAAGCCCGCTGCTGACGCCAAAGAAGGCATCTGCATGCGCCAGCAGCCTGATGCGCTCTGTAAGCGGACGATATCCCGTGAAATCCTCTGCGCCTTGCGGCATCGTCACGCGGATGCCGTCTTCCTCGCGTTCCCGCTCGCCGTCGATACAGAGCACGCGATAGCCTGCTGCCTTGAGCCTCCGAACAATTTCGTCCCAGCCACCCGGCCGCAACCAGCATTTCTGGACACCGGACGCCTGCACTGCAATGCAGACATAGGGCTCCTCAATGGTTCTCGGAGCATCTTTTCCAAACGTAAGCAGTGCCACCTGCCCCCGCCATCCAAACAGCCACCGACCGGCTTCTTCCATCGGCATGAGCCGCGTATCGATGGGCGAGAGCATCGGTGTTCCTTGGAAGGCGCCGCATACAAAAGAAGCATACGTATCCTCAGGCACACGATCTGCCATCTCCCATGAGGGAAATTCCGACATGATGAGAGGACGGAAGTTTTTCTCCGCCCCAACGACAACATGCAGCCCCAGCTGCTGCTCCATCGCGCGGATGTAAGGCAGAAGCGCCAGCATGTCACCGAGCGCCGTCCACAAGATAGAAGTATACGCGCTGTCCCGTCATATCGAAGCGATGCGCAAAGATGCAGTCCCCGCCCTCATACACTTCGATCTGCCAGAGAATCGCATACTTTTCCATTGAAATGAGTTCCTGCCCCGAGACATCGCCATCGAAAAAGACTTGCCCATGCTCACCGTCCGAGATGCGCACATGGTAATTGCCTTCCGGAACGGCAAGACGCAGGCCGAAGTTGAAATCGATGCGCATTCCCTTGATGCCCGTCTCGCCCTTCACTTCGCCCGCCAGCTCTTCCAGGCGGATGCAAAAACCGCTGTGCAGCTGCGTCATGTCATTCCCGTCCGCCGAAAAAAAGATTTTCTTCATGCCGGATGTTCCTCTTTTCCATTGTCAGATTTCCGCATTCGCATAGTTCAGTGTTTCTCCTCGAGCAGCGGCTTCAAGAATTTTCCCGTATACGATTCTGGCACTTTGACGATGTCCTCGGGACGGCCCGTTGCGACAATTGTGCCGCCGCCGTTGCCGCCTTCGGGGCCGAGGTCGATGATGTAATCCGCCGTCTTGATGACATCGAGGTTGTGCTCGATGACGACGACGGTGTCGCCGCCATCGACGAGGCGCTGCAGGATGCCGAGGAGCTTGTGGATGTCGGCGGCATGCAGGCCCGTCGTCGGCTCGTCGAGGATGTAGAGCGTGCGGCCCGTCGAGCGGCGCGAAAGCTCTGTCGCGAGCTTGACGCGCTGCGCTTCGCCGCCCGAGAGCGTCGTCGCGGGCTGGCCGAGCTTGATGTAGCCGAGGCCGACGTCCTGAATCACCTGAAGCTTGCGCGCGATGCGCGGCACGTTCTGGAAGAATGCCACGGCCTCGTCAATCGTCATGTCGAGCACGTCGGAGATATTCTTGCCCTTGTACTTGACTTCGAGCGTCTCACGGTTGTATCGCGCCCCCTTGCAGACCTCGCAGGGCACGTAGACATCGGGCAGGAAATGCATCTCGATTTTGAGGATGCCGTCGCCCTTGCACGCCTCGCAGCGGCCGCCCTTGACGTTGAAGCTGAAGCGGCCCGCCTTGTAGCCGCGCATCTTCGCTTCGCTCGTCTGCGAAAAGAGTTCGCGGATGGCATCGAAGACACCCGTGTACGTCGCAGGATTCGAGCGCGGCGTGCGGCCGATAGGCTGCTGGTCGATGTCGATGATCTTGTCGATATTTTCAAGCCCCTTGATCTTCTTGTGCTTGCCGGGCTTCCCCTTCGCATGGTAGAGGCGCGAGGCGATGCCCTTGTAGAGGATTTCATTGACGAGCGTCGACTTGCCCGAACCCGAGACGCCCGTGACGAGCGTCAGCGTGCCGAGCGGGAATTTGACATTGATATTCTTGAGATTGTTCTCCGCCGCGCCGACGACCTCGATAAATTTCCCGCTGCCCGGACGGCGGCGCGACGGCACAGGGATGAATTTGCAGCGCGAGAGATACGCACCCGTAATGGACTCCGGCACCTGCATGATTTCCTGCGCCGTGCCCTGCGCGACGACGCGGCCGCCATTCGCGCCAGCCCCCGGCCCGATGTCGATGATATGGTCGGCCGCGAGCATCGTGTCTTCGTCATGCTCGACGACGATCAGCGTGTTGCCGAGGTCGCGGAGATGCTTGAGTGTCGCGAGCAGGCGGTTGTTGTCGCGCTGGTGCAGGCCGATGCTCGGCTCGTCGAGCACGTAGAGCACGCCCTGGAGGCCCGAGCCGATCTGCGTGGCGAGCCGGATTCGCTGCGCCTCGCCGCCCGAGAGCGTGCCCGCCGCACGCGAAAGCGTGAGGTATTCGAGGCCGACATTCAGAAGGAACGTCAGGCGCGCATGGATTTCCTTCAAAATCTGGTTCGCAATCTTCTGTTCGCGCTCCGTGAGCGGCACGCCCATGAGGAAATCGTCGGCTTCGCGGATCGTCATCTGCGTGACTTCATAGATGTTCTTCTCGCCAAACGTCACGGCGAGCGTCTCGGGCTTCAGGCGCGCGCCGTGGCATGCCTTGCACGGAATCTCGGTCATGTAGTTTTCGTACGACTCGCGCATCTCGTCGCTGTCCGTCTCGTGGTAACGGCGCGAAAGGAGCGGCAGCACGCCCTCGAATGGCACGTTGTACTCCTTGTATTCGCCGAACATGTTCGTGTAGTGGAACTTGTAGCGCTCCTCGCCCGAGCCATGCAGCAGCATGTCCTGCGTCGCCTTGTCGAGTTCCTTCCACGGCGTCTCCGTCGTATAGCCGCGCGCCGCGAGCAACGATGTCATGCAGCACATCGCATACGAATGCGGATTCTTCGAAAGCGGCGCAAAGACGCCGTCGCCGACGGAAAGCGCCGGGTCGGGCAGCACGAGCGCTTCGTCAAACTCCATGTGGCTGCCGAGGCCCGTGCAGACAGGGCAGGCCCCATACGGATTGTTGAACGAGAACATGCGCGGCGTGATTTCCGGCAGGCTGATGCCGCAATCGACGCAGGCAAAGTTCTCGCTGAACATCAAAAGCTCGCCATCCACAATCTGCACGTAGACGACGCCTTCGCCGAGCTTCAGCGCCGTTTCGAGCGAGTCGGCAAGGCGCTGCTCCATGCCTTCGCGCACAATCAAGCGGTCGACGATGACCTCGATGGTGTGCTTCTTGTTTTTTTCGAGCTGGATCGTATCGTTGACATCGTAGACCTCGCCATCGATGCGCACGCGCACGTAACCTTCGTGGCGGATGTGCTCGAGAATCTTCTTGTGCTCGCCCTTTTTGCCGCGCACGACCTGCGCCATGAGCAGCAGCTTCGTACGCTCCGGCAGCGACGTAATCTGGTCCACCATCTGGTCGACGCTCTGCTGCGTAATCGGCTTGCCGCATTTCGGGCAGTGCGGATGGCCCGTGCGCGCAAAGAGCAGGCGCAGATAGTCGTAGATTTCCGTCGACGTGCCCACCGTGGAGCGCGGGTTGCGGCTCGCCGTTTTCTGCTCAATGGCGATAGCGGGCGGCAGCCCCTTGATGAAGTCGCATTCCGGCTTGTGCATTCTTCCGAGAAACTGCCGCGCGTAGGCCGAGAGGCTTTCCACATATCGCCTTTGCCCTTCGGCATAGAGCGTGTCGAAGGCGAGCGACGACTTTCCCGAACCCGACAGGCCCGTGATGACCACGAACTTGTCGCGCGGAATGTTTACATCGATATTTTTCAGGTTGTTGGCGCGCGCGCCTTTCACGCAGATGGCGTTGGCGCAGTTGCAGGCTTGCTTTTGTGGCATATATAATAGGATGTCATAGGGGAAGACGGAGCAAAATTACAACTAATTTTCCTCTTGGCGCTTGTCAGTGCGCACAAACCGCCGTCTGTGCCTGTTCCGAATAGCATGAGCAATGACAAAACCTGTTAATGCCGCTCCACTCTCTGCGCAGAGAGTGGATTTCGCGTTTGCAATCGTTAAGGTAGCGCGGCGTGAAGATTTAGGGATAATTAAGGAAGGGAAAATATGCTCCGTAAAAAAATCTGCAAACATTCAGAAGATGTTTGCTTTAAAGCACCTCGTAATAACTATCAAGGAGTAAATTTTTACGCTCTTGCTGATAATTTTTACGGTCATATAAGATAATTTTTTGTGCTCATATAGGATAGTTTGCCCCTAAAACGCAGAAAGAGG
>JALEZZ010000050.1 GCA_022773585.1 Selenomonas sp. | reverse complement strand
CGTGAACTGCGAGCGCGGGAAGGCCCACGGCACGCTGGCGGCATGAACGCCGTGCTCGGGGCAGAAGACGCGCGGCAGGCGGTAGCGGAGGTAGACGAGAATGCCGTGGTTGTCCAGGGCACGCCACAGACGCGGCTGAGGTTGCGCATGGTCGTATCCGGGGCAACGTTTTCCGCAGACGGGGCAGAGATGCTGCTCCCGTTTGTACGGGCGTAGATCGATGATGATGCACTTCGTTCCATCCGAATGCTGGTGCAGGTTGATGTCCTCCACAACCGAGTGGTTGACATCACAGAAAATCCTGGCTAGAGTAGAAGCAGAAATCACTTGCACGGACTCCTTTGCGAAGGCAGTTTGTTTAGCAGCTTCTACTATAGCAGAGCGTGCAAGTGATTTCTTTTTTTCATGCTGGCTTACCCACAGTTATGGGAGAAGCCTCATTTTTGTTTGCGTTTTGGCGGCACCGCCCAAATGGCTGCTATTGAGCATGTCGCTGGCTTAATATCTCATGATAGCATCTATGAGAGAGGTCGAGTTCCAGCCCACCATCTCCGTGGCGGCTTGTTGGACTTTCAAGGGAACGCGCTGCTGTCCCCGGGGACGGATGCCGATGATGGTCTTTCCCATGCGCTTAGCTTCGTCAATCTCATAGCCAATCCACTTACTGTAGGCATCGTACATCCCGGCGATGATGATAACGATACTGGCGGGCTTTATCTGATTGGTCAACGCATTCTCTAGCCCTGCATTGGTCCTTACATCAAGTGGATCGTGCTGAGGTACACTGTAATTCCGATAGTCCAGAGAGCTTTGTGATAGCCAATTTACAACAGTATAGTAGTCATCGTTGTATTGCCAAGCATGGCTGATGAAAAGATTGTAAGTACGAGGCATATCTATCATCCTTTCCCTTGTGATATAATATATACATGAAATAGCAAGAAGTGGTATTTTATCGCGACTTAGCACGGTGAAAGAGGTGGGCGAAATGAAAGTAAGGAAATACCGGAAGAGACCTGTTGTGGTTGAGGCCTATCAGACAGACCGAGAGATGATCATCCACACACTGGAAGGCGATCATCATGCATCGGTGGGGGATTACATTATAACCGGCGTAAAAGGAGAGCAGTATCCTTGCAAGCCGGACATTTTTGTCAAGACCTACGAACCTGTCGATGAATGACTGGCAGATGGAAGAGACGGTTCATTGCGATGTAGCTGAGCCCAGTCTATATTTTCACTGGAGATGATGCTTTCACATCGCATGACTAAATTCTGGAATGGAGCATCAGACTGTCCGTATTCTCCTGCCCGAGTCAGATATAGATAACGCTCATGGCGCAGCAGCTCACATGTCATCCGATATTGAATCCAGTTTTCATGATATTTATTGAGACTGAGCATAAAGTTGAGTGCTGCTATAATCACGCCAAAGATACTTAGTATATACCTGTAGTATCCCCATTCGAGTAAGCTGATAGGAGCAACAAGTATTGCTAAGAAACAAATCGTTCCCTTTAAGCGTTTATACCACTTTTGGCATGATTGGCTTTTGGCATCATACCAGTCAATCTGATCGTCGAGCCTTTCTGTAAAGTATTGATCCTCATCCAAGGTAATACCCCTTCCTTTCCTACCGCCTGCGGGCGGTCTTTTTATTTATCCGACTTGCCAGGCTTCTTGAAGCCGGTGCCTTTGGCAAGCTTCTTTTCCTCAGATTTTACGCGGCGCTCGAGTTTCTTGATATCTTCGGCGGGTGGCAGTGTTTCGGGCTTGATACCACGCTGTGCCAGCATACTGCGTACGGCTCGATTGTTGCCGACATGTTCCTGCGTGATAGAGGCTTCACCGTAGAGGTCTTTATCTTCTGTGTTATGATTGGTCATTTCGGTGGCCAGATTCTTGGCTGCTATAGTAAGCGTGGGGAGGAAATCGGCCAGCGGGCGGCCCTTCTTGACGTCGAGCTGTTCCTTCATGGCGGCTGTCGTCTTGCCGAAGAGCGCAGCGTCACCGGCTGAACGGATGCGGCCGAAGCCACGATCGTCGACACCACGTTCATAAATGTTCTTTGAAAGCAGTGCCTCGGACTTGGACAAGCGCTCTCGCGCCTCGAAGCGGCGCAACAGGTTGATACGGTCCTCTATCAGCTCCTGCTTCCGTGTCTGCAAGGCGAAGTAGCTTTGAGCAAAGGCAATCTCATCTTTCCGAGGGTCTCCATTCTGTGCGATGAGGTAGCAGGCGTAGCGAGTAAGTTTTATGTCTTCTACTTCACGGGTAGCACCCTTGCCGATAGATATCATTTTCCCGACGTCGGCAAAATGATTCGAAACTGCATGAGTAGTGGTTTCGCAGGCGTCTTTTGCTTTGTCTATGACTCTGATAAAATTTGACCATTTGGTATATCCTAATGCTTCCTGTAGCTCTCGTGCATACCAAAATTCAATCTGTGCCTCGTCATCATAATGTGCGATGGCATCGAACTGGCTCTTCATGGTGATGATTTCATTTCTGTCCATAAAGGACCTCCTTGTCGTTCCGTTATATAGTTTCTTTCATAGCCCCCTGCTGGCGGCCTTTTTGCGTGATCAGAATTTACTGATGCTCTGGACGACTCTGCCGATGATGCGGACGGGGAGCTTCTCGACTTCTTCGCGGCTGTAGAAGTGTGGGGCGTAAACGGCGACGTTGTGGCCGATGAGCGTCAGGCCGGTATCCGTCTCTTTGACTTCCTTGACGGTGGCGTCCTCACCATCGACGAGGACGACGGCAATCTGGCCGCTCTCGACGCTTTCCTGGACGCGCACGATGATGGTGTCGCCGTCGTGGATGGTCGGCTCCATGGATGCGCCCTTGACAATGAGCCCGAAATACTGATCGCCGCCCTTGTGTAGGCGCTCGTCGATGTACTCATAGTCGATGATCTCTTCTTGCGCGAGGATGGGCTGGCCCGCGGCGACGCGACCGACGACCGGGATGCGGTAGGTGTAGCGGGTGACTTTCGGCGCGCGCGAGGCGGATGGGGCGGCGGGCGCCACCTCTACATCAGAGTTCTCAAGCAGATAGTCTGTTGATACCTGAAAGAATTTGGAGAGATCCGATAAAACTTTATAGCTAGGCATTCTCTTGCCAGATTCATACATGCTGACTGCGCTTCGACCTATTCCTGTTTGCCTTGAAAACTCATCTTGTGTTAGACCTTTTGACTTGCGCAAAGTCTTTAACCTTTCTGCGAACGACATAGTAATCATCTCCTTGAATAGATTGTTTTCTTCAATAGTAACACGTTTTGTGGCAAACGACAATGAAATTTTTACACTAAAAGTATTGACACAAATAGTGGCAAGTGGTATAGTATTCATACAGCCACGATATGTGGCAAATAAAAGCGAGGTGATACAATGCCAGACGGAAAGAAAATAGGAGAGCGGCTTCGGAAATTGCGTGGAAACCTTACGCGTGAGTTTGTTGCAAAGGCTTGTGGTGTGAGCGTTTCGGCACTTTCCATGTACGAGAATGGAGATCGTATCCCAAGGGATAACATCAAGGTTCGCATTGCAAAGCTCTTCGGAAAGAACGTCCAACAAATTTTTTTTGCAGATTAAAGACACAAAATGAGGCACACTAAAAGTGGCAAAAGGAGGAAGAACAACATGAATGAATTGCAGATTTTCAACAACCCAGAGTTCGGGGAAGTTCGCACGGTAGTTATCGACGATGAGCCGTGGTTCGTTGGCAAGGATGTAGCGGCGGCACTTAAGTATGAGAAGCCGACCAAGGCTGTATCTGACCATGTGGATGAGGAAGATAAAAAGATGGGTCCCCAAAACGGAGCCCCATCCATCAAAGACTCTCTGGGCCGTAACCAGTATCCAGTTTTCATCAACGAATCCGGTCTCTACAGCCTCGTACTTTCGAGCAAGTTGCCGACGGCGAAGGCATTCAAGCGCTGGATCACGCACGATGTCATCCCCGCCATCCGCAAGCACGGCGCGTACATGACGAAGGACACGCTGGAGAAGGCGCTGACGAGCCCGGATTTCGGCATCCGCCTGCTGACGGAGCTGAAGGCGGAGCGCGAGAAGAATGCAGCGCAGGCGGCGGAGATCGAGGCGGCGCGTCCGAAGGTCATCTTCGCGGATGCGGTGGCGACGTCGAAGACGTGCATCCTCGTCGGGGCGCTTGCGAAGCTCATCAAGCAGAACGGCATCGACATCGGGCAGAGCCGCCTCTTTGCATGGCTGCGCGACAACGGCTACCTCATCAAGTCGGGCGAGAACAAGAACATGCCGACGCAGGCGGCGATGGACATGAAGCTGTTCGAGGTGAAGGAGAGCCACTTCATGGACAACAACGGCACGAACAAGACGACGCGCACGACGAAGGTGACGGGCAAGGGGCAGCAGTACTTCATCAACAAGTTCCTCGCGAAGAAAGACGCAGGCACGAAGGAGGCGCAGTGAGGATGTATTACAACACGACGACGGAAATCCAGTTGGACGACCTCGCGGAGGCGTTGAAGGAGCCGGGCGACGAGAACGGTGTGACGGCGAAGGCGGAGCTCGATACCATCGAGAGCCTGCTGAAGAAGAACGCACTCGCGGAAATCCCGACAAAGATTGGCATCGACGGTGTGCTCCTGCATGATGTCGTGAAGATCGTGCCGTCGGTGGATTGGATTGGAAAGGACGCCTACCTTGAGCTGACATTCCATGCTGGCATTTGCGAATCGGCGCAGATGGTGACGGCGACGGTGACGTTCCCACTCCATGATATTCATGTGGAGAAGACGGACAAGAGCATCCGCATCGAAGAGGCGCTGGATAGGTATCCGGAGATTCATTTGGTGGAGGAGTGAGAACATGACGCATGAGGAGGCTTGGACGCTGTGCCGTCTGCGGGCGATGGAGCGGACGGTGCGGCGGAGGAAGGTTCGCCGCTGGTACCGCGTGGCGCGGCGGTGGATGATGCAGGGGGCCGTGGTGGTCGGCATCACGGGCTGGCTGCTGTTCCTGCTGTATTTCGCGGCGCGGCTGGGTTCGGAGGTGACGCGGTGATGCGTTGGAAGCTGGCAGATTTCGGGCCCGCGGGGCTGTTCGTCGGGGAGACGGTGGAGCGGGTGCAGCGCTGGTGGCGCGGGCTGCAGATGCCGTATTTCCTCCCGCATGTGTGGGAGGCGATGGCGCTGGCGGCGTTCGGCGTGGGCGGCTGCATCGGCGCGGGCGTGGCGGTGTACATCCTGCATGTGAGGGGGCTTTGGTGATGAAAATTTCGGAGAACGAGCTGGTGCTTTGGGCGTCGGAGGCGGCGATTGCCGGGACGACGATTGTGCTGGTGGCGCTGACGGCAGCTTGCGCGGTGCTGAGTCTCGGCTGAGGCTCTTTGAAAGGAGAGGGGCATGATGATGTACATGGTGGATACGACGGTGACGGTCCATCGCACGACGTATGTGGATGCGGCGGACAAGGACGAGGCCGTTGAGATGGCGGAGGAGGAGGCTTCCGAGTCGCTGGGCATCGGGTTCGGCGAGGCGGATTTCGACAGCGAGGCGTACAAGGGTGGTGATCCGGATGAATACGACGACATCTTCGACGAGCCTGGGTACGGTGCATATTAAGCGCGTGCCAGTGTGCGTGGCGGCGGCGCTGATGGGAAAGACGGACCAGTACATCCGCATCCGGATGCAGCGGGGCCTCATCCAGATCGGGTCGGCGGTGAAAATCAGCCCGTCGCGCTACGACTACTACATCAGTCCGAAGCTCTTCATGGAGTACACGGGCGCGACGGAGGAGGCCATCGTCCGCGAGATGGTGGCGCAGGGGAAGGAGCGGTATTTGTATGAGTGAGAAGCGTGTGAGGTATGTGCTGCGGGTGACGATTGATGGGCCCGCGCGGAAGGTGCAGGAGACGGCGGTGCTGCTGGAAAATCACCGGGTGGCCGACTGGGATGTGGATTTCGAGGTGGAGCGTGTGGAAGGCGGCGAGGACGATGAAGACGCATGAGTATCCGGCGGCGGTGATGGAAGAGATTCTGTTTCAGAAGAAGGACGGCTTTCATCTGCTGGATGTGGACTTGTGGGATTTCCCGCTCTCGAACCAGTATCTGCTGACGTTCGAGAAGGAGTTCGACCTCGCCAAGACGGTGCGCGTGGTGAATCTGGAGGATTTCTATTTCGACCACAGGGTGGTTCACAACGGCATGGTGGAGATGAGCGCGAGCCGTTTTCGCCATGTGGCGCGGGTGCTGGCGGAACGGGAAGCAGAGAAGAAGGGAGCCTGAATCATGAGTTTGTATGACATCCGCAAGGACATCGAGGCGTGCGTTGACATGGAGACGGGCGAAATCATCGACGAGGACCGGCTGAATGCTCTCCAGGTGGAGCGCGACGAAAAGATCAGCAACATCGCCTGCTGGATCAAGAATCTGCGGGCAGAGGCAAACGGAATCCGCAAGGAGAAGAAGGAGCTGGAGAGCCGCCTGAAGGCTGACGAGAACAAGGCAGACCGACTGGCGAAGTACCTCACGGACTTCCTCGGCGGGCAGAAGTTCCACGACGCGCGGTGCTCCATCGGGTACCGCAGGACGTCTCACCTAGAGATTGCAGACGACGCGAGCATCCCCGACGAGTTCTTGAAACGTACGGTCACGGTGGACAAGGCCGGGCTGACGAAGGCCATCAAGGACGGCGGCGTCATCGAGGGCGTGTCGCTCGTGGAAGGACAGAACATCCAGATTCGGTGAAAGGGAGGATTTCTCATGGAAGGCAAGGCAATCTATGCGGCGCTCATGGCGGTGCAGCGTGATCTCAAAGCTCCGAAGTCGAATCGCAATTCGTTCGGCAAGTACAACTACCGCAGTGCGGAGGACATCCTCGAAGCGGTGAAGCCGCTCTTGAACGACAACGGCCTCGTGCTGCTGCTGAACGACAGCATCGAGCAGGTCGGCGACCGCTACTATGTGAAGGCGACGGCAAAGCTCATCGACGTCGCGACGGGCGACAGCATCGAGAACGCGGCCTTTGCCCGCGAGCCCGTGGACAAGAAGGGTGCCGACCAGTCGCAGGTGACGGGCGCATCAAGCAGTTACGCGCGCAAATATGCAATGAACGGCCTCTTTGCCATCGACGACACGAAGGACGCGGACACGGACGAGTATCGGAACGAGGCGCAGAATCGCGCAGGAGTGCGTTCACAGGGCAACACGAACAACTACTCGCGTAACGGCGCGGGCGGGGCTCAGACGGGCGCACAGGCGCAGGAAACGGCAAACGGCGAATATGACAAGCGCAACCTCCTCCATCGCATCACGGAGGAGATGAAGCGCACGAGCGCGAGCAGCGCGGAAGTGTCGGCAATCACGCAGGCAAAGTACGGCAAGGCGGGCGCGAAAGTCATGAACGAGCTGGAGCTCAAAGACCTCGCCGACAACTTTGACACGTACCTCGCGGAGCTGATGCAGAAGAAGGCGGCGGGCTAATGGTGCAGGAACACGTCGCGGGGCTCATCACCGACATCGACGCGGACGGCACGCTGACCATCAACGCCTGCGTGCCGAGCATTGACCGGGCGCTCCTGCGGCAGTACCGCGAGTGCACGATTATCTTGCAGGACGAGCGGCGCATAACCAGCAGGCAACGCGCCGCCATCTATGCCCTGCTCGGCGAGGTGGATGAATACGTGAACGGCATCCGCACGGACGCGGGGCGCGAGGAGCAGAAGCAGCTCCTGAAGATGGAGTTCATGCTGAAGCGCATGACGGACGCGGAGCGGCGGATGTTCTCGCTCTCCGATTGCAGCGTCACGACGGCGCGGGCGTTCATCGACTTCCTCATCGAGTTCATCATCGCGAACGACATCCCCGTGCGGTTCTCGCTCGCGGAGAAGGCGGAAGACATCGGGCAGTACGTCTACGCCTGTCTCGTGCACAAGAAGTGCGCGGTCTGCGGCAGGCACGCCGATCTCCATCATGCGGAGGGCTCGCACGTCGGCAGCGGCTTCAACCGCAACGAGGTGCACCACCTTGGACGCGAGGCCCTGCCTCTTTGCAGGGCGCATCACGAGGAGGTTCACCGCACCGGCGAGGCGGAGTTCCTTGAGAAATACCACTTGGAGCCCGTCAAGCTCGACGAACGGCTCTGCAAGATTTACAAGCTGAAGAAATGAGGTGTAAAGAAATGATTTACTACTTCGATTCGGACATCGCCGCGGAGGTCGGCGTGAATGCTGCCGTCATCCTCCAGAACATCGCCTACTGGGTGAAGAAGAACGAGGCGAACGGCATGCATCTTCATGACGGGCGCTACTGGACATTCAACAGCCGGAAGGCGTTCCAGAAGCTCTATCCTTTCTGGACGGAGCGCGTCATCAAGTATTCGCTCAAGAAGCTCAAGGACGAAGGCTACATCCTGACGCAGCAGTTCAACAAGAGCAAGATGGATCACACGAATTGGTACGCACTCACGGACAAGGGCGAAGCGTTCTTTGCAAGCAGGCACGAACCGCCGAACCATCAAGGGCCTTCCGAGCGGACGAAATCGTCCGGTCGAGCGGTCAGCAGCGACCAATCTACTAATAATACAAATAGAGACAGTACAGATAGTAAACCCTATGCGCGCGACAAAACGCGCGCGGAGGGGGAGGAGCCTGCGGCACCTTCTTCTCCCTCCCGCACCCGCCGTACCTCGCACGTCTCCTGCCCCTTCTTCAATCCTTCGCCGGAGCTTGTCGCGGCATGGGTGGGCTTTGAAGAAATGCGCCGTTCTATCAAGAAGCCTTTGACGCAGCGGGCGGCAGACCTCATCGCGAAGAAGGTGCAGCAGCTCGCGCCGGGCGACGAGCGAAAGCAGGCGGCGATTCTCGACCAGAGCGTCGCGGGCGGCTGGCAGGGCGTCTACCCGCTGAAGACGGGTGAAGGTGTGCGCGGCTCGAAGGGGCATGGCGAGACGCAGACGGTCGAAGAAATGTACGAGGAAGCTATGGACATCATGAAGAGAGGCGGATTGCTATGACGAACAAAGAACGCGCTGAAACGCTGAAGCTGCTGACGCTCGCGCGGAAGACATTCCCGTCGTCAAAAGTGGACGCCGAGGCGCTGACGCTCTACGTCGCGGCTCTTGATGACCTGACGTATCCGCAGATCAAGGCGGGCGTCGTCAAGCTGCTCAACACGGCAAAATTCTTCCCGACCATCGCAGAAGTCCGCGAGGCGGCGGGGCAGATGGTCGCGCACGTCAGGCACGAGGGCAAGCCGGACGCGGGCGAGGCTTGGGGCGAGGTCATCAAGTTCATGCATGAGCGCAGCCAGTGCGACACGAGGCCGTTCCCGTGGTCGTGCCCGGAGGTGAAGGAGGCCGTCAAACGCATCGGCAAGACGTCGCTCTTTGCCCTCGAAATGAAGGACGAGCCGATCGTGCGGGCGCAATTCATGAAGATTTACGAGAAGCTGCTCGCAAGCGCACACGACAAGGCCGTCATGGAGCTCGCCGCGAGGAAGATGGGGCGAGACATCAAAGGCCTCGTGCAGGGCGTCGCCGAAGTGCGGCAGATTGGAGGATGAACCCATGAATCAAGAGGAGCAGAAGCATTTCCCGCGCCGCTGCAAGGTGAAGCTTTATAATGACAACTATGCGAACTACAAGCGCTACGACATCCCGTGCAAGGCGCAGCTCGTGATCGGCGATGTGCCGTACCAGCTCGGCGCGAATGCGTACGGGAGCAATCCGATGTGGTACAAGGGCAGAGATAACAAGAACGGAGAGAGCAAGCTCGCGGGCAAGTCGTTCTTCCGCACGGATGACATCTTCAAGTTGCCGGAGTTCTTCAATTTTTGCACGCGGCTGCTGAAGAAGGAGCCGAAGAAATCCAAGGGGCGCACGAATCCGCAAGCGCCCGCGATGATTCTGTTTTGCGCGTTCCAGCAGGCGCACATGATCGAGGAGCTGGGGAAGCGCTACGGCTTTCAGCATTCCTATCCGCTATTCTTCATCAAGAAGTCGTCAGCGCAGGCGCTGAAGGCGAACATGAAGATCGTCGGCGCGACGGAAATGGCGATGGTGCTTTACCGCGACAAGCTGCCGAAGTTCAACAACACGGATGCGGATGGCGTGCGGCACATGGTGAAGAACTGGTTCCCGTGGGAGCGCGACAACCCGAAGATTTATCCGAAAATCCACCCGACGCAGAAGCCGGTGAACCTGCTGAAACAACTCATCAAGATTTTCACCGACCCTTATGACGTCGTGATCGACCCGTGCGCTGGCTCCGGCTCGACGCTCAGGGCGTGCATGGAGCTTCGTCGGACGTGCTATGGGTTCGAGGTGGACAAGAAGTTTTATCGGCTGGCGAAGGAGAAGATGCTCGTCCTGCCGGAGGATAACGAGATTTCACTCTTTGGAGAAGCGGGGGCGATGTGATGGGACTCTATAGCAGGGACAAAGGCAAGCGCGGCGAGCGGCTTTGGTGCTCGTTTTGCCGCGAGCAAGGCTACAACGACGTGCACCGCACGGCACAGTATCGCGGCAACACGGGAGCGGCGGGGGATGTGGAAGGGCTGCCGTTCATTCACTGCGAGGTGAAATACGTCCAGCGCTTGAATATCCGCGAGGCGATGGAGCAGAGTGATGGAGACGCAAACATGGAAGCCATTCGCATAAGAGAGGCGGAGGAAAAGGCAGCACCGCACGGAGCGCTGTTCACGCAAGACTTTGGCCTTTCTTACTACAAAAAATTGCCAATTGTTGCGAGCAAGCGAAGCAACGAGCCTTGGCTTGTGACGATGTATGCATGGGGTTTCGTGTCACTCGTGTCGCTTGTCGGTGACGAATTCCTTGACAGCCTCCATGTGATCCACAAGGCAAGCCAGCGGTTCAGCGTGCGGAAGGTTCTGCGCGAGGCGGTGCGGCAGTATGAGGACGAAGACGGAGCGCTCGTCGCTATCAAGTATCCGAGAGGCGAGAATGCATCGCTCGTCACGATGTACGCCGAGGAGTGGTTCGTCTTGTACCGCGAGTGGGAAGCGGGCATGGATTTGAAAGCGAGGGAGGAACCATGAAGGGCGGCAGAGGTTTGCGCGACAACCACATCTATACGCTGTATCGCGGCGACACGTACCTGATGGATGGGACGCTCGAAGAGATCGCAGAGAAGCGCGGCGTGAAGCGGGTGACGCTCCAGTGGATGCTGCGCCCGTCGTACGCGAAGCGGTACCTCTCGCCGCCGAAGCGCGTGCCGAAGCGCCAATGCCTCACGCTCACGCGTCTCGATGGTGGCGAGGACGCCGATGAGGACGCCTGACGGCCTCGCTGAGGGGCGTCTGTTGCGTGACAGGTATAAGTTTATGCGCGACGTGAAAACATGGAGGCAAGTGAGCTTTTCCGGCAGGGATTCTTCATGGCGTCAGGATGCCTGACGGCCTATGCGATGTTCGAAATCATTTCAGACGTTACGGAAATGATTTTGTGGAAGCTGCTCGGGAAGCGTGTTGACGGATTTGACGAGGAGGAAGACGAATGGTGAGAGTGGTTCTGCCGCTGCCATGCAACGGGTCGTATTACGACGATTGGAGCCTTTCAGACTGGATGCTGAAGGTCTGCGAGGAGTGCGGCGAGGCCGTGACAGCGAAGAAGGAGTATGAGGAGGAAGCCGAACGGTACCAGCGAGTCTTAGAGGTTCTGCCTTCCGGACATTGGACGGAAGAAGAGGCTGCCATGGCGAACATTTACAAGTTCAATGTGCAGGCGGCAAAGGTGAAGCTCTGCCGCGAGCTCACGGACGTCATCACAGCGGCGACGTCTGTGCTTGAGAGCCTGGGCGCTGACTTCGAGAAGCGACAGAAGCTGCAAGACGATGTAAACCACAGCAACGCTCGCCGCGATGGCGGGACGAGGTTCAAGGAGGGCGACAGATGAATCATTGGTGCGGCTCCGGACGGCTGACGAAAGACCCCGAGCCAAGGTACTTGCAGGACGGCAGATGCGTCTGCCGGATGACGCTCGCCGTCGATGACGGGTATGGCGACAAAAGGAAAACTTACTTTTTACAATTGGTAACGTGGGGGAAGACCGCAGAGGTGTGCGGGAACAACCTCATCAAGGGACAGCAGGTGACTGTCGAGGGAAAGATTGTGTCCGACAAGTACGAGAAGGACGGACAGACGAAGTACTTCACGGAAATCAGTGTGGCGCGTATCGAGTTCGGCATGCGGCCGAAGAACGCCCAGCCGAGGGAGGCGCAGGAAGAATCGTCCCATGCCTCGAGCCTCCCGTATGAAGCGCCGCCAGTGCCGGACGAAGAGGTTCCGTTTTGATGGAGGTGCGGCAATGCTTTTCAACAAGAACACGAAATACCATAGCAAGAAAGTCCTCTGTGACGGCATCGCCTTCGACAGCAAGGCCGAGCGTGACTACTACCTGTATCTCAAGGCGCTGGAAAAGGCGCACGAGGTGAAAGAGTTCCTTCTGCAGCCGGAAATCGTCCTGCAGGAGGGATTCACGTATGAGGGAAAGCGCTACCGGGCCATCACATACACGCCGGATTTCCTCGTGACGTATCCGGACGGGCGGCAGGAGTATATCGACGTCAAGGGATTCTCGACGCAGCAGGGCGAAATCAAACGCAAGCTGTATCTCTTCAAGGGGAAGATCCCGCTCCGCTGGGTCGCGCCGTCGAAGAAGTATAGCAAGATGGGCTGGCTTGATTACGACGAGCTGCGGCGGCTCCGCCGGCAGGCAAAGAGGGCGCGGGAATCATGAACGGATTCCTTGCTGGGCAAATGACGGAATGACGGGATAACGGGGGATACCGATGAACGAGCAAGATGAATATGTCGAGAAAACGAAGCGGCTGCTGAAAAGCTACAATGCACTGCGCGTGACGCTGGCGAACCAGGAAGCCCGCATCCAGCTGAAGAAGTACGAACTCGGGCTCGGGGAGGCCGCACCTATCTCGAAGTACGGGGACGCGCCGCGCGGCGGTTCGCAGGAGCTCAACGCTGTGGAGAAGGCCGCCGCCCGTCGCATCACCATCGAGGAGACGATCGGGCGCTTGCAGGCGGAAGCGCAAAAGACGCGCTACGCCATCGACACCGTCGACCGCTGCTTGCGCGCGCTCCCGACGGACGAGCAGGCGCTCGTGCGGGAGCACTATTTCGATTGCCTCGACTGGAGGAGCATCGGCGAGAGCCGCCACTATTCCGAGCGCTGGGCACGGCAGAGAGGGCACGAGGCCGTCGAGCGCATCGCCAGGATGATTTTCTGGGGCGTGCAGCAGATGGAGCTCGATTTCTTGCTGGAAGAATAATCCACAGCCAGCCTGTGGAAAACGCAAGGGCGAAAAACACTTCCGTTTTTGTTCCAGAATACTTCCGAAATCGTTCCGAAACTGTTCCGAAACTGTGCCGTTTTTCCGCGCGCGCACGTGCTAGAATAGTATCGTAGCCGTTCGGACGAAGGGGCGGCCACGCCACGAGAAAAAACCTCCTAGGTTTATCCCACACACAGGCCCGCAGGAACCAACAGCCCCCTGCGGGCCTTTTGCATGCATGGAATCCGAAGAGGGGACGCTGAGAGGCGTCCTTTTTGATTGCCGAGGAAAGGGGGTGGTCATGTGAAGCTGACAGAGAAGCAGAGGCGGTTGATCAATGCCATCGTCGAAGTTGGAGAGAAAGTGGAAGCAGCTCGAAGGGCTGGATACACGGAAGCAAGCGCGAAAGACGCTCCAAATTGGTTCAACCCCAACAAACACCAATACAAACCGTATCTGAAAGAAGCGCTCGAAAAGAGACTGCTGGAAATGGACGCGGAGAAAGTAGCGGACGGAAACGAGGTCATGCAGTTCCTTACGACGGTCATGCGCGGCGAGCTTCAGGAAGAAGTCGTAACGAGCGAGGGTACGGGTGACGGACAGAGCCGGACGAAGATTGTAAAGAAACAGGTTTGCGCACGTGACCGTCTTGACGCGGCGAAACAGATTGCGCGGACGTTATGACCGTCATTGCCTCTGTCGAGGAAAAGATCGGGCTCGACGCCGACGCCCGTGCCGACGCACAGCTGCATGTGAACCAGCACAACAAGGAGCGCGGCAGATGGTGACGAGGGGAGGCGGTGCCGATGGAGCGTGAATGCAACGACTACTTATACCTGACAAGGAAACGTCTGCGGAACTACTGTTACTACTGCGAGGCCATCAAGAACCTCACGCAGGAGCTCGACGACATCCAGGCGGGCCTGCGCGCCGTCTCCATCGCCTCGCCGGGCTTTGGCGCGGGCGGAGGAAAGAGCGAGCTCAATAGCACGGAGCGGGAAGCGGCTCTTCGTATCGAGCAGAAGAACAAGTACATGGAGCTTGCCTGTGAGCGCACGGAGCTCCGCCAGCAGACGGAAAAGCTGAAAAGTGCGATCGGGAAGCTGCCGAAGGAAGAGCAGGAAGCCATCCGGCTCTTCTTCTTCGAGGGCATGGACTACAGCGCCATCACGCGCGTCCAGCCGTGGAGCCTGCGAACGTCCCAGCGCCGCGTGAACGAGGCCGTCCACAAAGTCGCCCTCATGCTCTTCGGAACCCGCGCGACGCAGAACGTCGCTTTTGTGTGAGGTGGCGGAAATGGAGCGCAATTACGAGCACTATCCCGACGGCACCTGCGGAAAGGCGCTGAAGCACATCGAGCACGACGAATACCGCTGCACGCTCGGCAGGATGAAGCGGGCGCTCAAACAGGCAAAGCGCATCTTCCAAGACCACGGCTTCGAGGTATTCCGCCCCATCGTCCTGCGGGACAAGGCGACAGGCCGCATCTTCGACGGGCCGAAATGAAGTTGGCGGTTTTTTGGCGGCATTTCAGCCGCGATGTGTGATACCATATAAAGTGCCGATACAAGGAAATGACCTCCTATAGAACAGCAAGGGCCTCGCTAGTGTGCGGGGCCTTTTGCGTGGGAGGATTTTTTTATGGAAAGGTGGTGGCATTGTGGCACGGCTGGAAAATGTGAAGTGGGAAGCGTTCTGCATGAATATCAGCAAAGGCGAGAACAAGGTGGACGCCTACCAGCACGCGGGCTACAAGACGAAGAACTACAATGCAGCTGCCGCAAGTGCTTCGAAATTGCTAAAGAATCCTAAAATCATAGCAAGGATTCAGGAACTTGGCGACGTGAAGGAAAAGGCAGGCATCGCCGACGCGGACGAGCAGAAGCAGTTTGCGACGGCAGTCGTGCGCGGGGAGATGTCCGACCGCGACGGCAAGCCTGTGCCGATGAGCGTCCGGCTGAAGGCGCTGGAACTCCTCGGCAAGATGCAGGGGCTCTACGTCAACCACGTCGAGACGAACCTCTCCGTCCAGCCCGTCGTGATTCGCGACGACCTCGGGGAGGCGGACGCATGAAGGCGAAGGAGCTTTCGACGAAGGAGCTCGTCGGCGGCGGATATGATGCTTTCTGGAAAAGCAAGAAGCGCTATGTCGTCTGCAAAGGCAGCCGCGCGTCGAAGAAATCAACCACAGCCGCCCTCAAGATCATCGTCCGCATGATGCAGTACCCGCTCGCGAATACGCTCGTCGTCCGCAAGACGGGCGCGAGCCTCAAGGATTCCTGCTTTGCACAGCTGCGGTGGGCGATTGAGCGGCTCGGCGTCTCGGCGTGGTGGAAAGCCCGCGTCTCGCCGCTGGAGCTCGAATACCTGCCGACTGGGCAGCGCATCCTGTTTCGCGGCATGGATGATCCGCTGAAAGTCACGTCTATCACCGTGAAGCACGGGATTCTCTGCTGGGGCTGGCTGGAGGAAGCGTACGAGGTGGACGAAGATTCGTTCAATCGTATCGACGAATCCCTGCGCGGCCAGCTTCCGAAAGGCTACTACGTGCAATGGCTGATTTCGTTTAACCCTTGGTCTTCCTCGTCTTGGTTGAAGGCACGCTTCTTTGACACGCCACACGATAACGTCCTCGCGATGACGACGACGTACGAGTGCAACGAATGGCTTTCGAGCTCCGACCGTGACATGTTCGAGGAAATGCGAAAGACTGACCCCGAGCGCTACAAAGTCGCGGGTGAAGGCGAATGGGGCATCGAGGCCGGGCAGTTCTTCAAAGAGTGGCGCGAATCGAAGCATGTCGTCGAGCCTTTCAAGGTGCCCGACGGCTGGATGCGGTTCCGCTCGATGGACTGGGGCTCGGCGCGTCCGTATGCTTGTCTTTGGTGGGCTGTGGACTATGACGGCAACATGTACTGCTACAGGGAACTTTATGGCTGGGGCGGAAAGCCGAATGTTGGCACGGGCGAGACGGCAGCAGAAGTCGGGCGGCGGATTGCGGAGCTCGAAAAGAAAGAGGAACACGTCGATTACGGCGTGCTCGACAGCGCCTGCTGGGCAAAGACCGGCGTCACGGGGCCGACGATTGCGGAGGAACTCAACAATGAGCTCTACAAGAAAGGCATCGTCACCTTTGGCAAGTGCTCAAAAGGCCGCGTCGAAGGGGCGAACGCGTTCAAGCAGCGCCTCATCGGCAACCGGCAGAAGGACGGCAGCTACAAGCCCGCCGTCTGCTTCTTCAACACCTGCATTCACGCCATCCGCACGATTCCCATGCTCGCGCACGACAAGCACAACCCAGAAACGTACGACACGGACGGAGAGGATCACATTTGTGACGCCGCATGCTATGCCATGCTTTCTCGTCCGTGGGCTCCAACAAAGCCGGAGGTGCAGAAGCCCCGCGACAAATACGCACACAAAGAAGCGCCCAGTGTCTGGGCGGTTTAAGGAGGTGACAACATGGCAGAAAACGATTTGCAGGACACGGACGATGAAATCGACACGCGGCAGGGCATCGGAAAATATCGCCGGTGGTTCCGCGAGGCCGTGGACAAGGCGGACGTCTGGCGCAAGGAAGCGGAGCAGGACTACGATTTCGTGGCAGGCAAGCAGTGGACGGAGGCCGACAAGCACAAGCTCGAACAGTCGGGCCGTCCCGCCATCACCATCAACCGTATCAAGCCGCTCATCAACGTCCTGTCCGGCTACCAGCGGCTGAACCGCTACGACATCGACTTCCTCCCGCGCACGTCGGACGACATCGACATCTGCACCGTGCGCAAAGGCATCACGAAATACGTGCTCGACGCCTGCGGCTATGACAACGAAGAATCGCAGGCCTTCCTCGATGCCGCCATCGGCGGCCTCGGCTGGATGGAAGTCGGCTACAAGGTCAGCGACGACATGACCGACGGCGAGGCATTCGTCACGCGCGAAGACCCGTTCGGCATCTACGTCGATCCAGAAGCGCACAAGACCGATTTCTCCGACGCGAAATTCTCATTCAAAGGAGCAGGATTTATAAGGATTATCACGAATATACAATATAAACGAATGAGCATTCTTTATCGAGGAGGGATTGTCAATAGTTTTGTGTAAATTATCTTTCAATCAGCCTTGTCGTACTTGTGCATCAAGGTCGACATGCGCTCGTCCATTTCCAGTTGGTTTCGCACATTTGACCATCCGGGAATCATCCGGTTATTCCACTTTTGG
>JALEZZ010000021.1 GCA_022773585.1 Selenomonas sp. | reverse complement strand
CATCCCGGAGTTCGTGGAGCTCCAGCGCAAGATCATGCGCCACAAGGACCACATCCTGAACACCATCCAAGAGCAGGTCAGCAACGCCAGAGTGGAATCGATGAACAACAAAATCAAGCTGATTATCCGGCGTGCGTACGGATTCCGAAACATCCAAAACATGATTGATTTGGTCATGCTCGGATGTTCCGATATTGTCGTACCATTGCCGAATCGTCCTCGAGCCACGAATCACGCGGCTTGAGGCGATGCTGATGCTAATCTTTCACCCACACTTATGGGTGAAGAGCCCTTTTTTTCTTGAATTTTTCAGAACCACTTGTCCCTCTCGAAAATCTGGAAGTCGTACCACAAAACCATTCCATACCGCGACGTGCGCGTCTTGCGTTTCGCCGGATCCCAGAGCACCTCGATCACGCGCCCGTCGCGCATGACCCGCATGAGGCAGCTCCCGCCCGTCACGCAGGGCTTCCACCCGCGCCGCGCGAGGTAGCACTCGAAATCGTACACATCCCGGAGCCGCACAAGCCCGATCCAACCGATCTTCTCATGCTCGGCATCCAGCAGCTTCTGCTTGCGTGCATTCGTTTTCATGGAGTACCCATCCTTCCATATTTTGTTGTAGAGAGGAACTTGTCAGATTTCCTACCTTCAATATAGCACGGCTTTGAACAAAATGAAAGAAGAAATGGTTAAGAAAATGTAAAGTTGTATACGCGTGAAAAGGATATTTGTCAAAAGAAAATGCCGCACTCGGAGGTGCGGCGGAAGTTGTTGGCACACAATTGATGTATCGATAGGGACATCAGAGGTTTTATGAAGTTCAATGGCTGGCAGCCATGGCTTCCTTGTAGAAGTGTTCGCGGCGCTGGGCGACGATTTGCTTGGCTTCGGCCGTGCGATCCATCTGGTGGCGCGTGAAGCGGCCGAAGCGGCCAATCATGATGTAGTAGAGGCCCATGCCGACGAGGGCAAGAGCGCCTGCGATGAGGTAGACGATGGAGAAGCCGAAGCTCGGAACAAAGCTGCCGAGCGTGTACGGGCCGACGCCGATGCCGAAGTCGAGCAGCACGAAGTACGTGCTCGTCGCGACGCCGACCTGATGGATCGGGGCGCAGTGGACGGCGAGGGCATGGCAGGAGGCTGTGACCGTGCCGTAACCGAAGCCGAGGAACAGCGCGCCGATGAGCATCGGGATGTCGCTCGTGGCATTCGCGATGATGGCCATGGCGACGGCCATCGAGAGCAGCGAAGGATAGACGACGACGTTGCCGCCGTAGTTGTCGAGCAGATACCCGGTCAGCGGGCGGCTGATGAACGATGTCAGTGCAAAGCAGAGGAAGAAGCACGTCGCGCCAATGCCCGTAACGCCGATGCTCGATGTGTAGGCGCCGAGGAACGAGAGGACGGTCGAGTAGCAGACACCGCCCATCAGAGCGATGAAGGAAATGGCGAGCGACTTGACGGCGAAGAAGCGGTCAAACGAGACATGCTTGAGGTCTTCCTTTTCCTGTGGCAGCACCGTGCGTTCCGGTGCCTTGATGAGGAAGGAAAGAAGGAAGATGACGAACGCGGCCGTGCCCGTGATTTCGATGCCGAGGCCATAAGCATGCGCCGACGTGATGTTCATGGCGAGGAACGGGCCGACAGCCGAAGCAATCGTGACGCCGAGCGTGAAGTAGCCAATGCCCGTGCCCATCTTTGACAGCGGAATCAGCGCGGCGACAATCGTGCTGGCGGCCGTCGACGTCATGCCGAACGAGACGCCATGCACGAAGCGCACGATGTTGAAGACGGCAAGCGAAGGGCTCGCGAGGTAGCCGAGAATCATCAGGAAGAACAGGCTCGTGCCGACGAGGAACATGCGGCGGCGGCCGACGAAGTCAATGAAGCGGCCGGCCGGGATGCGGGCAAAGAGCGCGCCGACGATGAAGAGGCCGGACGCGAGGCCCGCCATGCTCAGGCTGGCACCGAAATGCTCCATCGCATAAGCGGTCGACCAGAGCATCAAGAGAAAGTGGACGCTGTAGACGAGCAGATTGACGGCAATGGTAAAGAGATAATTGCGGTTCCAGAGACTTGGCTGCGCAGCAGCCTTTTCCGTAGCCATAGGGGAAGACTCCTTTCGCGAAACGAAAACACTTGCGGATGATGGTTTCTGAGGACGGGCAGTGACGCGCGGCGCGGCTTCGAGGAGCAAGTCGCTCACGTCATCCCTGCTCATCCCCAGTTCCAGCTGCAGATCCTTGTCCGGAGCAGCAGCCGGAGTGGATGAAATATGCATCTTGAAAATCACCTTGAAAATCACCTTGTCTCATGCAGCAGGTGCATATCTCCTGCTTGCAGGACTTATTATAACTGCAAGGAATTGTAGCGTCCAATGCAACATTTCCATAAAATCTATGAGTATCACGCATAAAACTCGCGAAGAGATGTGATAGAATAGAGAAAAGACAAAGACATTATGATTGAAATGCATGACTTTCATACATCAAATGCAGGAGGCAGGAGTTCTTTTCCATGGAGATTTCACAACTGCAGTATTTTCAGGCGATGGCGCGTGTGCGTCATTTCACGAAAGCGGCCGAAGAATGTGCCGTGTCGCAGTCGGCGCTCTCGCGCTCGATTGCGAAGCTCGAGGACGAGCTCGGCACGCCGCTCTTTGTGCGCCATGCGCGGCGTGCCGAGCTCACGCATGCAGGCGAGCACTTCCTCTATCACGTCGACCGCGTGCTGCGCGAGCTCGAAGCGGCGAAGAGGGAAGTTGCCGCGCCCGAGCAGGAGGATGGCGGCGTCGTGAACGTCTCGTTCTTCCATTCGTTCGGCGGGTACCTGCTGCCGATGCTGCTCGCGGAGTTCCATGCGCAGCACCCCGAAATCCGCATCAAGCTGAACCAGCACAACAGCAAGTTCCTCATGCGGCAGGTCGCGCGCGGCAAGACGGACCTCTGTCTCTGCTCGACGATGACGATGGCGGAGAACATCGCGTGGATGTATCTCTGGAGCGAGGAACTCTTCGTTGCCGTGCCGAAAGACCATCCGCTCGCGAGCCGCGAGAGCGTGACGCTCCGTGACATCGAGCGCGAGCCGCTGATTACCTTAAAGCCGAACTACAGCCTGCGCACGCTCGTCGATCAGTCGTTCGAGCTCGCCGACAGCCATCCGCAGGTCATTTTCGAGGGCGATGATGTCAATACGCTCGCGAGTCTCGTCGCGGCGAAGCTCGGCGTCAGCATCATCCCGAACATCCCGGGCATCGAGCATCTCGGCATCGTCTATCTGCCGATTTCGTTCCCGGTCTGCAAGCGCGCTGTCGGCATCGCCTGGAACCGCGCAAAGCCGCTCTCGCCAGCCGCGCTGACGTTCCAGCAGTTCGTCATCGCGCATTTTGCTTCGGCCTGAAGACAAAGAAAACACGCCAGCCGCAGAGGAAAGGGTCGATCTGCGACTGACGTGCCTATGGGGTGGCCATCGGGGCAAAAAGCATGGAGGCTTTTTGATGGCCAAACTTATTATAACATAAAAAAAGCAGAAAATAAGTGTTTTTTGCAACCAGAACGTGTTTCAAACGAAATTTAATTTATTTTAAGGAATGAAACAGAAGGTTGAAGAGGCCGAGACTATCTTCCTCGCGTGGCGCGAGTGCTGTTTCGATGGCGTGGAGACCTGCTGGCGTTTGCGGCAGGCGCGCAGCGCGGGCGGCGAAGGCGGCGAGTTCTGCATCGTTGAAGCTCTGGCGGCCGATGGCGGCGCGGCCGGTCAGGAGAAGTTCGAAGACTTTGTAGCCGAGCACGAAAATCCAGTAGTTGTGGATGATGCCGCCGGGGAGGGCGCAGGGGTAGAGTTCCGTGTAGAACTGGTGCAAGAGGAAGTTCTCGAGCAGTTTTTCATGCGGCAGCAGCACGTAGCCTTCGAGGCTGCGGCGGCAGACGGGCCAGGCACGCGCAATCTGCGCGAGATCGGGCGCGGGCGCGTCGAGGTGGAATGCGCTGGCCGTCTGAGAGAAGTCGTCGCGTTCCAGCGGTGCACCTGGCGCACTCGCAAGTGTCCGCACGATGCCCCAGAGGAAGTCGAGATGCTTCAGCGGGTCGAACTTCACGTTTCGCAGAGCCGCGTCGAAGCGGGCGGCGAAGAGCGGCGACTCGTAGCTCTTGATGATCTTGCCGAGGTCGTAGCCGCGCCCGTCGTTGATGAAGTCGACGGCGTCCTCGAGATAGATGCCGAGCAGGATCAGGCGCACGTCGATCGGATATTTCTGCGTCTCGAGGATGCGCAGGCATGTCCGCTGGAGGTCGAGGATGTAGGAGAGTTCCGCGAGAGGCTCGCCCAGCGTCGGGATGTCGCGGTTGGCAGGACGGAGGCTTTCAGCAGGGACGGACTTCATCTCGAAATGAAACTTCCCCGGAAAGAAGAGCACCTGCGCAGCCGCGTGCGGGCACGTGAGGAGCAGCGAGCGCTCGTAGATGCTCGAAAGATGCAGGTCGCGAAGCGCCGGACAGCGCGGCAGCACCGGGCCGCCGCCAGCGAGCGGACAGGAGGATGCGCGGCAGGTGAAGGAAGAGACGTACTTAGGAGATATGCAAAGAAATGTGTTTTTGACAAGCATGAGACATTCTCCTGATTTTAGTAAGTCGTTTATCTGCCTCCCTCTCAGAGGGAGGGGGACCGCGAAGCGGTGGTGGGAGTGTCGGAGGTAGGTCTTAGCAATTCATTCGATGGTATCTGCGAAGGTACGTCTTCGCAGATACCAGTCCAGTTAATCGCTCTGTCCTACCTTCGACACTCCCCCAGTCAGCTTCGCTGACAGCCCCCTCTGGGAGGGAGCCTGGATTTGCTGGATTTTCCCTAGCTTAATTTACGTCAGTTTTAGAACAGCCCGAGCGTCTTCGTCACGAAAATCCACCCGAACATCGTGAATGCGGAGAGCGCGGATGTGAAGACGACGCAGTTGCCTGCGAGCGCGGCATCAGCGCCCATCTGCTGTGCCATGGCGTACGACGCGACGGCGCACGGCGTTGCGAAGATGGCGATGAGCGTGACGAACTCGGCGTCACGGAAGCCGAGCAGCGCGGCGGCCGTCAGCATGATGGCAGGTGCGACGATGAGGCGTGCAATCGTGCTGGCCCAGAGGTCGCGGCGGCTGTCGGCGATGCCGCCCTTCTCGAACGAAGCGCCGAGGATGATCAGCGCGACGGGCGTCGTGGCCGCGCCGACCTGCGCAATCGGCTTCAGAATCGGGTCGGGAATCGGGAACGGCAGCAGGCGGCAGAGCGCGCCGAGGATGATGCCGTCAATCATCGGGTTCTTGAGCACGCGGATGAGAATCGGGATGAGCTGGAACTTGCCGCCGCGGAACATTTCGAGCTCGAAGACGGCGAAGATGTTGTAGAGCGGCACGATGGCCGCAATCATCATCGTCGGAATCAGCGCCGCATCCTCGCCGAAAATGTTGACGACAATCGGGATGCCGAGGATGACGAAGTTGCTGCGGAAAATGGCCTGCGCCATCGAGCCGCGCTTGCGGTTGTCTTTCTCGAACCACATGGAAAACGCCATTGAGGCGAGGAACAGCAGCGTCACGGCCGTCATGCCGAAAACGACGAGGCTCGGGTCGAAGCCGTCCTCGAAATCGGCGCGGTAGATGTTCGCGAACATCATGCAGAAGAAGAACACGCGGAACACCATGCGGTTCGTGTGCTTGAGTTCCTCGGGCGTCATGAGCTTGGCGCGCTTGACGAAGAGGCCGATGCTGATGAGCACGAAGATCGGGATGACAGCGCTCACGGCGACAACGAAATTGCTGAACAAAGAAAAACCTCCCAATGTGCATGTCGAAGGATTGTACGCCTTCTATTATGATACATTGGGAGGTCTTGTTATTTAGAAGAAAATTATTTTTCGTGCGTAGCTCAGTTCTCAAGCAACAGGCCGACGCGCTTCTTTGCCTTCGTCAGCGTCTTGTTCGCGATGTACGTCGCGCGCTCGGCGCCTTTCTTCATCTGCTCGTCGAGATAGGCGCGGTCGTTCATGAGACGGTCGAAGTTCTCGCGAATCGGACGCAGCTCCTCGGCGACGGCCTCGCCGACGGCCTTCTTGAAATCGCCATAGCCGTGGCCCGCGAACTCGGCCGTGATTTCGTCCATCGTCTTGTGCGTGACGGCGGAGTAAATCGTCATGAGGTTGTTGATGCCGTCCTTGCCCTCGCGGAACGCGACCTCGGACTCGCTGTCCGTAACGGCGCTCTTGAATTTATTGAGGATGACCTTTTCGTCGTCGAGGATGGAAATCGTTGCCTTCGGGTTCGTGTCGGATTTGCTCATCTTGCTCGTCGGATCCTGCAGGCTCATGACGCGTGCGCCCGCTTTCGGGAAATAGCCCTCCGGCAGCTTGAAGATTTCGCCATACGTATGGTTGAAGCGCGTCGCGACGTCGCGCGTGAACTCGAGGTGCTGCGTCTGGTCTTCGCCGACCGGCACGTAGTCCGCCTGATAGAGCAGGATGTCGCCCGCCATGAGCGCGGGGTACGTGAAGAGGCCGGCGTTGATGTTGTCCGGATGCTTCTGAGATTTGTCCTTGAACTGCGTCATGCGCGAGAGCTCGCCGAACTGCGAGCAGCAGTCCATGATCCAGCCCATCTCGGCATGGCACTTGTTGTGGCTCTGCACGAAGACGAGGCTTTTCTCGGGATCGATGCCGCAGGCGAGCAGGAGTGCGAAGGCCTGGCGCGTCTGGGCCCGGCGCTTCTGCGGGTCGATGTGGATCGTCATCGAGTGCAGGTCGGCGATGAAATAGTAGCAGTTGTACTCTTCCTGCAGATCCTTCCAGCCCTTGACGGCGCCGAGGTAGTTGCCGAGCGTGAAGACGCCCGTCGGCTGGATGCCGGAAAGGATGATTTTCTTCTGCGTTTCTTCTGCCATGATGGATTCCTCCTGTGTGCGTCAGGGACATGGCATGCAAAAAGTCCCTGACAGTCTAAACGTAACTGTCAGGGACGAACTTTTCGATGCATGTGAAGAAATTCGCGGTGCCACCCTGCTTCACGGCCGAGCCGTGCAACTCAAGGGAACGCACGAGCCTCGCTCGCAGGATTCCCCGGCCTTTTCACGCAGGCCGCGCGTCGCAGCATACTCAGGAGCCAAGCTCCCTTTCCGTGCGCCCTCGGCGATCCATCCGGAACGGCTCCCCGCCTGCATCGCAGCAGCGCAGGCTCTCTTTGGAGGAGGAGCGTTCCATCCATTCGCTTCAACGGTTTACGGTGAAAAGGCTACCACAAAAAAAGGGACTTGTCAAGTTGACACCCGTATGCTATACTGAGGTCAACAAATGAACGATTGCTCATATGTTGTGCCGGAGGGAGTCATCACTATGACAGAGAAACAGAAGAAGAACCTCGTCCGCATCCTCATCGCGGCCGCGCTGACCGTGCTCGCGACGCAGCTGCCGCTCACGGGAGCGCCTCGACTCGCTGCGTTCCTCGTGCCGTACCTCGTCGTCGGCTATGACATTCTTTACAAGGCTGTGCGCGGCATCGTGCACAAGAAGCCGCTCGATGAATGCCTGCTCATGGCCGTCGCAACGCTCGGCGCGCTCGCGCTTGCCATCTATGAGGACGGCGACTACACCGAGGCCATCGCCGTCATGCTGTTCTATCAGGTCGGCGAGTGGTTCCAGTCGTATGCGGTCGGAAAGAGCCGCGACGACATCACGGATCTCATGGACATCCGCCCAGACTACGCGAATATTGAGCAGGATGGAACGCTTACGCGCGTCGATCCTGACGACGTCGCCATCGGCACGACCATCGTCGTCCAGCCCGGCGAGAAAATCCCGCTGGACGGCGTCGTGACAAAGGGCGCGTCGATGCTCGACACCGTGGCTCTCACAGGCGAGAGCCTGCCGCGCAGCGTCCACGAGGGCGACAGCGTGCTCTCGGGCTGTATCAACAAGACGGGCCTGCTCTCGATTCGCACGACGAAGGAGTTCGAAGAATCGACGGCCTCGAAAGTCCTCGTCCTCGTCGAGGACGCGAGCTCGCGCAAATCGAAAGCCGAGAACTTCATCGCGCGTTTCGCCCGCATCTACACGCCGATTGTTGTCGGTCTCGCGATTGCGCTCGCCATCCTGCCGCCGCTCGTGCGCATGGCGGCGCTTGGCATGGAGCCAGCGTTCGGCACATGGATCTATCGCGCGTTGACATTCCTCGTCATCAGCTGCCCGTGCGCGCTCGTTATCAGCATCCCGCTCTCGTTCTTTGCTGGCATCGGCGGCGCGAGCCGCGCGGGCGTGCTCGTGAAGGGCTCGAACTATCTCGAAGCGCTCGCAAGCGTCGATACGGTTGTCTTTGACAAGACGGGCACGCTGACGAAGGGCACGTTCGAGGTCACGGACATTCATCCCGAGACCATCGCGCCCGACGAACTGCTGCATCTGGCCGCACATGTCGAGCGTTTCTCCACGCATCCGATCGCGGCGTCGCTGCGCACGGCCTACCGCCACGAGGCCGATGGCTGCAAAGTCGAAAACGTCGAAGAGCTCGCGGGCAAGGGCGTGCGCGCCAGCGTCAACGGCCACACGGTCTGCGTCGGCAACGCGAAGCTCATGGAGGCCATCGGCGCGAAATGGCATCCGTGCGAGAAGCACGGTACGATCGTCCATGTCGCGATGGATGGCGAATACATCGGCCACATCGTCATCGCGGATGTCGTCAAGGAACACGCGGCAGATGCCATCGCCGCGCTCCATGCGAATGGCGTGAAGAAAACCGTCATGCTGACGGGCGATGACCGCGTCGTCGCGACAGATGTCGCGCGCCAGCTCGCGCTCGACGAAGTCCACAGCGAGCTCCTGCCGCAGGACAAGGTGGAAAAAGTCGAAGAACTGCTCGCGGAGAAGCAGGGCGAGACGGGCAAGCTCGCGTTCGTCGGCGACGGCATCAACGATGCGCCCGTGCTCGCACGCGCCGATGTCGGCATCGCCATGGGTGCCATGGGCTCCGACGCCGCCATCGAGGCGGCCGACGTCGTGCTCATGGACGACGACCCGGCGAAAGTCGCAACGGCCATGCAGATTGCGCGCAAGACGATGCGCATCGTCCATGAAAACATGTATGGCGCCATCGGCGTCAAGGTTCTCGTGCTCGTGCTCGGCGCCATCGGCATCGCGAACATGTGGGCGGCGATTTTCGCCGACGTTGGCGTCATGGTGCTTGCCGTGCTCAATGCCATGCGGGCGATGTTTGGGGCAAAGGGCGCAGGCACGGCTCAAGCAGAAAGGAAAGAACAAGAGATGAAGAAATCGTACAAGATCGATGTAGACTGCGCGAACTGCGCCAACCTCATGGAAGAAGCAGCGAAGAAGACGGCAGGCGTCAAGGACGCGAATGTCAACTTCATGCTGCTCAAGATGAAGGTCGAATTCGAGGAAGGCAGCGACCCGAAAGAAGTCATGCCGCGCGTCCGCGCCGCCTGCAAGGCCGTCGAGGACGACTGCGAAGTCTTTCTCTGACGGAAGACGATGCAAAGATGGGACATAAATCGGTTTCACATTTTCCTCCCCGTGTGTTATAATAATTCTGTTATACACCGAATCAAAATGATTTTCACATTTTATAGGGGGAATTTGATGAAGAGAGCCGCTGTTCTTTCACTCGTTGCATCCTGCATTTTCTCGGCGTCCACGGCATTTGCCGCCGTGCCGTCCGTTCATACATCTGCCGTGCCGTCCTCCGCTGTCACGCGCGAGGCCTCCCGCACGGCCGCCGTCCCGTCCGCATCGACCCGCGCCCTGCCCGCGGGTGCCGCGACGCTCCCGTCGCAGACGAAAGCCCTGCCCTCGATGCAGCGCCCGGGCACAATCGCCGCGGCAGACGTCGCACCGTCGAACCTCCCCGATATGAGCTCGTTCCGCATTCCGTCGCAGGCGTCGGCCTATGCGTTCCACAATGACTTCGGCAAGAGCAACCTCCGCAAGTGGAGCAGCACCGAAGGCATGGACACGCCGTGGGACAGCAACCGCACGACCGACACCGTGCACCTCCAGAGCTCGACGAAGGCCTTCCTTGACACGCTGAACACGGCTGCGCAGGCCGCAGGCGTCACGTTCGTCATCACGGGCGGCGCGGAAAACGGCTACCATGCGAGCGGCCGCTATTCTCATGCGAATGGCTACAAAGTCGATATTTCCGATGCGGGCATCTGCGAAGGCGGCCGTGCCTACGCCGTCCTCACGAATGCCCTTTCGGCTTACAAGCATCAGATCACGCACGAATGGAACCTCAACCATTTCGACATCACGATTTATCCGGAAGATTACGACGCATAAGACGCATAAGTTATAACCAAGACACCTGCTTTTCTGCGAGCAGGTGTCTTTTTTGATGTGTCCTTGCGTGGTTTTCGTATTGTGATAACTTGGGAAAGATGGTATAATAACTTCCAGCTATACGTTGCAAAAATCACAGGCTTTGGAAATGAGCAGAAAGGCGGGATGCGGATGCGATTGCGTGACAGGCGGGCCTGGCAGAAGCCGGAGGTCATCATCATCCCGATGATTGACATCATGTTCTTTCTGCTCGTCTTTTTCATGATGAGCACGCTCTACATGGTGCAGGTGAAGACGGTCGATGTCGATATGCCGCAGGCGGCGAGTGCTGAGACGCAGCTGGCCGTCTCGTATGTCGTGACGATGAAGCGCGACGGCTCGCTCTATCTCGAAGACCAGCCCGTTACGGAGGCGGCGCTTCTCGACCGAGCGGCGGCAGAAAACCAGCGCAGCGCGAAGTTCTCCGTCGTCGTGCGCGCCGATCAGGAGCTCGACTACGGCATGGTCGTCGGCCTGCTCGACAAGTTCAAGGCGCGCGGCATCACGCACATCGGGCTCGCTGCCGCTGATGGAGGCCGATGAAATGGAGGAGATGCGCATGCGAGAACGCCGGTCGGGCAATCTTCGGGCATGGGGAATCTCGCTCGTCGTGCATGTCCTGCTGTTCCTCCTGATCGGAGCGTCGGGATTCTTCCTGCTCGTGCGCGAGCGGCCGCAACCATCGGCAGAAGATGTCGTGGATGTCACGATGCTCGATGATGCGGGCGGAGGAGGCGGCGAAAGCGCGCCGTCCGTCGTTCCTGCACCAGCGGCACCAGCCGTCGCTCTGCCGTCCGAGACAAAGCTTCCCGAAATCGCGGAGACGTATACGAAGGTGCCGGAGAAGCAGCAGGAATACCGGCAGGAGCATCAGACCGAGACAATGGCGTCTGCAACGGCGTCTGCAGCTGCGCCCGAGGCCGCGAATGGCATGGGACAGGGATCGGGGGCTGGCCGTATGGCAAATGGCTCAGGTTCCGGCAGCGGGACGGGGAGCGGTTCGGGCTCTGGAACGGAGAATGGGGCAGGCAGCGGCGCAGGCGAAGGCATCGGTGCTGGCGTCGGCAATGGTGCAGGTGCGGGGACGGAACCTGTGCCTCCGCCGGAGCCCGTCGATGCTGGTGCGTACTGCACTTATCGCGCTGCGCCTGCCTATCCGCAGAGCATGGTGCAGGCGGGCGCGCAGGGCAGCGTGACCGTGCTGATTACGGTCTCGCCTGCGAGCGCGGTGACGGATGTTTCCGTCGAGAGATCCTCTGGCTATCCGGCACTCGATGCAGCTGCCGTTGCGGCAGGCTGGGCCTGCCGCTTCCAGATGAACGGCCATCTGGGCCGCTATCGGACGACGTATCGGTTCGAGCTTCGCGGCGGAGACGATGATTGGTGATCGTGCGTGCGGAAGGCGTTCTTGCTGGAGGTGATGACAGTGTTGGAGCTCGTAAATCTTTCAAATGTCCGATATGAAATCGACCGCGTCCTCGGCGGCGATACGTCTGTGCTCCCCGCGTTCTTTGCACGGCACGGGCTGGACGGTCTCGAACTCACGCTCTATGAGGACTGGGATCCCTTGCAGTTTCCAGCGGATTGGATTCAGGGCGTGCATCTGCGGTTCTGGCCCGACTGGATGGATTTCTGGCGCGGAGACCGGGCGGCGCTCCTGGCAGAATACGGGGATGAGCCGTCCTGGCAGGCGTCGTTCGGGAAGACGCGCGAAGCGTGGATGGATTTCTGGCGTCGCCATATCGCCGAAGCTGCGCGGACAGGGGCGCGGTATGTCGTGTTCCACGTCTCTCAGGCGCGGACGAGCGAGCTTTATCACCGCCGTCATGCTTATGATTCTGCCGAGGTCATCGAGGCGACGCTCGAGCTCGTCAATGACGTCATGGACGCACTGCCTGAGGACTGCCTGCTCCTCTATGAAAATCTCTGGTGGCCGGGGCTGACACTCCTCAATCCGGGGCTGGCTGACCGCCTCCTGAGCGGCACGCATCATCAGCATACAGGCATCCTGCTCGATACCGGCCATCTCATGAACACGTCGACGAGTCTTGCGACAGAGGACGAAGCTGTCCGTTGCGTGCGGCGCGTCGTCCGCAACCTCGGCGGTCTCTGGACGTCGATTTATGGCATGCATCTCCATCGCTCGCTCTCAGGCGCGTTCGTGCGGCGACGGATGGCCGAGGCCGGGGACTTGCGACCGCGAGGATTTTCCGAGGTCTTTGACTACATCAGCCATGTCGATGAACATCGGCCGTTCGAGACAGCAGCCGTGCAGGCGCTCGTCGAAGATGTCCAGCCGGAGTTTCTCGTCCATGAATTCATCCAGGACTCGATGGAGGACTGGGAACAGAAGGTCCATACACAGCGGCATGCGCTCGGCCTTGAAAGCGATGCAGACGCTGGCTGGAAAGGGAAAAAGCACCATGAGAAATGAACTTGATGTCAAAAATGCATGGAAAAAACGGCTCCTGCCGCTGAGCGGGATGATTTTCGTCCTCGTGTTCATGTTCCTGCTTTCAGGCTGCAAGGACGTGCGGAAGACGTCATCGGCAGACACGGCTGGAACGGCCTACGAGGTCACGGACGTGCAGGGAACGATCGTCTCGCTGCCTCGGAAGCCGCATCGCATCCTGACGCTCTCGATGAGTACGGACGAGGTCGTGCTCGGACTCGTCCCACCTGACCACATGGTGGCCGTCAACAGCCTGCTCGACGATCCCGTGAGCTCGAATGTCGTGCCGCTCGCGAAAGAAGTCGAGGGGCGTGTCACGGATCCGACGGTCGAAGAAATCGCAGCCATGCAGCCCGACCTCGTCATCGTGCCGGACTGGGGCGACATCACGCGCGTTGCGTCACTGCGCGATCTCGGCATTCCTGTCGTCGTCTGCAAAGGTGCGCGGAACCTCGAAGAGATCGAGGCAACCGTCCGCCTCATCGCGCAGGCCGTCGGCGAACCCGAGCGCGGCGAGAAGCTCGTCCGCAAGATGGACGACAAGCTCGCCGCCATCACGGAGCAGACGTCGAAGATTCCGGAAAACGAAAAGAAGACCGTCGTGTTGATTTCGCTGATGAGCACGTATGGCGGCAGCGGCAGCTCATTTGACGATGCCTGCAAGTATGCGGGCGTCATCAACGGGCGCGCGCAGGCAGGCATCCGGGACGGGCAGGCAATGAGCAAGGAACAGCTCGTCGCCATCAATCCTGACGTGCTGTTCCTGCCGACGTACAACGATCATGGCTCGTATGACGTCGCGTCGTTCCGTTCGCAGTATCTCGATGATCCGTCGCTCCAGACCATCCGCGCCATCCAGGGCGGCCGCCTCGAGGAGCCGGACGAAGCATATATTTACAACTGCTCGCAGGACTTCGTCTTCGGCGTGCAGGAAATCGCATATCGCGTCTACGGCGATGCGTTCCGGCAGGAGGCCGGAGAGCATCTGTCCGCCGTGGACGAGTGATAGAGACACTTTTAGGGAACCTGAGAAAGGAAGGAAATCATCATGAAGAAGCAACAGCTCACAGCTGCCATCCTGTCCGCGCTGGCGGCGGGAACGTTCTGCACGGCGGGCACGTCATCGGCCGCTGCTGCAGAAGAAGACGCAACCGATCTCGGTGAGACGGTTGTGACAGCCGAACGTGTCCCGACGGAAAACATGAATACGCCGGCCGATGTGGAAGTCGTGACGGCGGAGGACATCGAGGCCAATCATTATGCTGATGTCGCTGAGGCACTGAATCATGTCAATGGCGTTGTCATGACGAATGGCGCGAGCGGCAACGACCAGGTCGTGCGTATCGACGGCGAGGAGCGCGTTGTCGTGCTCGTCGATGGCGAGCGCCTCAATGACGACCAGGGCTCTATGAGCCGTGCGAGCGCGACGCTCACGCGCATCCCGTCCGTCAAGGACATCGAGCGCATCGAAGTCGTGAAGGGCGCGGGCTCGGCGCTCTACGGCAGCGATGCTGTCGGCGGCGTCGTCAACATCATCACGAAGAAGGCGAAAGAAAACCGCACCGAGGTCGATCTCAACACGGGCTCGTGGAAGTCGCACAACTACGAGCTCTATAACCAGGGCTCGGATGGCGGCTTGAGCTGGACGATTGCGGCCGGTCTCCAGAAGCGCGGCGATTTTTACTACAAGGACCAGCAGGGCGATACGACGCGCATGGATGGCAGCGAATGCAGCAACAATGGTGTATCGCTGAATCTCCGTCAGGAACTCGCGGATGACCAGTCCGTCGGTCTGCGCTTCGCACATCGCACGATAGATGGCGGTTCGCCAGCCTATGACACCTATGGTTCCTATGGCCCCGCAGGCGCGTTTTATTCGAAAAATCAGCAACAAATCATGAACGATGTCTCTGTGACATATCGTTTCAAGGAAGATACGAAGCTGCCAGGCTATCTGCGCTATTTCAATCACTACAAGGCGACGGACTTCATCGGCAAGTTCAACACGCGCATGCAGGGCATCGACTATCAGGACGGCTGGCGCCTTGACAAGAACAACAAGCTCGTCGCAGGTGCCGAGTGGCATCGGAGCAATTCATCGAACAAAGTTTCGGGCTATGAGGACAAGAAAATCACGACGACGGCGCTCTATGTGCAGGATTCCATGCATCTCGCAGACAAATGGACGCTCGTGCCGGGGCTGCGCATGGATCATCACAGCGAGTTCGGCACGCACTGGTCGCCGAAAGTCGCCATCAACTACCGCCCGGATCACGATACGAAGGTCTATGCATCGTGGGGACGCGTGTTCAAGGCGCCGACGGCAGATGACATGTACTACACGGATGCGTATATGAAAGGCAATCCGGATCTCGATCCTGAGTCCGGCCATGTCGAGAATATCGGCATCAGCCATGTATTTACACCGGGGACGTCTCTTGACCTGAGCTATTTCAATTCTGATCTGCATGATGCCATTGCCTGGGGCCCGGATTCAACAGGGATTTGGACATCGCTGAATCTGAATGAAGAAAAAAAGCATGGCCTCACGCTGAGCTGGAAGCAGCGCCTTTCGGAGCAGTGGAGCTACGATCTCGGCTACACGTATCTGCATACGGAGACGGATGATGCTCATGCGATATCGACGGAGAACTATCTCAAGGGCAACAGCATGCCGAACGGCTACCGCATCGGCCTCCACTATCATCAGGGTCCGTGGAAGGCGAACCTCGAAGGCCGCATGGGTTCGGGCCTCGATGAGACGTCCTATGGCGACCACCACTATGCCGTGTTCGATTTCAACACGAGCTATGCGGCAACGGATCAGCTGACGTTCTATGCAAAGGCACTGAACTTCACGAATCAGGCATATTCGCGCTATGCAGGCTGGAAATATCCGGCACCGGGCCGCTTCTTCCAGATCGGCATGACGTATACGTTCTGAGGAATGGATTGCGATGCCAGTGATGACGGAAACGAATGAAACGGTCTTGCAGGCGGAGCATCTCTCGGCCGGCTATGAGGGCCGCACAGTGCTTGAGGATGTTTCCTTTGCCATCCATCCCGGCGAGCTCGTCGGGTTCCTCGGGGCGAATGGCGCGGGAAAGAGCACACTCCTGAAGACGCTGCGCGGGATTCAGCCTGCGCTCGGCGGTATGGTCTGGATTTTCGGGCAGGACATCCATGCGTTTTCGCCGCGCGCGTTTGCACAACAGGCGGGCTATCTCGCGCAGCAATCCTCCATCCCGTTTGCCTACACGGTGCGGGACATCGTCCGGATGGGGCGGTATCCCTATCTTGCCTGGTGGCAGCGCGAGGGCGCGGAAGATGCAGCCATCGTGCAGGCGAGCCTCGCGTTCGTCGGCATGGAGGCGATGGCTGGCCGGCCGATGCGCGAGCTCTCGGGCGGCCAGCGCCAGCGGGCGCTTTTTGCGAAAGTCCTCGCGCAGCAGACGCCGCTCCTCTTGCTTGACGAACCTGCGACGGGCCTCGACATCATCTATCAGGAAGAACTGTTCCGCTTCTGCCAGGAGCTCTGCGCGGCCGGACGCACGGTGCTCATGGTCGTGCACGAGCTCGGCCTTGCGGCGCGGTTCTGCTCGCGGCTGCTGCTCTTTGGCGGTGGCGGGCTCCTCGCAGATGGCATGCCGCGCGACGTGCTGACGCCGGAGCGGCTCAGTGCGGCTTATGGTGCGCCGATTGCTGTCGAGGAGGTTCCGCAGACCGGCCATTATGACATCTACGTCGAGCCGGGGCCTGCGCGGCCGGATCATCAGGAGCTCTTGAAGCTTTTGCTGGGCTCTCAATCTTCAGCCTCCCTCTTCGAGGGAGGGGGACCGCGAAGCGGTGGTGGGTGTGTCGGAGGCAGGTCGTGACGTTGTTATCGATTTTTTCATCAAAGGAAGGCAATTGCATGTTGCGCCGCAGCGGTATTTTTGCCGTCCTTTGCCTGCTGCTCGCCCTCGCTGCCGTGCTCTCGCTTGCGTGGGGGCAGATGGACATCCCGTTCCATCACGTGCTTGCTTCGCTTGCGCGGGGCATGGACTTGCCGTTTTTCGAGGGGATCACCGTACCAGCTGACGAGGATGCCGTGCTCTGGCAGATTCGTTTGCCGCGCACGATCATCGGTCTCATGGTCGGCGCAGGACTCGCCATTTCAGGCGCGGTGCTCCAGGGCATCTTCGCGAATCCTCTCGCAGATCCGGGCATCATCGGCGTCTCGAGCGGCGCGTCGGTCGGCGCGATTCTCGCGATTGCGGCGGGGCTTACGGGCGTGAGCCTCTATGCGCTGCCAGTCTGTGCGCTCATTGGCGCATTGCTTGCCGTCGGCCTGACTGTCTCGCTTGCCATGCGTCATGGCCGCGTGCCTGTGCTGACGCTGCTGCTCTCGGGCGTCGTCGTCGGCATGTTCCTTTCGGCCGTCACGGCAGCCGTCCTGACGGCACTCAATGAGAGCAAGATGCAGGCGTATCTTTTCTGGACGATCGGCGGGCTCGATTATCGGCGCTGGGATCATGTATTCCTGGCCATCGGCCCGATGGGCGTGAGCACGGTCATCATGCTGCTGCTGGCGCGCCATCTCGACGTGCTGGCAATCGGAGATGATGAGGCGCGCGCGGTCGGCATGCCCGTGACGCGCTACCGCATGATGTTCCTCGCGCTTGCCGCGCTCACGACGGCGACCGGCGTCTGCGTCAGCGGCAACATCGGATTTGTCGGCCTCGTCGTGCCGCACATGATGCGCATGATTCTCGGGCCGGGCCACCGGCTGCTCCTGCCAGCGAGCCTGCTCGCGGGCGGCGCGTTCCTTGTGCTTTGCGATGCAGCCGGCCGCATCCTCATGCCGGGAGCGGAGATTCGCGTCGGCATCATGACGGCGTTCATCGGCACGCCGTATTTCCTTTATCTCTTGCGCCGCGAGACGCAGAAGATGGATTGAATTTGACAGGAGGCTTTCATGGAAAACATCATGGCAGGCGTCGAACTGTTCCAGAAGGGCGGCTTCATCATGTATGTGCTGCTGCTCTGCTCGCTGTTTGTCGTCGCGACGGGCATCGAGCGGTGGCAGTATTTCCACCGGATGGATGCCGGTCGCGCATTTGCCGAAGCGTTTGCCGAGATGGCAGGGCACGCGGATTGGGATGGGGCCCTGCGCCTCGCGAAGGAGGCAGAAGGTGCTCTCCCTGCGCTCCTCACAGAGGCGGCAGGCCGCGGGCACGGCGTGCATGCGTATCTCGAAATCCAGTCGGGACTCGTGCTCTCGCGCCTGCGCGCACGGCTCTATTACCTTTCCGTTATCGTCACGATGGCGCCGCTCCTCGGCCTGCTCGGTACGATCAGCGGCATGATTTCGGCGTTCAGTGTCTTCAATGTGCAGACGTCGCAGGCATCGGCCATCACGGGCGGCGTCGGCGAGGCGCTCGTCGCGACAGCGTTTGGTCTCTGCGTCGCCATCCTCGCGCTCGTCGTCCATGCGTACTTCACGCAGCGCGTTGACCGCATCCTGACGGATATGGAGGAATGCTGTTCCTTGGTCGAAAGCCATACCGATGATTTTGCTGGGGAAAACGCGTGAGAGAAATTTCATATTGACGTCAAAACGTCAGAAGGGCCGCTGCATCAGCGAGATGCAGCGGCCCTTCTTTGTCCGGGAGTCCGAGGGACGCGAATCAGTACCAGCGCGTCATCGGCAGTTCGTTGTTGATGCCTTTCGTCATGAGGATCTGGTGGATGTCGATGTAGCCGATCCAGAATGCGGCGGCGCAGCCGCAGAGGTAGATGTCCCACATGCGGACGAACTCGTCGCCGCGCTTGGCTTCGACTTTGTCATGGACGGCCTGGAAATTGTGGTACCAGCACATGAGCGTCTTGTAGTAGTGGCGGCGCAGGCTTTCGACGTCCTGCACGCGGAATTCGTGGTCGTAGGCGATGGAGACGAGCTCGCGGAGCGACGGCAGAACGCCGCCCGGGAAGATGTACTTGCGCATGAAGGAATCGCTCATCTCTTCGTCGTTGCCCGTGATGGAATGCAGCAAAAAGAGGCCGCCGTCCTTGAGCAGGGCATTGGCAGTCTCCATGTACGTCTGGTAGTTCTGGCGGCCGACGTGCTCCATCATGCCGACGCTGACGATGCGGTCAAACGAGAGGTTCTTGTCGGGCAGGTCGCGGTAGTCGATGAGGTCGATTGTGACCTGGTCCTGGAGGCCGAGCTTTTCGATGCGCTCCTGGCCCATCTTCCACTGCTCTTTGCTGAGCGTGCAGCCGTAGCCCTTGACGCCGTATTTCTTCGCGGCCTCGATGAGCAGATACCCCCAGCCGCAGCCGATGTCGAGCAGGCTCATGCCTGGCTTGAGGTACAGCTTGTCGAGCGTGCGGTCGACTTTTGCTTTCTGTGCCTGCTCGAGCGTCATGCTGTCGTCTTTGAAATAAGCGCACGAATAGCTCAGCGTCGGGTCGAGCCAGAGCTCGTAGAAGTCATTGCCGAGGTCATAATGGCTCGAGACCTGACGCTGCTGGTCGCGCTTCTTTTCCGAGAACGAGAACAGTCCCTTGAGTGCGCTCTTGTCGAGCGAGAGGCGGTCGGACTGCTCCAGGAGGTGCGCGATGACGTTGAAAAGGTCGCCGTCCTTGATTTCGATATCGTGGCGCATGTAGGCTTCGGCGAGTGCGAGGGATGTCGAGGCCATGAGGTCCTTCTTCGGGATGTCCTTGTTGACCTGGATGGTGAATTCCGGTTCGCCTTCGCCGATCTGGTAGGTGTCGCCGTGCATCTCGACGTTGAACGGGAATTTGTCGAAGCGTCCGAGATAGTGGATGAGGAAACTGTCCATCAACTGTTTGAAAATCATGGAACTCCTTCTTTCTGCGAATCCGTGTTGCGATGGATGATGAAAAAAGTCGTGTGTTTCCGGCTTCTCTTTGACCTTTCGACAAAAAGAAAGAAAACTCCTTCTCGAAAGAAGGAGTTTTCTGCATAATGCAAGTTATTTTGTTCTTAACGTCCGACGACTTTGAGGATGGCCGGGGCGATGTGGGGGAGCGGCAGCTGGTGCGCGACGGCGCCGCACTCATAGGCGACGCGCGGCATGCCGTAAACGACGCAGGTCTTCTCGTCCTGTCCGAGTGTCAGCGAGCCCGCCTGCTTCATGTGCAGCAGGCCCTCGGCCCCATCTTTGCCCATGCCCGTGAGGATGACGCCGAGCGCCGTGCCGGGGACGAGCTTCGCGACGGAGTCGAAGAGCACATCGACGGAGGGGCAGACACTGTGGACTTTCGGGCCCGGCTGGCAGCGCACGACCATGTGGCCGCCCTCGCGCGCGACGGTCATGTGCAGGCCGCCGGGGGCGATGTAGGCGTGGTTCGGATAGATGGGCTCGTCGTCGCTGGCTTCCTCGATGTCGATGGCACATTCCTCGTTGAGCCGGATGGCGAAGAGGCGCGAGAAGTACGACGGGATGTGCTGGACGATGACGATGGGCGGCAGCGGCGGCGTGAGGCCGTGCATGACGTCGGCAATAGCGTCCGTGCCGCCCGTCGAAGCGCCGATGGCGATGAGGTCGATTTTCGGCGCGGGCTGGATGGCGGCAGGGAGCGTGACATGCGGTATTTCGTGGATGGCTGTCGCGTGCTGCATCGCGGCTTGCCGAGCGAGTGCTGCGAAGTGCTGCTCGGCTTGGGAATTCTGGCCCTTCGGCGGCTCTGCGGATACTTTTTTCGGCGTGGATGGCTTCGGCATCTGGATGCCGAAGGAGGAGGTCGTCACGGGCGGTTTCGGCAGGTCGATGCGATGCGCCGGAGAGGACGGCTGTGCAGGGGCAGGAGGCTCTTTTGCCTTGGTGGCCTCTTCGTTGATCAGAGGCTCCGGCAGGAAGACGAGCCGATAGAGGAAGCGTACGACTTTACTGCAGAATGGCGGCCAGTCCGCGTCCGTCGTCGGACGCAGGAAGAATGCTTCGGCACCGGCCGACATTGCCGTAGGGCGCAGGACTTCGCTGAGGCCGTAGGCGATGATGGGAACGCCGGATGTGCGCACGAGCCACGGGACGAGCCGCTCGCCGTGGACGCGGATGATTGACATGGCGAAATTGACGATGATGGCATGAGGATGGAACGTCTGGAGTTTTTCCGTGACTTCTGCGGTATTCGACACCATCTCGACGCAGCCGCCGTCCGCAAGGTAGCCGAGTGCATCCTGCATCGAGCGCATCATGATTTTGCGATGGGGGATGGAATTGTCGATGATCAGCACATGCAGCGACGACATGGTGCGCCTTCTTTCTGTCAGGATGGTCCGGGGGGGGACGAAAAGGCAAATGGAGCCTTCTCTTAATAGCTAAGTCCTATTTTAACATATTCTATGCCAATCCTCAATATGGCAGCAGTCCTGCCATCCCAAACATCTTCCCTCAAAAGTGGAGCAAAATCGGGATAACAAAAAAGCGATTGCAAATCTGCAATCGCTCGTGCTTCCAATGGAGCTGATTATAGGACTTGAACCTACGACCTGCTCATTACGAATGAGCTGCTCTACCAACTGAGCTAAATCAGCAAAATATGGAGCTGATTATAGGACTTGAACCTACGACCTGCTCATTACGAATGAGCTGCTCTACCAACTGAGCTAAATCAGCATTGTCTTCGTTGCTTTTCTCTTGGCTTTCGCTTTCGTGTCTCGCAACTGACAAGTGATAGTATACTGGTTTTGAAGCCCTCTGTCAACACTTTTTTTGAAAAAATTTCGAGAAATTTTTTGTGACGTTCATGGAGTTCTCCGTGCATATCCTCTATAATAAGGAGAAAAGGGGGAACGGACGATGCAGATTTCGGGAAAGAAAGGATTCGCAGCCTGCGTACTCGCGGCGGCGTTCGTGGTGCTGACGGCGCTCTCGGCCGCCTGCGAGGCAGCCGTGCAGACCATCGAGGCGACGGGCGTCTACGTCATGGGCGACAACGACTCGCCGAAAATCGCGCGCGATGCCGCGCGGCAGGAGGCCATGCGCGTGGCAGTCGAGAAGGCCGGCGTCTATGTCGAGAGTTATTCGAAGACGCAGAACATGCAGCTCACGGAGGATGAAGTCCGCACGATTTCGGGTGCCGTCCTGAAGGTCACGAAGGAAGAGGCCATCCCCGAGCTCAAGGGCAGCACGCTCAAATATACGGTCAATCTCACGGCCGAGGTCGATACGGATCAGATCAACCTCCAGGAGATGATGAAGAACAAAGCCGAGCTCGAGAAGCTCCAGCAGGAGCGTGACGCGCTCAAGAAGCAGAATGAAGAGTTGCTCGAAAAATACGAGAAGGCGCAGGGAAGCGAAAAGAAGAAGATTGGCACGCAGCTCGAAACGAACTATGATCAGACGAAGATTTTTGATGAAGCCATGCAGGAAATCCAGCGCGGCGCATATACGAAGGTCATCCAGACGGTCGGCCCGATCGTCGATGACCGCGACGCCGCGGGCAATCCACTCGCTTATGCACATTACCTGCGCGGCCGTGCCTATTATGGCCTCAACCGCATGAGCGAGGCGCTCGATGATTTCAATGCCGCAGAGCGTACGCAGCACGACGACACGTATCCCATCTGGCGCGCAAAGCAGTATCGCGGCCTCATCTACTACGACTGGCGGCGTTACGATGAAGCCGTGGAAGAACTTGAAGCGGCCTACGCCGCGAGCGGCCGGAAAGATGAGGCCATCCGTGACGACCTCATCAAAGCGCGCCGTGCGGCGGATGAAGCGAAAAGGCCAAAGCCGCCCGAGCCCCAGCAGCCCCCGCAGGACGACCGCGGCGATGGCGGCAATCAAGGCGGAAATGGCGGCGTCAACTGGACAAAAATCATCACCGACATCATCATCCACTCCATTGATAAAGGCTGAGCTTTTATTCACAAGTACTTTCAAAAGGAACGAAGCCTTTCTGCCAAGCCAGCCCCCTTCTAGAGGGGGGATGGGCCCGAAGGGCGGGGGGAGTCCCCTGTACGATAAAACAAATATGGCGAAGTATCTTTCGCGGGTGCGATATATCTATAGATTCGCACCCGTATTTTTTACTTGACAGATACCCCATATGGGTATATGATACGAATCATAAAATATACCGCAAGGGGGTATCTAAAGCAATGCCAGACGAACCATCGACCTGCTGCCAGAGCGGCACATGTGCCGCCTGCGTGAAGCACAAGCATCGCGACAAGGACAGCAAGGAATATAAGTGCCTCGTCTCTCGCCTCAAGCGCATCGAAGGACAGGTGCGCGGCGTGACGAAGATGGTCGAGGACGACCGCTACTGTGTCGACATCCTCACGCAGGTCAGCGCCATCCAGTCCGCGCTCAATTCCTTCAATAAAGAACTGCTCGCGCAGCACATCCGCACCTGTGTCGTCGATGACATCCGCGCCGGGCACGACGAGGTCGTCGACGAGCTCGTGCAGACGCTGCAGAAGGTGATGAAATGAAGAAGGAGAAATTCGACATTACAGGCATGAGCTGTGCGGCCTGCTCGGCGCGCGTCACGAAAGCCGTCGAGAAGGTTGCGGGCACGCAGGACGTGAATGTGAACCTGCTGACGAATTCCATGCAGCTCTCGTATGATGAAAGCGCGACGAGCGCGGCGGCCATCATCACGGCCGTCGAGGATGCAGGCTATGGCGCGGCTGTGCATGGCGGAGGGGCGGCGGCACCAGCGGGCGGCGCTGCCATCGCCGACCCCGTGAAGAAGAGCATCGCCGAGATGAAGCATCGTCTCATCTGGTCGATTGTCTTCTTGCTCCCGACGATGTACATCGCGATGCACGTCATGTTTGAGCGCTTGTTCGGCCTGCCCGTGCCTGATGGCGTGCGCGCGCTGTTCGACGGGCCGGAGAACGCCATCGTGTTCGCGTTTTCGCAGCTGCTGCTCGTCCTGCCCATCATGTACCTGAACCGCAAATACTACATTTCAGGCTTCAAGAGCCTCGTCCACGGCGCTCCGAACATGGACAGCCTCGTCGGCATGGGCTCGATGGCGGCCGCGATGTTCGGTGCGTTTGCGATTTTCCGCATGGGCTATGGCATGGGACATGGCGACTGGGCGCTCGTGACGGAGTACAGCACGAACCTCTACTTCGAGTCGGCGGGCATGATTGTCACGCTGATCACGGTCGGCAAATACCTCGAAGCCCGCGCGAAAGGCGAGACGAGCCGTGCGCTTGAAAAGCTCATGGATCTCGCGCCGAAAGAGGCGGCTGTCGTGCGCAACGGCGTTGAAACCGTCATCTCCGTCGAGCAGTTGCGCGCAGGTGACGAAGTCGTCGTGCGGCCCGGCGAGCGCATCCCGGCCGATGGCACGGTGCTTTCTGGTACGACGAGCATTGACGAATCCGCCATCACGGGCGAATCGATGCCGGTGCTGAAGCAGGCGGGCGACACCGTGACCTCGGCGACGATCAACCAGCAGGGCGCGATTCATTTCCGTGCTGACCGCGTCGGCGAGGACGCGACAATCCAGCAGATCATCCGCCTCGTCGATGAGGCAAGCGCGTCGAAAGCGCCGATTGCCCGCATGGCCGACAAGATTGCAGGTGTCTTCGTACCCGCCGTCATCGCCATTGCGCTCGTCGCAGGCGGCGCCTGGCTCGCGATGGGCGCGAGTGTCGAGTTTGCGTTCTCTGTCGCCATCTGCATCCTCGTCATCTCGTGCCCCTGTGCGCTCGGTCTCGCGACGCCGGTTGCCATCATGGTCGGCACGGGCAAGGGCGCGGAAAACGGCATCCTCATCAAGTCGGGCGAGGCGCTCGAGACCGCACAGGCTGTCGATACCGTCGTCATGGACAAAACCGGAACGATTACGGAGGGCAGGCCGCGCATCACGAGCGTGACGCCCATCGGCGTCGATGAAAAGCGTTTGCTCGCCATCGCGGCAGGGCTCGAGCAGCAGAGCGAGCATCCGCTGGCGGCAGCTGTCGTTCAGAAAGCGAAAGAGCAGGGAGCTTTGCCGCTCGTCATGACCTCGTTTGCCGCGACGTTCGGCAAGGGTGTCACGGCGCAGGCAGACGGTCATGCGTATGCGGCAGGCAGCGCCACGTTCCTCGAAGAACTCGGCGCGGATGTCACAGGCATCAAAGGCCGTCTTGATGCGCTGGCCGATGATGGAGCGACACCGCTGATTTTTGCCGAAGACGGCCATATCATCGGCCTCCTCGGCGCGGCCGACGAACCGAAAGCCACGAGCCGTGCGGCCATCGAGAAGTTCCAGCAGCTCGGCATTGACGTCGTCATGCTGACGGGCGACAACGCGCGTACGGCCGAAGCCATGCGCCAGCGCATGGGGCTGGGCCGCGTCATCGCAGGTGTCCTGCCGGGCGGCAAAGCTGATGAGATCAAGAAGCTCCAGGCCGAAGGCCACCGCGTCGCGATGATCGGCGACGGCATCAACGACGCGCCCGCGCTCGCGCAGGCCGACCTCGGCATCGCCATCGGCGCGGGCACGGACGTCGCCATCGAGAGCGCCGACGCCGTGCTGATGAAGAGCGACCTCCTCGATGCCGTCAGCGCCATCCGCCTGTCGAAGGCGGTGCTGCGGAACATCAAGGAAAACCTGTTCTGGGCGCTGATTTACAACGTCATCTGCATCCCCGTCGCGGCGGGCGTGCTCTATCCGGCGTTCGGCATCAAGCTCTCGCCGATGGTCGGTGCCGCTGCCATGAGCCTTTCGAGCGTCTGCGTCGTGCTGAACGCCCTGCGGCTCAACTTCTTCCAGACCGACCACGCAGCAGCCGCTGCGGTCAGCGATACCGCAGAGACGGCCATCGCCGCCCCTGCCGCCGAAATTTCCAACGATGAACCACAAACGAAAGAGGCAGATACCATGGAAAAGACACTCAAAATCGAAGGCATGATGTGCGCGCATTGCCAGAAGCACGTCCATGACGCGCTCGCGAAGATGGACGGCGTCACGGACGTCACCGTCGACCTCGAAGGCGGCAGCGCCGATGTCAAAGCCACGCGCGACATCCCACAGGACGAATTCCAGAAAGTCATCGCCGACGCAGGCTACGAGCTCGTCGGATAAATAGCCTCTCCCTTTGGGAGAGGTGCCGAGCGTATGCGAGGCGGAGAGGGTAGTTCGAAGACAAGTACAGACAAAATGCATTGAGTTATCGTCTGTGCTCGTTTTAGAACTGCCTTCTTTTTGCTTTTCATTGAGATTTTAGAATACTCCTTGTATAATAGAACATGATTGATTTCATTCGACATAGGAGGAAAAACCATGTTTCCACATATCGGTGTCCCCGAACTGCTCGTCATCCTCGTCATCGCGCTCGTCGTGTTCGGCCCCGGCAAGCTGCCGGATGTCGGCAAGGCGCTCGGCAAGAGCATCCGCGAGTTCAAGTCGGCGAGCAAGGAGGACGAGACGAAGACCATCGACGTCGCCGCGAAGAAGTCTGAGGAAGACAAGGCGGAGAAAAAATGACGGAGGCGAAACCGGAAAACGAGCAGGCCTCGTATGACCCGCCGTTCGTCGAGCCTGCGGGGAATCCGCCGGACGCTCCGCCAGCGGGCACGGAACCGCCCGAGGACGAAATCGACGACGGCTCGATGTCGCTGATCGCGCATCTGACGGAATTGCGCTCGCGTCTCATCAAATGCCTCGTCGCCGTGGCGCTCGGCAGCTGCGTCGGCTATTATTTTCTCGACGAAATCATGCACTACCTTACGGCTCCGGCAGGAAAACTCTACTACATGCAGCCGTCCGAGGCATTTTTCACCTATCTGAAAGTATCTATCGCGGCCGGCTTCCTTGTCGCGCTGCCCGTCATTTTCTATCAGGTCTGGATGTTCTTCCTGCCTGCCCTGACGCGGCGGGAACGCATGGTGCTCGGCCTCATCGTGCCAGCTTCGGTGCTGCTGTTCTTCGGCGGTCTCGCGTTCTCGTTCTTCCTCGTATTCCCAGCTGCTGTGCAGTTCTTCCTCGGCTTCGGAAATACGGAGCTCGAAGCGTTGTTCTCCGTTGACAAGTATTTCGACTTCGTCATCTGGTTCGTACTGCCGTTCGGTTTCGTCTTCGAGCTGCCGCTCATCATGATCATCCTCGCGAAACTCGGCATCGTTGGCTCGAAGTTCCTCGGCAAATACCAGCGCATCGTCGTCTTCCTCGCCTTCGTCATCGCGGCTGTCATCACCCCGACGCCCGACGTCTTCACCCAGACGATGATCGCTGTGCCGATGATTTTGCTCTATGAGGTCGGATACCTGATTGTACGGTACATCATGCGGAAATAATGTGCAGACCTCTGCAATAGCGATGATTTGGCAGAAAGCGGGTGCAAAAAATGAAGACCGTCATGCCCATCGGGATAGATGATTTCAAAAAAGCGAGAGAGAGTTATTATCTCGTTGACAAGACACAATTCATTTCCGAATTTTTTCGGAGCCGTGCAGAGGTTACGCTCATCACACGGCCGCGCAGGTTCGGCAAAACGCTTGCGATGTCGATGCTACGGTATTTCTTCGATATCGAAGGCGCGGAAGAACATCGGAGATTGTTTGACGGCCTCGCGGTCTCGCAGGATGCGGCGATGATGGCGGAGATGGGGACGCGCCCTGTGCTCTTCCTGACGCTGCGCGGATGGAAAGCGCTCAACTGGCCGTCGATGCAGGCGATGATCGTCAATGGATTGCAGCAAGTGGCGCGCGAACAAGCCGTTCTTCGCGAAAGCGACCGCGTTGACGCGGAAGATCGTGACATGCTCCGAGCCATGTATCGCAGGGAAGCGCCGTTTGAAAGTCTGAAAACGGCGCTCGCGATGCTCCTGCGCATGCTCGAAGCGCATTATGGGAAAAAGCCCATCCTGCTCTTGGACGAATATGACGTGCCGATCCAATCTGCATGGGAACATGACTTTTACGGCGAGGCCATCGATTTCTTCCGTACCTTCCTCACGATGGCGCTCAAGACGAATCCTTCGCTGGACTTCGCCGTGCTGACAGGCGTGCTGCGCATCTCGAAAGAGAGCATTTTCTCAGATCTGAATAATCTTTCTGTGGACAGCGTTCTGCAGATGAAATATCCGACGGCGTTCGGATTTACGCCGGAAGAAGTCCAAAAGCTCGCAAACGACCTCGGCCATGCAGATAAGATGCCAGAGCTCCGCACATGGTATGACGGCTATCGATTCGACGGGCATGAAATCTACAATCCGTGGTCAGTGCTCAATTATTTTGCGTATGATTGCGAACCTGCGGCATATTGGGTGAATACGTCGGGCAACGCTGTGATAGCCGAGCTCATGAAAAGCGCAGACCGCAATCATTTCGAACGGCTCGAAACTTTGCAGCAGGGCGGGACGATTCAGGGATTTCTGCGTGAGGGCGTCATCTACAGCGACATCGGCAAGGACGAGGACGCGCTCTATACGATGCTCTGCACGACGGGGTATCTGACTGTGGAAAGCGCGCGGCGCATCGGAACGGAAAAAGAATACACGTTGCGCCTCCCAAATCTCGAAATGCAAGCGCTTCTTGGCATTGAAATCGTGAAGCGCTATCAAAAAGGATACAGCAAGTCGATGCTCGTACGTCTCATGGAATGGATGTTTGGCGGTGATGCCGAGCGTCTTGAGGACGGCCTCAGCAGTTACCTTGAGCGAGTGGCAAGTACGTTTGACACGGCGAAAGGGAAAGAAGCGTTCTATCACGGCTTCATCCTCGGCCTGACAGCGGTGCTCGTGCCGGATTATGAAGTCCGCTCAACCCGCGAATCGGGCTATGGCCGCTATGATGTTGCGATTCTTCCAAAGACAGAGGGGCAGCCTGGCGTCGTGATCGAACTCAAAATCGTCGAGAGCGAAGGCGACCTTGCGATGAAGGCGGAAGAAGCATTGGTGCAAATCCAGCAGCATGATTACACGGAGGAACTGAAAGCGCGCAAAGCGGCTCCTGTCCGTTCTTTTGGCATTGCGTTTTATGGGAAGACAGCTTGCGTGCGGATGGGATGAAAGGGCGGATGACGATGTGGGGGGTGTTTGCGAAGCCGTTTCGGAACATCGAGCGGATTTTTCCGACGAAGCAGGAAGCTGTGAGCCGCATGGTTGATCTCTGCAAGACATTGCCGAACATCCGGCGCGTCATCATCTTCGGCAGTGCCGTGACGGCAGGGTGCAATCCGTGGAGCGATATTGACATCTATTTTGAGACGGACACGCCGCTCAAGAAATATCCTGTGGTTCTTGGCGATGATGTTTTTGACAACTGGTCGAATTTCACGGCCGAAGGCGAATTGCTGGAAGAAATTCGGAAGAAAGGTGTGGTTGTCTATGAGCGGGGACGAGACGCTGCTTGATATTGCAAAACGCAACTTCGTCACAGCAGAAACGATGATGAAGCTCGTCGAGGCAGATGACGGATATCTCAACGTCGTTGGCTACCACGCAGAGCAAGCCATCGAGCTCGCCATCAAGCATTATCTGGAAACGCATGGCATCAAATATCCGATGACGCATGATATTTCGCAGCTGACAGCACGGATTCCTGATGAAGCGATGGAACCATTCGAGGATATTGAGAACAGCGCGGCAAATATCACGAACATGGAAGCAAAGACACGATACATCAAGAACTATCGTCTGAGCCGTCGAATTGTAGAAAAGGCGTTGCACCAGGCAGAAGGTATCATCAAATGGCTGGCGAATGAATCGGCTGGCGATAAAGACAAATGAATTGACGAGATACTGCTCCGATAACAGTAACCCATCAGAATCTGCTAATTCCGGCTTCCCATACGGGGAGCCGTTTTTCTGTGCTTCTTTTCATTGAGATTTTTGCGCCGTCCCTGTATAATAGACTTGTTTGATTTCATTATTATAGGGGGAAGAATCCTTTGGCATATAAAGATTTGCGCGAATTCATGGACGCGCTGGAACAGCGCGGGCTTTTGCGGCGCATCACGGAGCCCGTGGACTGCCATCTTGAGATCACGGAGATTACGGACCGCGTGTCGAAGATGGAGGGCAAGGCAAACGTCGCTCTTTTGTTCGAAAACGTGAAGGGCTACGACATGCCGGTGCTCATGAATGCGTTCGGCAGCTATGAGCGCATGGCGCTCGCGCTTGGCGTGGAGAAGCTCGACGATGTTGGCGACGAGCTGCGCGAGATCATGAAGCTTCCTTATATCTCGCTCCAGCACAAGATGGATGTCGTCTCGCTGATCCCGATGGCGAAAAAGGCCATCAATTTTCCGAAGTACGTGAAAAAAGCGCCGTGCCAGGAAGTCGTGGAGATGGAGCCGGACCTCGACAAGATTCCGATTCTGACGTGCTGGCCGCAGGACGGCGGGCCGTTCATCACGCTGCCGCTCGTCTTCACGAAGAATCCGGCGACGGGCAAGCGCAACGTCGGCATGTACCGCCTGCAGAAATACGACAAGCGCACGACGGGCATGCACTGGCACATCCACAAGAACGGCGCGGATAATTTCCGCGATACGAAGGCGGCGGGCGGCGAGAAGATCGAGGCGGCCGTGGCCATCGGTGCCGACCCCGTGCTGACGTATGCCGCGACGGCGCCGCTGCCGCGTGACATCGACGAGATGGTGTTTGCGGGCTTCCTGCGGCACAAGTCCGTCGAGATGGTGAAATGCAAGACGGTCGATCTCGAGGTGCCTGCAGGCGCGGAAATCGTGCTTGAGGGCTATGTGCGCACGGACGAAATGCGCCGTGAGGGGCCGTTTGGCGACCACACGGGCTATTATTCGCTCGCGGATGATTATCCGGTCTTCCACATCACCTGCATCACGCATCGCGAGCATCCGATTTATGCGGCGACGGTTGTCGGGAGGCCCCCCATGGAGGACTGCTACCTTGCGAAAGCGACGGAGCGTATCTTCCTGCCGCTGATGCAGCAGATGATGCCGGAAATCGTGGACATCAACATGCCGCTCGAGGGCGTGTTCCACGACTGCTGCGTCGTCTCCATCGACAAGAAATACCCGATGCAGGCGCGCAAGGTCATGCATGCACTCTGGGGCATGGGCCAGATGATGAACGTCAAGATGATCATCGTCGTGGACAAGCATGTCAATGTGCAGGACATGAAAGAGGTCTGGTGGCGCGTCTTCAACAACATCGACGCGAAGCACGACCTCGAAATCGTCGAGGGGCCGCTCGACGTGCTCGACCATTCCTCGCCAATGGCGAAGTGGGGCGCGAAGCTCGGCATCGACGCGACGAAGACGTGGCCGGAGGAGGGCCATCTGCGCGAGTGGCCGGATGAAATCGAGATGTCTGCGGACGTCAAGGCGCAGGTCGATGGCATCTGGTCGCGGCTCGGCCTCGGCGGCTCTTCGGCGCAGGGCGAGGGGGCGGTTCGTTGATCGACATCAAGGCGCACCTCAACAACATCGCACTGCATCATACGATTTTCGACCTGCCATTTGCCTACATCGGCGCGCTCATGGCGTCGGGCGGGCATCCGGGATGGTGGAACATCCTCTGGATCACGGTCGCGCTGACGTCGGCGCGGGCGGCGTCGCTCGCCATTGACAACCTCGCCGACCTCAAGTATGACAGCCAGCAGCCGCGCATGGCGTACCGCGCCATGGTCGCGGGGCGCATTTCGCGGCGCGAGGCGCTTGTGTTCATCGTGCTGTGCTTCGCGATTCTGATTGGTGCCGTGCTCCAGCTCCGGCCGATCTGCATTTACCTGCTGCCGATCGCGGCGTTGCCGTGCATCATCTATCCCTTCACGAAGCGCTTCACGGGCTACTGCCATGTGTTCCTCGGCATCGCCATCGCCATGGCGCCCGCCGGCGGCTGGGTCGCGGCGGGCGGCGAGGTCATCTCGTTCCAGCTGCTCGTGCTCTGCATCGGCGTCATCTTCTGGATGGCGGGCTTTGACGGCATGTATGGCGCGCAGGATCGGAAATTCGATATGGAGCACGGCCTGCACTCGCTCGCGACGGAGCACGGCGCGAAGAATGCGTTCGGCATCGCGCGGAACTATCACCTGTTCGCGTTTTTCGCGTTTCTCTGCGCGGGCATCCTCGTGCATATTGCGTGGCCGTACTACATCGGCGTCGTCATCGCGGGGCTCGTGCTCATCTACCAGCACCGCATCTTGAAATGGAATGATTTCCGCCATCTCAACCAGCGGTATTTCATGCGCAATGGCCTCGTGTCCATCGCGCTCTTCCTCTTCACTTGGGCCAGCTACCTCGTCGCCTGATGCGATGATGGGCAGCGGCCGGAAAGGATGGTATCTATGACAGCAAGGCTTCTTTCGGGCAAGGAATTTGCGGCAAAGTTCAAGGAGGACGCGGCAAAGCGCGCGCGCGCCATCGAGGCGGCGCATGGCGTGACGCCGGGGCTCGCCGTCATCATCGTCGGCGAAGACCCCGCATCGCAGGTCTACGTGCGCAACAAAGACCGCGCCTGCGCCGAACTCGGCATCTATTCCGAGGTGCTCCGCATGCCGGCGACCACGACGAAGGCCGAGCTCATCGCGAAGATCGACGAGCTCAACTACGACAAGCGCATCCACGGCATCCTCGTCCAGCTGCCGCTGCCGGAGGCCCTGCACCGCGAGGAACAGGAAATCCTTGACCGCATCGACCCCGCGAAGGACGTCGATGGATTCCATCCCGTGAATGTCGGCCGTCTCTCGCTCGGCCAGTCCGCGCTCGTGCCATGCACGCCGTCGGGCTGCCTCAAGATGCTCGAGCTCGCGGGCATCCCGCTCGACGGCCAGCGGGCCGTCATCGTCGGCCGCAGCAACATCGTCGGCAAGCCGATGGCGCAGCTGCTGCTTGCGAAGAACGCGACGGTCACGGTCTGCCACAGCCATACGAAAGACCTCGCCGCCGTCACGCGCGAGGCAGACATCCTCGTCGCGGCCGTCGGCAAACCGAAATTCATCACGGCGGACATGGTGAAGCCCGGCGCGACTGTCATCGACGTCGGCATCAACCGCATCGCGCCGAAGAAGCTTGTCGGCGATGTCGATTTTGACGCCGTACAAGAAGTCGCAGGCGCTATCACGCCCGTGCCGGGCGGCGTCGGGCTGCTGACGGTAGCTATGTTGATGGAAAATGTGGTGACTGCGGCAGAGTTGCAACTGAAATCTTAAAGCCTCCCCAATGGGGGAGGTGCCGAGCGAATGCGAGGCGGAGAGGGTAGCGGTCTGATGAGTTATATACGATTATGTCGGAAGAACGTCACCCTCTCAGTCACGCTTCGCGTGCCAGCTCCCCCAGAGGGGGAGCCGTAATTTGCATGATGAAAAGCGTGATTTGAGGGAGGAACCAAGTAATGAAGACCGATGTCGAAATCGCACAGGAAGCCGAGATGCGTCCGATTCAGGAGATTGCCGCCAAGCTCGGCATCACCGAGGACGAACTCGAACTCTACGGAAAATACAAGGCCAAGGTCACGCCCGAGGCTTATGCGCGCGTGAAAGACCAGCCGAACGGCAAGCTCGTCCTCGTCACGGCCATCAATCCGACGCCGGCGGGCGAGGGCAAGACGACGACAAGCGTCGGCCTCGCCGATGCATTCCATCGCATGGGCAAGAAGACGGCCGTCGCCCTGCGCGAGCCGTCGCTCGGCCCGTGCTTCGGCCTCAAGGGTGGCGCAGCCGGCGGCGGTTACGCGCAGGTCGTGCCGATGGAGGACATCAACCTCCATTTCACGGGCGATTTCCACGCCATCACGACGGCGCACAATCTGCTCGCGGCCGTCATCGACAACCATATCCAGCAGGGCAACGCCCTCGACATCGACGTGCGCCGCATCGTCTGGAAGCGCGTGCTCGACCTCAATGACCGCGCGCTCCGCAACGTCGTCATCGGCCTCGGCGGCAAAGCGCACGGCACGCCGCGCGAGACGGGATTCGACATCACGGTGGCCTCCGAGATGATGGCCATCCTCTGCCTTTCGACGAGCCTCATGGACATGAAGCGCCGCCTCGGCGAAATCCTCGTGGCCTACAGCCGCGACGGCCGTCCCATCCGCGCGAAGGAGCTCGGCGTTACGGGCGCTCTGACGCTGCTCTTCAAGGACGCCATCAAGCCGAATATCGTGCAGACGCTTGAAGGCACGCCGGCATTCGTCCACGGCGGCCCGTTCGCGAATATCGCGCATGGCTGCAACAGCGTTATGGCGACGCAGTACGCATTGAAATTCGCGGACGTCGTCGTCACGGAGGCAGGCTTCGGCGCCGACCTCGGCGCTGAGAAATTCCTCGACATCAAGTGCCGCTTCGCTGGCCTGAAGCCGGATGCCGTCGTCATCGTCGCGACGGTGCGCGCGCTGAAGATGCACGGCGGCCTGCCGAAGACGGAGCTCGGCAAGGTGGACATGGCCGCGCTCGAAAAAGGCCTTGCAAACCTCACGAAGCACATCGAGAACATCCAGAAATTCGGTCTGCCCGCCGTCGTCGCCATCAATGCGTTCCCGACGGACACGAAGGAAGAGCTCGATTTCGTCGAAAAGAAGTGCAACGAACTCGGCGCGGAAGTCGCGCTCTCGGAAGTCTGGGCCAAAGGCGGCGAAGGCGGCCTCGAACTCGCGAAGAAAGTCCTCGCGGCGACCGAGAAGCCGAACAACTTCCACTTCATCTATGACGTGGAAAAGAGCATCCCTGAGAAGATTGAGACGATCACGCGCGAAATCTACGGCGGCGACGGTGTGGACTTTACGCCAGCTGCGCAGAAGCAGCTCAAAGAAATCGAAGAGCTCGGTTTCGACAAGATGCCTGTCTGCATGGCAAAGACGCAATACTCGCTGTCGGACAACCAGGCGCTGCTCGGCCGTCCGACCGGCTTCCGCATCACGGTCAAGGAACTGCGTGTCAGTGCAGGCGCTGGCTTCATCGTTGCGCTGACGGGCAACATCCTCACGATGCCCGGCCTGCCAAAACATCCGGCCGCCATGGACATGGACATCGACGAGAATGGCAAGATTACGGGACTGTTCTGAGTTCTGTTCGAAACAGTTAAAATTTCAACTTTACATCTTGACAACTCCATCCATTGTGGTACACTTGAAATATACCAAGTACAATATAATAAACATGCAAGTCGAGTTATAGATGCAACGGCGCATCATCATCGACCGCTTGTAAAAACAGGCAGTCTTCTAGCTGGGAGACTGCCTTTCTGCATTCATCAGTTCGTTATCTTGTACATTGGGAAGAAGTTTTCAAGTTTCATCTATCACAAAGGAGGGGGACATCATGCAAACAAGCAAACCAGAAAGCAGATTCCGCAAGATGGGCCTGCCCATCGCCATCCTCGTGCTGATTGCCGTGCTCGCACTGCCGACACCGCCAGATCTCTCGTCGGCCGGACACCGCATGATCGGCATCCTGATCTTCTCCGTCATCATCTGGATGACAGAGGCTGTCTCGTACCCGGTTTCGTCGGGCATCATCATCTCGCTCATGGCGTTCCTGCTTGGCACGGCGCCGGACATGGCGAACCCGTCGAAAATGCTCGGCACGTCCGCAGGCCTGAAGCTCGCGCTTGCAGGCTTCTCGTCATCGGCACTCGCGCTCGTCGGCGCGGCGATGTTCATCGCGGCTGCCATGATGAAGACGGGCCTCGACAAGCGCATCGCGCTCTTCGTACTCTCGAAGATCGGCGCGAAGACGAACCACGTCCTCGCGGGCGTCATCCTCACGGGCTTCGTGCTGAGCTTCTTCGTGCCGAGCACCACGGCGCGCGTCAGCTGCATGGTGCCGATCGTCATGGGCATCATCGCCGTTTTCGGTGTCTCGAAGAAGAGCAAGTTCGCGGCCATCATGCTCATCGCCGTCGCGCAGGCTGACAGCATCTGGAACGTCGGCATCAAGACGGCCGCTGCGCAGAACATGGTCGCGCTCGGTTTCATCGAGAAGCAGCTCGGCACGACGATCAGCTGGCTCGACTGGTTCATCGCCGCCGCGCCGTTCGCCGTCATCATGAGCGTGCTGCTGTATTTCGTCCTGCTGAAGATGATGCCGCCAGAAATGAAGGAAATCGAGGGCGGCAAGGAAAAAATCGCAAAAGAGCTTCGCGCCCTCGGCCCCATGGGCAGCGACGAAAAGAAGCTCATGATCCTCTCGTGCATTTTGCTGTTCTTCTGGGCGACGGAAAAGAAAGTCCATCCCTTTGACACGTCCTCGACGACGATTGTCGCCATCACGCTGATGATGCTGCCGGGCATCGGCATCATGACGTGGAAAGAAGCCCAGCAGCGCATCGGCTGGGGCACGCTGATGCTGTTCGGCGTCGGCATCAGCCTCGGTTCGGCCATCCTCTCGACGAAGGCCGGTGCCTGGATTGCGCATGAAATCGTCACGAGTTTCCATCTCTTCGACGCGACGGGCTTCTTCATCATTGCCGTGCTCGCGCTGTTCCTCATCGTCATCCATCTCGGCTTCGCGAGCGCGACAGCGCTCTCGTCTGCGATGATCCCGATCTGCATCTCCGTCATGCAGGGCGCGGCCGAGCACAACCCGCTCAACGTCGTCGGCATGGTCATGATCCTGCAGTACACGATCTGCTTCGGCTTCATCCTGCCCGTCAACGCGCCGCAGAACATGATTGCCTACAGCACGGAGACTTTCGAAGTCAAAGACTTCATCAAGACCGGCATCCCGCTGACCATCCTCGCATACCTCGTGACGCTGCTGCTCACGAAGACGTACTGGACATGGATGGGGCTCGTGCTGTGAGTTGTAAATCGATGATACCTGAATGGTAAGGAGGCTGTTGCAGTTAGCGATTTTTCGCTACTGCGCAGCCTTTTCTTTGTGTCATGGAGACAAGTGGTGACATAACTGCAACATCTCTTTTTATTTGCAAAGAGGATTTTTCCAATTCGTAGAGAATTTCATAAGAGAAATGAGAAGCGTCCCACGGCGGCGGAGGACTGGAGAGAGGTGTTGCCGATGCATGCGGATGTGATTTTGAAATGGGCGCGGGAGCATGCGCATGGACAGTGGATGACGGAGAAGGAGTTCGACTTTTTGTTCTGTGATTTCTTCAGCAAGCGGCAGCTGCGGGAGATTCGCCAGATTTTGAATGACAATGGCATTGTATTCGTGAAGGAACTGCCGGCCGAGGCGTTGGAGACGGTGCCAGCATCAGAAGTATCGGGAAGCAACGAAAGTGGAAGACGCCGCAGTGACGGCTGCGGAGGCGGACGATGATGCATTTGATACGGAGGATGCGTTGCAGCAGGATCAGGACTGGGGGGATAGCGCAGAGGTTGGCGAGGATACGCGGCCGTTTGATGAGCAGACGCGGCTCGCGCATGAGTGGAATCTGCCTCGTTCGAATCTCTCGAATGAGGTGTTGTGCCAGATGATTCAGGAGGGAAACCGTCAGGCGCGGCAGGATCTCCTCGTGAACAATCGAAACCTTGTCCTTGCCTATGTGCAACGCTATCTCCGTTCACCATGGTGCCACCTTTCCAAGGAGGATTTGGAGCAGATTGGGTTGGAGGGCATGCTGAAGGCGGCGGAGCGCTACGATCCAAAGCGGGCGAAGTTTTCCACGTATGCGACGTTCTGGATTCGGCAGGCGATCGAGCGGGCAATGATGGACGAGGGCACGATGATTCGCGTGCCGGTTCACATGCATGAATTCATCCGCAAAGTGACGCGCATGGACAGTGAGCTGGACCGCGATGGCGTGAAGGATAAGGAAAAGCGATGGCGGAAGATTGCAGCATCACTAAACAAGCTGGACAAGTCCGTGACCTTCGCACATGTGCAGCGGGCGTTTGCCATCCGTGATATGTTTTTGCACTATGCATCGCTCGACATGCCGGTCGGCGAGGATGGCGATACGTCACTTGGCGATTTCATGGCGGACGAGACGGAGCCGGATGTGGATGCGTTGCTTTGGAAGGAAGAATTCCGCAATATCATGATGGAGCTGCTCGAGGATTTGAAGCCGCGCGAAGCGCGCGTCCTCATGATGCGATACGGACTTGACGACGGAAGACCGAAGACGCTCGAGGAAGTCGGACAGGCCTTGGGCGTGACGCGCGAACGCATCCGCCAGATCGAAAGCAGGGCGCTCCGACGTCTCCAGCACACAGTGAAACGCTCTGTTCACTATTCTATATTGAAAGAGGCATGTCATGAACATCCAGACCCACATCGCATCGAAAATCAAGAACCTCCAAAGCGAACCTGACACGATCGTCGTGCTCCAGGGCGTGCCGCTGGCGATACTGCCGGACGCATTCGCCGCCGAGCTCGCCACGATTGACTGGGCGGCGCTGCTTTCGCATCCGATTAACTATTTCACGCAGGAGATCGTCACGAAACAGCGCCACGTGCTGCTCATCGAAGAATACCGGTTGCTGAAGGCGTATCTTTTGACAGAGTTCCCCGAAATCATGATCGTGCGGAACAATCTCTACATCGACACATACCCCGTCGCGGCCGCGTGGCCGGCGAACGTGCGCACGGCACTCCTCGCGCATTTCGATGCGGATGCCGGCGAGGAGACGGACCTGCGGGCGGCGGAGAACGCGATGGGGATTTACGGCGCGCTCTTCGAGCAGGACGGCCGCCTCTATGCCGCGTACCCCGAGGAGGAGACGTCGTCGAAAGTCTTTGACGAGCCGCTGTTCGACGAAGTCGCGAGGAAGCTGCCGACGCAGAAAGCGGAAAAGGCGCGGAACCTGCTCGACGAGACGGACTACCTCGCGCTCGTGTGCGAGGTACTGGAAAAACCTGCAGGCCCAGTCGCGCTGCGCATCACAGATTATACCGGTGGGAAGGAGCGATTGCAGCAGCGGCTCGTGCTGCTCGCGTCCGTCGCGGACGTGCAGCTCGTTCTCGCCGAGGAAGCCGCGCCGTCGGAGACGTTCGAGCATCGCGCCATCTATACCGAGCTCTTGCAGACGTACTGGCACGCCGATGCCTTCCGCACCTTCCAGGTATACGATCTTGCGGCGCTCGCGCGTGGGGAGAAGAAGCTCCGCACGGTCTCGCAGGAGGCCGTCATCGCGCAGTTCGTGCAGGAGGCCGAGGCGTGCGGGCGCGGCGAGCAGCCGCGCGACCTTTTCGTCACGGCGCCGACGGGCGCGGGCAAGTCCGCGATGTTCCAGATCCCCGCGATGGTCCTCGCGAAAGAGCAGAAGCTCATGACGCTCGTCATCTCGCCGCTCATCGGCCTCATGAACGACCAGGTCGCCGGCCTCGAAGGCCGCACGTATGCCGGTGCGGCGACGATCAACTCCGACATCACGCCGATTCAAAAGCAAGAGATCATGGCAAAGGTCCAGGATGGCACGTATGATATCCTGTACCTTTCGCCCGAGACGCTGCTCGCGCGCAGTGACGTCGAGCAGCTTATCGGCGATCGCACGCTCGGCGCCATCGTTGTCGATGAAGCGCACATCGTCACGACGTGGGGCAAGCAGTTCCGCCCCGATTACTGGTACCTTGGCGACCATATCCGCAAGCTCCGCAAGCATCAGATTCAGGAAAAAGCGCGCGATTTCCTCGTTGCGGCCTTCACGGCGACGGCCATCTACGGCGGTCGCGAGGACATGTACGGCGAGACCATCGACAGCCTTCACATGATTGAGCCCATTACGTATCTCGGTTACGTCAAGCGCGCGGACGACATCCACATCACCATCGAGCCTTTGGAGACGGAGAAGGGCGGACGCTTCGAGTACGAGCTCGATAAATTCAAAAAGCTCGAAGCGTTGATCAAAGGCGCTTTGATGGTTGAGCGCAAGACGCTCATTTATTTCCCGACGGTCAGCCTCATTCGCAAGTTCTGGGACTACCTCGGCGGCAGTACGAAAAAGCGGTCTATCGCCATGTATTACGGCTCGATGGACAGCCGCGAGAAGCAGGCGAACTACGAAGCGTTCCTCAAAGGTGGAAAGCCCATCATGCTCGCGACGAAAGCCTTTGGCATGGGTATCGACATCGACGACATCGAAAACATTATCCACTTCGCGCCGACGGGGAACGTTTGCGACTATGTGCAGGAAATTGGCCGTGCTGCGCGCAAAAAAGGTCTCGAAGGCGAAGCCATCTATCCCTACAACGCGCATGACTTTCGCTACATCAACCAGCTTCAGGGCATGTCCGCCATCCGCATGTGGCAGCTCGTCGGCATCGTCAAGAAGCTCCTCCAGACGTACCACGCGCTGCGGGCTGAGCGTCGCGGCACGTATACGAAGAAGCGCAACGCCATGCTGCTCGACGCGGAAAATTTCGTCTATCTCTTCGGCGGCGACGCAGGCGACCAGGACAGCGCCATCGCGAAAGTCAAGACAGCGCTCCTGCTCATCCAGAAGGACTTCGAGCAGCAGCGCGGCTTCTCGCCCATCACCGTGCGCCCCATCCCGCTGTTCGGCCGCGGCTTCTTCGCCATCCAGCCCGCCGTCCAGCGCACACTGCGCAAAGCTTTCCCCAAGACTGTGACGGAGCTCGACGAAGCGCACCACATCTGCAGCGTTGAGCTCGAGGCCATCTGGAAGCGTGCCTATGGCAGCGAATCGTTCCCGAAATTCAAGTACCTCGTCTATTCGCGCGACGGCGATTTCTCCTTCAACCAGCAGTACGCCATGCAGCCGGCCCTCTGCGTCGACATCGCGGTCGGTGCGGGCGGCATGGGCGCCTTTTGGAACTGCTGGAAGCCGCTCAAGGATACCATTTACCAGGGTCTCAGCGAAAACCGCTACCGCAAGCCTGAGGAGCTCGCCTCCGTTCTCACGGCTGCGACGCCGTTCAAGAGCTACGAAGCCAGCGCTTTTATCGACGTTCTGCTCGCGTCCATCGACGTCTACCTGCGGCAGTTCTCCCACGGCTTCCAGCCCGTGATAAATGTGCGGACGCTCAAGAACGGCGAGCGCCAATATCTCTTCAACCGTTCCGTGCGGCAGTTCTTCGGATGGGTCGAGCATTGGTTCCATGCCATCGAAGATGGGATGCACGACGGGCAGCTCTACCTCGTGCAAAAAGAGGAAAAGGGGGCCGCGAGCATCGTGCTCGGCCTCCTCGAAGCACTGAATGTCCTTTCCTTTGAAATGAAAGGCGGCGCCGACAGCAAGCTCTACATCTACATGTACCAGACCGAGCCGCTTGCAAACATTGTCCGCCAGCCGAAGGCCTATCGCAACCACCTGCTCAGCGAAATCTACGCCCGCCACCGCCTCTCCGTCGCCATGCTAACATACCTCTACGAAAGCGGCTGGTCGAGCGAAAAAATCTGGGACGCGCTCGAGGATTATTTCCTCGGCATTGTGCCGGAGGAAGTGAAGAAAAAAGCATTTCCCGAAGCGGAAGAAGCGTAAGGATAGATTTTGTGCGAGAAAAAGGGGCTGTTGCAGTTAGCGATTTTTCGCTGCTGTACAGCCCTCTTTTCGTATCGTGGAGACAAGTTGAGATTCTCGCGCTCATTTTTGTGTCAAACGCTGAAAAACGGGCATAGAAATCCAGACGGTTCTAAAAAACGTCTTTTTCTATGCCCGTTTTCATTTGTCTGGACGGCTTTACGCCGCTTCCTTTACCGGTATGCGGTGGCGGCTTGCCGTTCCATGCTGGATTTTATGGTGCAATTTTTGAATGTTATGCGCCATGGCCAGGAGGTCGACGGCGACGAGCGCATTTTCCGTGCCGCGACAGAGGAATCTGCGGAAGTTCATGTCGGCCTTGATGTCTGCAAATGCTCCTTCTGCCTGGATGCTCCGGTTCATCCGCAGTTCTATGCCTTCCTCCGATGTGATTCGTTTTCGATCTTCTTGTCGCTGGCGCAGGAACTTCTTCGCGACGGTGAGGTGCTTCGTCCGTTCTTCCATCGGCTTCTTGAAGTGGTTTCCGTGGATGCAGTTTTCCTTCATCGGACAGCCCGTGCAATCTTCGCAGGCATAGTATGTTTTCTCGCTCTTATACCCCGTCTTCGTCTTTGACTGGTACGTCCGCTCGGCTTTCAGCTTGCGGCCGTTCGCGCAAAGGTAAGCATCTTCGCCCTGGAGGTAGGTCATGTTCTCGAAGCGCCCGATGTCGTTCTTCCATTTCCGCGTCTTGCTCTTCTCGTAGTTGATGGGCTTGATAAACGACTTCATGCCGTGGGTTTCAAGATAGGTATAGTTCTCTTCGCTTTCGTAGCGACGTTCTCGCAGCGTGTTCCGTAGTACTGTTCGAACTCTCGCAGGAACGGGACGAGCGTGCTGGTGTCAGTTGCCTGCGGCCCGACGCTCGCCCAGAGGATGAACTCTGAGTCGCTGCCGTACTGGACGTTGTAAGCAGGCTTGAGCTGGCCGTTCCTCATGGCGTCTTCCTTCATGCGCATGAAGGTCGCGTCCTTGTCGGTCTTCGCAAAGCTGTTACGCCCTTTCATGTCATGGAGCCTCGCACCGTAATCTTTGAGTCTTGCGATGCAGCTCTCGAGTTCTTCGAAGGTGCGCTGGAGCTGCGTCTTCCGCTTTCCCGAACCGTGGACGAAGACGATGCCATCTTCCGAGATTTTTCGGCGGAGCTTGCGGCGCAGGCGCTTGAGGTGGCGCATCCGGATGACGTCTCCATGGGGGATGCGGATGCCGAAGTCCGTCTCCGCCTGCGAGAAGAATGCTGGAAGTTTCGCAAGGAGATTTGCTGGGTGCTTCTCGACGGATTTCCGCCAGACGAACTTGTACTTGTTGGCGACGGATTCGATCTTCGTGCCGTCGATGAAGATGTCGTGCAGGGAGACGGCTCCGAGCTTTTCGAGGAGGTTCCCCATCTGCGCGAGGATGTCCCGGATGCAGGGGCGCAGGCGCTTCGTGAAGAAACGGGAGACGGTCGCATGGTCCGGTGCAGGCTTTCCTTCCAGCAGATACATGAACTTGATATTGCTGCGGCAGGCTTCCTCGATTCTGCGCGTGGAGAAGATGCGGTTCGCGTAGGCGTAGACAAGGATGGCGAGCATCTGCGCTGGCGACGCCTGATTTCGATTGACGTGATGGCAATTCTGATACAGGGCCGACAAATTCATTCCTCCAATGCAATAGCGCACCAGGCGGACGGGATCATCCTTGGGAATCTGTAATTCGACATTGAGGGGGAGCACCAGTTGATATGGTTGCTCCAATGAAGTATAATCTTGCATGGAATTGAGATTTTGCATAGTTCAATTCTACACGAAATCCCGGGCTTTTTACAGTCCGGGATTTTTGCGCACGAAATAGAGGCTGCTGCAAATAACTGCAACAGCCCCCTTTTCTTTTTTCGTGTCAAATCAGAGACAATTTACGCGAAAAATGATATAATACACGAGGACAATGATAATGAAGGGAGACGGGGCGGATGGAGGAGCTGCGGCGCGTGCTCGAGGAGCTGGGGCAGAGGCTCCGGGCGTTCTGCCGGGAGCAGCCGAAGCAGGCGGCGGAGGTCGGGGCTCTGGCACTGCTGCTCTGTTTCGCGGCCGCGCTGTTTCTCTGGGAAAACGTGGATGATGAGCGGCTGGCGCTGAAGCAGCCGCCGAGCTCCGCGCCTGCCGATGCAAAGCAGAACAGCCCGTCGCGCCTCGAAGTGAAGGGCGTGGACGAGGCGGAAGCGACGGGCGAGCTCCGGAATCCTTTCTCGATGCTCCACGAGACGCGCGAACAGATGGCAGCAGCGCCTGCGCCCCTGAAGGAAAAGCAGCCGCAGGCCGCTGGGACGCCGGATGCTGCGAAAGCAGCCGATTCCCCTAAAAACGCTCTGCCGAAGGCTCCGAGCCGTGCTTCCGTCGTGGAAGATGCGTCTGCGGCCGAGCCGCCGGCACCGGCGCTGGTGCTCAAGGGCGTTGCGAGCGGCAATGGCCAGACGCTCGCCGTCATCCGCGTGGGCGGGAAGAGCCATCTCGTCGCGGAGGGCGAGACGGTCGGCGGTTATACGGTCGCGGCCATCGGCGACGACAGCGTGACGCTCGCAGGCGATGGCGGGACGCTTGTTCTCCAGCTTTCCAATCACTGAACGGCTGTGCATCCTTGCCAAATTGCGAAAAACCATCTACAATAGGTGATATGTCAACTTGTCAACTTATCATCTTGTGGAGGTGCCTATTATATGAAGAGAATTTCCGTCGAACTCGTGCCGCGCGATGAGGAGAATCTGCGCGAACAGCTCGCCATCGCGAAGGCGAAGGCAGGGTGTGCCGATGTCATCAATGTGCCCGACCTCCTGCGGCTCCCCGTGCGGAGCTGGGAGGGTGCGGCGATTGCGCAGGAGTATTTTCCGGCCGTCATGCCGCACATCCGCGCGATGGACATCGATCTCACGCAGCCGCTCCCGATGAAGGAGTATCTGCGCGCGCACGACATCCGCGAGGTGCTCGTAGTAGAGGGTGACCCGCCGCAGGACATGCGCCACAAGGTCTATCCGACGACGACGACGGACGTGCTGCGGAAATTCCATGAGGAGATGCCCGAGGTCAAGACGTATGCGGGCATCGACCAGTATCGCGGCTCGATGAGCAAGGAGCTCTACCGCATCGAGCGCAAGCTGCAGTCGGGCGCGGCGGGCTTCTTCACGCAGCCGTTTTTCGACATGCGCCTCGTCGGCATCTACGCGGACATGTTCGAAAGTCTCGGCGTTCAGGATGTCTATTGGGGTGTTTCACCTGTCCTTTCCGACCGCTCGCAGAGCTATTGGGAGCGCAAGAACAAGGTCGTGTTCCCGAAAGACTTTGCGCCGACGCTCGATTGGAGCATCCAGTTCACGCGCGAGGTACTGCAGTTCGCGGACGAGCGCGACGCGAGCCTCTATGTCATGCCCATCAAGACGAATCTCGAGGCATACCTCGAGGGCGTCTTTCAATAAATGTTCACTGAAAATATGATAGGGGAGAAAGCCATATGTTCAAGATCTTGAAGAAAGAAGAGCTTTCGCCGAATGTCTACGCGATGGAGATTGACGCTCCGCGCGTGGCGAAGAAGGCGGAGCCGGGGCAGTTCATCGTGCTGCGCGTCAATGAAGAGGGCGAGCGCATTCCTCTGACGATTGCAAATTTCGACCGCAAGACGGGGCGCATCCTCATCGTGTTCCAGGTCATCGGCGCATCGACGATGGAGCTTGCGGCGCTCAAAGAGGGCGATGACATCCTCGATTTCGTCGGCCCGCTCGGCCGTCCGTCGGAAATCGCAAAGCTCGATGGCACGATGGTCGTTGTCGGCGGCGGCATCGGCGTCGCGCCGACGTTCCCGATTGCGCGCGCGATGAAGGAAGCTGGCAACAAGGTCATCGCAATCATGGGCGCGAAGACGAAGGACATCCTCATCATGGAGGATGAGATGAAAGAGGTCACGGACGAAATCGTCGTGACGACGGATGATGGTTCGCGCGGCATCAAGGGCTTCGTGACGAATGCCGTGCAGGCGCTCGTCGACCGCGGCGAAAAGATTGCGCAGATCACGGCGATTGGCCCCGTCATCATGATGAAGAGCGTGGCAGATGCGACGCGTGATCTCGGCATCAAGACGGTCGTGTCGCTGAATCCGATCATGGTCGATGGCACGGGCATGTGCGGCGGCTGCCGCGTGACGGTCGGCGACGAGACGAAGTTCGCCTGCGTCGACGGCCCGGAGTTCGACGGCCATCTCGTCGATTTCAAAGGCCTCATGAGCCGCCAGCGCATGTATCGCGATCTGGAGGCCGAGGAAAAGGATCACGTCTGCAAGATCGGCCTGGGGAGGAACTGACATGGCGCTTTCACTGAAAAAACATCCAATGCCCGTGCAGGACGCGAAGGTCCGCGCACATAATTTCGACGAGGTCGCGCTCGGCTATGACGAGGAGACGGCCGTCGCAGAGGCGGAGCGCTGCCTGCACTGCAAGGTGCCGCAGTGCCGCAAGGGCTGCCCGGTCTCGATTGACATTCCGGAGTTCATCGCAAAAATCAAAGAGCGCGACTATGACGGCGCCGTCGCGAAAATCAAGGAGTCGAACTCTCTGCCTGCCGTCTGCGGCCGCGTCTGCCCGCAGGAGAACCAGTGCGAGAAGTTCTGCATCCTTGGCAAGAGGGGCGAGTCCGTCGGCATCGGCCGCCTCGAGCGCTTCGTCGCCGATCGTGCACTCGAAAAGGGCGAGAAAATCGAGAAGCCGGAAGTCGCGCCGGACGCGCAGTCTGTCGCCGTCATCGGCTCGGGCCCTTCCGGTCTTGCCTGCGCGGGCGACCTCGCGAAGAAAGGCTACAAGGTCACGATTTTCGAGGCGCTGCACAAAGCGGGCGGCGTTCTGTCCTACGGCATCCCGGAGTTCCGTCTGCCGAAAGACCGCGTCGTGCAGAAGGAAATCGAAAACATCAAGGCGCTCGGTGTCAAGATCGAGCTCGACTCGGTCGCTGGCCGCCTCTACACGGTGGACGAGCTCATGAACGAAGAGGGCTTTGACGCCGTGTTCATCGGCACGGGTGCCGGCCTGCCGCGCTTCCAGAACATCCCGGGCGAGAGCCTCAATGGCGTCTACTCCGCGAATGAATTCCTGACGCGCTGCAACCTCATGAAGGCGTACAAGTTCCCAGAGTATGCGACGCCAATCAAGGTCGGCAAGCGCGCGGCCATCATCGGCGGCGGCAACGTTGCGATGGATGCGGCGCGCACGGCGCTGCGCCTCGGCGCGGAGCATGTCTCCATCGTCTATCGCCGCAGTGCGGCGGAACTCCCGGCGCGCGCCGAGGAAGTCGAGCATGCAAAGGAAGAGGGCATCGACTTCCAGCTGCTGACGAACCCTGTGGCCATCGAGGACAATGGCGAAGGCTGGGTGAAGTCGATGCGCTGCATCCGCATGGAGCTCGGCGAGCCGGATGCGTCTGGCCGCCGCCGCCCTGTGCCCATCGAGGGCTCGGAGTTCGACATCGACGTCGATACGGTCATCGTCGCCATCGGCACGGGCCCGAACCCGATCATCGCGCATACGACGCCGGGCCTCGAGACAACGAAGCGCGGCAACATCGCGGCTGATGAAGAGACGGGCGCAACGTCGAAGCCCGGCGTTTTCGCGGGCGGCGACATCGTGACGGGCGCCGCGACGGTCATCCTCGCGATGGGCGCGGGCCGCAAGGCAGCTGCCGCTATCGACGAATACCTCAAGCAGAAGAAAGCGCAGGCATAAGAGCATGATGGATTTTGCGGCCATCGACTTCGAGACGGCCACGGCAAAGCGCGATTCGGCGTGCAGCGTCGCCGTCGTCGAGATCCGCGGCGGGAAGCTCGTGGATTCTTACTATTCGCTGATCCAGCCGCCAGGCAACGCCTACCACTGGTTCAACACGAAGATTCACGGCATCACGCGCGAGGACACGGCGGACGCGCCGGATTTTGCGGCCATCTGGCCGGAGCTCTCGGAGCATCTTGCGGGCCGCATCGTCGTCGCGCACAACGCGCGCTTTGATATGGGCGTGCTCGCGGCCTGCCTTGCACGGCAGGGACTGCGTGCGCCAGCCTTTTCTTACTGCGACACCGTCGCGATTTCGCGCAAGGTCTGGCCGGAGCTCTCCAACCACAAGCTCGGCACGGTCGGCGCATTCCTCCACATCCGGTTTCATCATCACAATGCACTTGACGATGCGAAGACATGCGCGGCTATCCCGATTTATGCGGGGCGGGCCGTGGGGGTCGAGGATTTCTCGGCGCTTGCAAAAGGGCTCGGCGTGTGCGTCCAGAAGTTTGGCCAGCGCTGAAAAGTTTTGGGCAAGGATGTCATGACGTGAGACGTCAGAAAGAAGATGTTCCTATGATTTTGATCAGTGGCTGCCTCGTCGGGCACCGGGTGCGCTTCGATGGCGGCGTCAAGACGAATGATCTTCTCATGAAGTACAACGAGCGTGGGCGCTTTCTCGCTGTCTGTCCGGAGTGCTTTGCCATGCTGCCGATTCCGCGGCCGCCGATGGAGCTCCAGCGCACGACGGGAGAGAAAGTCCTTGCGGGCAAGGGGCGCGCACTCGACAAGAACGGGCAGGACACGACGGAGTACCTCATCGCGGGCGCGGAAAAAGTGCTGAAGATTGCGAAGGCGTACCATGTGCGCGTCGCCATCCTCAAGGAGCGCAGCCCGTCGTGCGGCACGCATTTCGTCCATACGGGCAAGTTCGACGGCAAGACGATGAAGGGCATGGGCGTCTGCGCGGCGCTCCTCGAGGCGCACGGCATCAAGGTTTACTCTGACGAAGAGATGACGGTCGGCCGCCTCGAGTCGCTGCTCTCAGAAGACAAGCTTCGTGACAGGGACTGAAGCCCCATGACTCCTCCTTTGCGCTTCTAAGCCTTTTCTGTTACAATGAGGACAGAAAAGAAGATAAGTGCTTTTGAGAGAACTTGGAGGGACCCCATCATGAAACATCTGAAACGCATTGCAGGCCTTGCGCTGGCCGCCAGTTTCCTTGGCACGTCAGCAATGGCTGCACCGGTCAACCAGATGGCGGCGCATGAGACTGCCATCGGTGCGAATACGAAAGGTGCTTATGTCGAACACAAGGTCACGAACAAGGCGACCGTCGGCTACGAATACATGGACCGCGACGAGTACGACAACCAGGATGCCGCGTACCTGCAGTACGACATCATCGGCTCCGAGGTCAAGGCCATCGGCGGCTACCGCTGGAATCTGCCGGGCGACAAGAGCAACGCCTTCATCGGCGCATCCATCAGCACGCCGAAGATTTTCGGCTTTGATGCCTATGCGTCGTATGCCGCTGGCAAAGATTTCAACGAGACGCAGGTCGGCATCAACAAGAACATCATCGCGAATCTCGATGCGAACCTCAACTATCACAACTTCAAGCCGGACGAAGGCCATCACGAAGACGGCATCGGCGTCGGCGTGACACTGAAGTTCTGAACTCTTTGGAAGCCCCCCTCTCAGACAATGTCATTAAGTTAAGCAGGAACACATCGAATTTGAAAGCCTCCCTCTCAGAGGGAGGTGCCCGAAGGGCGGAGGGAGTCTCACAAGCACGTCATATGGAATGCATGATTGTAGCTTATGCGGGCTTCGCAGACTCTTCGATGCCCGCGTAAGATGCCAATCGTATATCTCACACGCCCATCTTGTGAGACTCCCTCAGTCAGCCATTCGGCTGACAGCTCCCTCTCAGAGGGCGCCAACGCACATCGAATTCCTTAACTTAATGACATTGCCCTCTCAGAGGGGGAACGGGCCCGAAGGGCGGGGGGATAAGCAGGCTCTTAGCGCTTTAGCGCTTAGAGTTCGCTTATGCCGACAGAGTCGGCAGTCCCCTGTATGACGCATCAATATGCACGGCGCAACTTCCGCGGGTGCGAAAAAGAACTGTTGCTGGATTCAGCAGCAGTTCTTTTTTTGTCCATCAAGTTAACCAATAAAAATTTATAGGTTGACAATCTACTCGCTTAAGCGTATCATAACAGAAGTGATACGAAAGGAGAGAAATATCCAATGAAAAACATGCAACTGCGCGAACTCGTGCTCTGCGCGCTGTTCATCGCACTCATCACAGTCGGCACGTTCGTACGCATCCCTGTCGGGACGGACGTCTACACGCTCCAATTCCTCTTCACCCTGCTCGCGGGGCTCCTGCTCGGTGCGCGGCTCGGCGCCGTCGCCGTCGCGGCGTACATCCTCCTGGGCCTCGTCGGCGTGCCGGTCTTCGCTTCGGGCGGCGGCCCGGCGTATGTGCTGCAGCCGACGTTCGGCTATCTCATCGGCTTCGTGCTGCAGGCATGGTTCTGCGGGCGGTACGCGCGTCGCGTCTCACACGTTTCGTTCAAGACGTTGCTGCTCGTCAACGTCGGCGGCATGGCGATTGTCTACCTGATCGGCATCAGCTGGTTCTACATCTTCTCGAACTACGTCATCGACGCGCCGATTGCGCTCTGGGCGGCCATCTTTTACTGCGGCATCCTGCAGGCACCGCCAGACTTCCTGCTCTGCGTTGCGGCGGCCGGCCTCGCCGTGCGTCTGAAGGCGGCGGGCATCTGGCTCCATCCGGCGGCGGTCGAAGCGCAGCAGGTGCGCGGCATTTCGGCGCATCGCGCATAAGCGGGCGTCAAAAGCAATAAAAACATCTTTACAGAAAGAAGCGACATTCATGGGAAAAGGTCTTTTCATCACGGGCACAGGCACGGACATCGGCAAGACGTATGTGACGGGGCTCATCGTCAAATGCCTGCGCGATGCGGGCAAGAACGCGGGTTATTACAAGGCGGCGCTTTCGGGAGCTGTGCGGGCTGAGGATGGTTCGCTGCTGCCGGGCGACGCGCTCCACGTCAACAAGGTCGCGAACATCGGCGAGACGATCCCGAACCTCGTCTCCTACATTTACGAAGAAGCCGTCTCGCCGCACCTCGCGGCACGCCGTGCGAACGAGCCCATTGATTTTGAAAAAGTCGAAAAAGACTACCAGCGGGCGCTCGCAAAGTACGACTTCCTCACGATGGAGGGCAGCGGCGGCATCATCTGCCCGCTCCGGTGGGATGAAAAGCAGCACGTCATCCTCGACGACCTCGCCAAAAAGCTCGGCCTGCCGACGCTCGTCATCGCGGACGCGGGCCTCGGTACGATCAATGCGGTCGTGCTGACGATCGAGCATCTGCGCATGCGCAAGATTCCAGTGGCTGGTGTCATCTTCAACAACAGCCATCCCAGCGATTTCATGGAGGAAGACAATGCCGTGATGGTCAAAGAGCTCACGGGCGTCGATGTCGTGGCCTATGTGAAGAAGGGCGATACGGACCTCGCGATGGATGCAGAAAAGCTTGCGGCGCTTTATAAATGAAGGGGAGAGCAACGGAAATGACGGAAAAACAGCAGGAATCTTGGGAACAGCGCGACCTCGCGCATATCTGGCATCCATGCTCGCAGATGAAGGACTACGAGACGCTGCCGCCGATGGTCATCGACCACGCGAAAGGGCCGTGGCTCTATGACATCCACGGCAAGAAGTATCTCGACATCGTGAGCTCGTGGTGGGCGAACCTGCTCGGCCATTGCAATCCTGAAATCAACGAGGCCATCAAGGAGCAGCTTGACAGCCTCGAACACGTCATCTTTGCGAACTTCTCGCATCGTCCGGCCATCGAGCTCGCCGAACGCCTTGCGGAAATTACGCCGGACCGCATCAACAAGTTCCATTTCAACGACAATGGCTCGTCGTCCGTCGAAGCTGCCCTCAAGATGTGCTTCCAGTTCTACCATCAGACGGGCAAGCCTGAGAAGCAGCGCTTCATGTGCCTGACGGAGGGCTACCACGGCGAGACCATCGGCGCGTTGTCCGTCGGCAGCATGGATCTCTTTGCCAAGATGTACCAGCCTATGATGATGGACAACATCCACGTCCAGGCGCCGGATTGCTATCGCTGCCCGTATGGCAAAGACCGCGAGCACTGCCAGTGCGAATGCTTCGAGCATGCGGAAAAGGCGTTCGCGGAGCATGCGCACGAGACGGCCGCGATGATTGTCGAGCCGCTCTTGCAGGGCAGCGCGGGCATGCGCATCTATCCGCCGCTCTACCTCAAGAAGCTCCGCGCTCTCTGCGACAAGTACGACGTCAAGCTCATCGCGGACGAAATCGCGACGGGCTTCGGCCGCACGGGCACGATGTTCGCCTGCGAGCAGGCAGGCATCTCGCCCGACGTCATGACGATTTCGAAAGGTTTGACGGGCGGCTATCTGCCGATGTCCGTCACCTGCGTCAGCGACGAAATCTACGACGCGTTCTATGCCGACTATGGCGAGGGCAAGGCGTTCCCGCACAGCCATACGTACGCGGGCAACCCGATTGGCTGCGCCGCCGCGCTCGCCGTGCAGAAAATCATGAAGGAGCAGCACATCCTCGAAACGGCTGCCGAGAACGCGAAGTGGCTGACGGCAGAGCTTCAAAAGGCGTTTGCGCATCATCCGAATGTCGGCGAGATCCGCCACATCGGCCTGATTCATGCCATCGAGCTCGTCAAAGACCCTGCGATGAAGGAGCCGCTCGACGCCAAGAAGCGCACGGGTTATGCGATTTACAAGAAAGCCCTCGAACGCGGCCTCGTCCTGCGCCCGCTCGGCGACATTCTCTATTTCAACCCGCCGCTCAACATCACGCGCGACGAGCTCAGCACAGCCATCGAGCTCGCGCACGAGAGCATCACGGACATCCTGCCGGAGTGACTGTGAAACCTGAACCCCCATACCCCCTCCAACATTGACGAAAGCAGGATTTCTGACCTCCCTGTCGAAAAGAACCACAAGAACTTTTCGACAGGGAGGTTTTTTCATGCACGAAATCTTTTCACCCATCATTTTCGAAGGGCTGGCCATTCCCTTTCTCGGCACGGCGCTCGGTGCGGCCTGCGTGTTCTTCATGAAGGAAGAGCTCTCCGTGCACGTGCAGAAGATGCTTTTGGGCTTCGCGGCTGGCGTCATGGTCGCGGCCTCTGTCTGGAGCCTCTTGATCCCTGCGATGGAGGAGAGTGCGCACCTTGGCGACCTCGCATTCCTGCCCGCCGTCGCAGGTTTCTGGATCGGCACGCTGTTTCTTCTTCTGCTCGACCACATCATCCCGCATCTCCATTTGAATAGTGACGAGGCAGAAGGGCCGAAAAGCCATCTCTCGAAAACCATCATGATGGCGCTTGCCGTCACGCTCCACAACATCCCCGAGGGCATGGCCGTCGGCGTCGTGCTCGCGGGCTGGGCGGCAGGCGGTGGCGACATCACGGTCAGCGCCGCACTTGCGCTCTCCATCGGCATCGCGATTCAGAACTTCCCCGAGGGTGCCATCGTCTCACTGCCACTCCGAGCGGCGGGCGAATCACGCGCGAAAGCGTTCCGCCTCGGCGTGCTTTCCGGCCTCGTCGAGCCCATTGGAGGCTTCCTGACCATCCTCGCCGCGAGCTTCGTCATCCCTGTACTCCCGTATCTGCTGTCGTTTGCGGCAGGTGCGATGCTCTATGTCGTCGTCGAAGAACTCATCCCCGAAATGAGCGCGGGCGAGCACACGAACATCGGCGTCCTCGCGTTTGCCTTCGGCTTCACGCTGATGATGGCGCTCGACGTTGCGCTCGGATAATAAAGCAATTTTTTGCAAAAGTGACCTGCTCACGGAAAGAAATACCCCTAGGGGCTATAATGAAATCATCCTAGGAAACGAAAGACAAGCACATAGCGCGCGGCCAGCGAAGCGTCGCCGCACATCATAGGAGGAATTCATCATGGCAACAGTAGAAATCACGGCAGAAAATTTTGCAAGCGAAGTTGAAAGCGCACAGGGCAAAGTCCTCGTCGACTTCTGGGCCTCGTGGTGCGGCCCGTGCCGCATGCTCTCGCCCATCGTCGACCAGGTCGCGAGCGAGCACACGGACATCAAAGTCGGCAAAGTCAACGTCGACGAACAGCCGGAGCTCGCGAACAAGTTCCAGATCATGAGCATCCCGACGCTCCTCGTCTTCGAGAACGGCAAACTCACGAACCAGTCCGTCGGCCTCGTGCCAAAGGAGCAGGTCGAGGCGCTGCTGGGGTGAGATAGGGCACGTTGTGAATATATGTAAGGGGCTGTTGCGACAGTCCCTTATTCGTTTGATGATTTTGCAAGAAATGGAAAGGACGGAGCCAATGGAATTCAAACGGATTGCCGTGCCAGATCGCGGGTCGTGCGTAGCCTGCGGAAGCTGCATGGATGTCTGCCCGCGCAAGGCGATTTCGGTTTTTCGTGGAAGCTATGCTGTGGTCGATGCAGCGCGGTGCGTTGGCTGCGGCATGTGCAGCCGCGCGTGCCCGGCGGGCGTGATCACGATGGAGGTGCGGCCATGAAACGGATCCGGCCGGCGGAGCGTCACTGGTATCACTATCTCTGGCTCTACTCGCTGTTCTTCTTTGCTGCGGGCTTTTTCAACATTCTCTTTGCCTGGCTCGGCCTCGTGAGCTTTTTGCTGCCGCTCGTGTTTGCGTTCGGCTTCGGGACGAAGGGCTTCTGCAACCGTTACTGCGACCGCGGGCAGTTCCTGCGGATGTTCGGCGGCCAGCTCGGATTTTCGCGCGGTCACGAGATGCCTGCGTGGATGAAAGGAAAGCCGTTCCGCTATGCGTTCATGGTGTTTTTCTTCGCGATGTTCGGGAATATCATCTATACGACCTGGCTCATCGCGCACGGCGCAGGAAGCCTCTCGGAGGTCATTACGATTCTCTGGAGCGTGCAAGTACCGTGGCAGTGGGCGTATGCAGGCGGCACAGAGCCGTGGGTGGCCTCGTTTGCCTTCCAGCTCTACAGCTTCATGCTGACGTCGGAAATCATCGCAATCGCGACGATGCTCTGGTTCCGTCCGCGGTCGTGGTGCGTCTATTGCCCGATGGGGACGCTGACGCAGCTCGTGTGCAAGCAGAAATCATCGTCAAAGCGTGACGTTTTGAAAGGGGCGCTTGAAAAATGAAGAAGACGAGATTTTAGAGGTTCATGAATGCTTGTGGGAGAATAGAAAAAATATGGAATCTGTGGTAAAACAGGAATAGAAAAAAGTGATTTTCATGGGAGGGGCGTTCATGGAAAAGAAACAGATCGAAGCCTTGTTTCTCGGACACGCCATCGGGGATGCGCTCGGCGTGCCCGTGGAGTTTCGTGGTCGTGAGGAGCTTTTGGCAGATCCTGTCCACGAGATGCGCGGGTTCGGGTCGCATCCTGTGCCAGCTGGTGCATGGTCGGATGATACGAGCATGACGCTCGCGCTCGCAGAGAGCATCGGACGATTGGGATGTCTTGATCTTGCGGACGTCATGGAGAATTTTCGGAAGTGGATGGACGAGGCGGCCTTCACGCCGACGGGCGAGGTGTTCGACATGGGGCGCACTTGCGGCCTTGCCATCTACAATTTCAAGCAGGGATTTTCGCCAGTAGAATGTGGCGGGCGCGGAGAAGGCGACAACGGTAACGGTTCGCTCATGCGCATCGCGCCGATGGTGCCGTATCTTTATGCGAAATATGGAAGCCGGCTGCCGGACGAGGCGCTCGAAGAAGTCCACGATGTCTCGTCCCTCACGCATGCGCATCCGCGCAGCCAGATGGCCTGCGGCATCTACGTGCTCATCGCCGTGCGCCTGCTCGATGGCATGGGGCTCGAGGATGCCATCAAAGACGGACTGGCTGAGGCACATGATCGTTATCGCGAAAACGGCCGTTTCCGCGGGGAAGTAGAGACGTATCACCGTCTCTGGGATACCGCAGCGTTTCGCGCGCTCCCGCTCGATGGTATCCGCAGCAGCGGCTACGTCGTCGATACGCTCGAAGCCGTGCTCTACTGCCTGATGACAACGAAAAGCTATGCAGACTGCGTCCTCAAAGCCGTCAATCTCGGAGAAGATACCGATACGGTCGGCGCGATTGCCGGAGGCCTCGCAGGGCTGGCGTATGGGCTCGGCGCGATTCCGAAAGAATGGCAGGACGCACTGCTCAAACGGGAGGAAATCCAGAAGATCTGTGCGTCGTTTGCTGAGGCGTTGCATCACCTGTGATGCGAAAGGGGACAGAGGAAAATGATGCCGGAGGTGAGTTTACAATTGTTCCAGATTCTTGTCGATGCCGATGCTTGTCCCGTTGTGCCGGAGATCGAGCGCATCGCAAAACAGTATGGCGTGTCGCTGCATCTTTACTGCGACACGAACCATGTTCTGCAATCCGAGGTGGGGGAGGTTCATGTCATCGGGGCAGGCGCGGATGCCGTGGACATCGCTGTCGCGAATGCATGCCAAAAAGGCGACGTCGTCGTCACACAGGACTACGGCGTCGCCGCGATGGTGCTTGGAAAGGGCGCGCATGCCGTCCATCAGAACGGCTGGCAGTATACGGCTGAAAACATCGACCGCCTGCTCCAAGAACGATATGTCGTCAAGAAGGCACGTCGCTCTTCGAAAAAGACGCATCTCAAAGGCCCGCGCAAGCGGACGGCAGAGAACGATGAACGGTTTGCAGAAAAATTCGAGCGACTGATCCGTTTGCTGGTAGAAGCACGTTAGGAGGAAAACGATATGGAATCTCCAAAGCCTTTCATTCTTGCGCTGACCGGCGCAGGCATTTCCAAAGCGTCCGGCATTCCGACGTTTCAAGACATCCCGGGAATCAAGAACAAGCTCGATGTCCGTTATCGTGCAAAGCATCTGGAAGAGTTCGATCGCGTTGTCCAGCAGATGAAGGACAACATGCGCGGCAAGGAGCCGAATGCAGCGCATCGCGCGCTCGCGGCGCATGACATCCCTGTAGTGACGATGAACGTGGACGGCCTGCATCAGAAGGCTGGCTCGAAAACCGTTGTCGAGTGCCACGGAAATCTCGAAGATGGCACGATGGTGCTGTATGGCGAACAGGCCTTCTACGAACAGGCCTTCGACCTCTTGCAGCGGGCAACGAACGGCGCAGACAAGCGTCGGCAGGAGAAGATTTTGCTTGTCATCGGGACGAGTTACGAGACGCAGTTCGCAAACGCATTCGTCCAGACGGCGCTGTATCACGGCTGGGCGCTGGCGGAAATCAATCATGACGCCGAGCATCTGGTCGCGCCATTTTTGGAACGCAAGCTGGGGAAGTGATTCCCTTACGAAAGTGCTGCCTGCATGGATCTTTCGACCATGCGGAAGATGGTATCGTCATCGTCACCAGGATGCGCTTCATAAATCTTCTTGCCATCGACGAAGATGGACGGGCAGTAGTAATGATCGTATTTCGAGGCAAGCTCAGGATGCTCGGTCTCGTCGATCCAGTCGATGGAAACATCCCGATAGGCTGGTTTCTGATGGAGCGCCGCATAGGCTTTCTGTGCGCTGCGGCAATACGGGCAGCCTTTCAACGTGAATGCGAGGATATTTTTCATGGTGTTCTCCTTTCGCTGGCAGGGATTTTGAAAATTGGAGGATGCTCGCGGCGTCTGCTTCTTTTCACACGCCCATTCGATATGATAGAATCATCGTAGCAGGAGACGTTTGGAAGGATGCTGCGACATCGCCCGGCACGGCGTCTTTGCAGCGCCGGAAACAGGGATGAACGGAGTGAAAGCACATGTCCATCGATCGTTTTTTGAAAGCACAAGAAGGAGACTATGGCGTCGCTCTGCGGGAAATCCGTGCAGGCCGCAAGCAAACGCATTGGATCTGGTACATCTTTCCGCAGCTCAAAGGGCTCGGCAGGAGTTCGACGTCGGAATACTACGGCATCCGCGACTTGGACGAGGCGCGGGAATACCTTGCAGAGCCCGTTCTCCGAATGCGTCTGCTCGAAATCAGCGAAGCGCTGCTCACCCTGCCATCGAACGATGCAGAGGATGTCATGGGCTTTCCTGACAACTTGAAACTGCACTCGTCCATGACGCTCTTTGCGCTGGCAGAGCCTTCCAGCACGGTCTTTCAGCGCGTGCTGGACAAGTTTTTCGCTGGAGAGATGGACGAGAAGACCGTCGAGCTCTGCGGGAAAAATCAGATGTGATTTGGTCATGAATAGACGCAAGATACGAAAAGGGAAGAATCGAGGCTTGTTGCGGGAGCAAGAGGGATTTTTTGAGGATTTGTAGAATTCGGAGCATGGAATCATCGCGCAAAAAGTGGGAAAGAAAGGGATGCACAAGACAATGGAACATGAATTCGACTGCCATGATTATAGCGGGCATGAAGCAGGGAATATGGCTGTCCTGCAGAAAAAACGGCGTCAGCTTCTGCTGTTAAAAGAGCACATGGTAAAAATCAACGCTCTGCACGACAAGATAGATACGGTCATGAGCAAGGTGGAAAAAGGCAACATCGGATTGCTGCTTACCCAGCAAAAGAATTTGAGGGAACTGGAAAAGGAATGTGCTGTCTTGCCAGAGCTCGTGCAGGACGACATCATGCCGCCGGAGATGTTGCAGACGGAGCAGGAGTATATAGAGAACGTCAGGGACATTATGCACCATGCCCGGCTGTTCAAGCGCGGATTGCGTGGCAACGTCACAGAAGAAGTGCTCAGGAATCTCGAACGGAAGATATAGCGGCTTGATGCCAGTACAGCTTGCAGTTCAGCCCATCGATTCCATAAGTTCGCACAAATACAAGCGCCGGGGAGCCGCGTCAGAATGCGGCTCCTCGGCGCTTTGCTCGTTCTATGGGGTCTCGAAGGGAAATTACATCGGCAGATGCCACAGGATATGTTGCTTCCACGGAACGAGGGAAAGGCTAAAAAAGGGAGAGCTCTTCAACGATGGGAGATCGCTGGAGCGGGACTTCGCTCTCGAGCAGGGCCATTGCCTGCGCTGCATCCGTCAGCCATGGATCGATGTCATCTTCTGCGACCATGACGGGCATGCGGTCATGGACAGGCTGCATGATCTCGCCGGCTGGTTTCGTCAGGATGACGAAATGCGGGACGTCTTCCTCCATGCGGTACAGGCCGCAGAGGTAGAGGCGTCCGCCTGTAACGGGAGAAAATGTCACTCGTTGCTTCGCTGCATCCCATTCATAGAACTTCGTTGCCGGGAGGATGCAGCGGCGGCTTCGGAGACTTTCGGAAAACATCGGCTTCTGTGTGGCCGTCTCTTTCCGTGCATTGATGACGAGCGCTCCCGACTTCGGATTCTGCATGCCCCAGCGCATCGGGAGTGCTCGGAGCATTCTGCCGCGCGCGACGAGGACGGGCGCAAGGTCTTGCGGATGGATGTCATTGGCGGAGAGCGTCTGATGCCATCCATATTTCGCCAGCCACGTCCCGATATGCTCTCCGATGCCGTATCTGCTGCACATGATGACTCCCTTCTTTCATAAATCTATAGTAGCTCGTTTTTCTTGGAAACCTCTTTTCGCATGCTTGTTCGATATGGTAGAATCATCGTATCAAGAGACATTTGGAATGGAGGAATCGTGATGCAGCTTGCAAAGATGCCAGGAGAAAAGAATGGGGACAGCCGCGGGCTCATGAGCGCCGAGGCTGTTGCGGATGCGCGGCGCTACCATGCGTCGTTTCCGCAGTATGCGCCGACGCCGCTCTGTGACCTGCGCCATCTCGCCGAGGCGTATGGCGTCCATCGGTTTTTCGTAAAGGACGAGTCGTATCGCTTCGGCCTCAATGCATTCAAGGTGCTCGGCAGCAGCTACGCCATCGGGCGCTACCTCGCGCGGCGGGCTGGCTTGCGGCCGGACGAGACGACGTATGCGACATTGACGTCAAAAGCATTTCGCGCCGCCTGCGGCGACATCACGTTCATCACGGCGACGGACGGGAACCACGGACGCGGCGTGGCATGGACGGCGCATGCGCTCGGCCAGCATTCCGTCGTTTACATGCCGAAGGGCAGCCGTCCCGAGCGCCTCGAAAACATCCGCGCCGCAGGGGCCGAGGCGTCGATCACGGACCTCAAGTATGACGATGTCGTGCGCATGGCGAGCGAGCAGGCCGAAAAGAACGGCTGGGTGCTCGTGCAGGATACGGCGTGGCCCGGCTACGAGGAAATCCCCGGCTGGATCATCACGGGCTACGGGACGATGGCGGCGGAAATCGTCGAGGCGATGTCGGAACCGCCGACGCATGTCTTTTTGCAGGCCGGTGTCGGCTCGATGGCGGCTGGTGTTGCAGCCGTGCTGAAAGCCGCCTGGCCAGAGAACCCGCCGACCATTCTCATCGTCGAGCCGACGACGGCGGACTGCTTTTATCGTTCGGCGGCTGCCAATGACGGAAAGCGCCATTTCGCCGAAGGAGACATGAAAACCATCATGGCGGGGCTGGCCTGTGGCGAGCCGTGCAGCATCGCATGGGACATCCTCCAGCATACGTCTGATTTCGCTCTGACCTGCGAGGACTTCACGGCCGCCGATGCCATGCGGACGCTCGGTGCGCCGCTTGGGGACGACCCGCGCATCATCTCTGGCGAGAGCGGAGCCTCCGGCGTCGGTGCGGCGCTCGCCCTCCTCGGACGCGAGGAAAACAAGGCGCTTGCGGAAGCCGTCGGCCTTGGCAAGGACTCGACCATCCTCTGCATCAGCACGGAAGGCGCGACTGACCGCGAGCGCTATCGTGACATCACCTGGCACGGGGCTTTTGCAGCGCCAGAGGCAGAACATTGACGAACGGAGGGAGAGAAAGCGCATGTCCATCAAAAAAGTCAAAGCTTATTTTGAGAATCTTGGAGAATCCACTCGCATTCTGACATTCGAGGAATCGACGGCGACGGTGGCACTGGCAGCCGAAGCGCTCGGTGTTTCGTCGGGGCATATTGCGAAGACGCTTTCCTTCCTAGTGGATGGAAAGCCGCTGCTCGTCGTGCTCGCCGGAGATGCGCGGATGGACAATCACAAATTCAAGGCCGCGTTCGGAAAGAAAGGCCGGATGATTCCTGCTGATGACGTCGAAGCACTGGTCGGCCACGCACCCGGCGGCGTCTGCCCGTTTGCCGTGAAAGATGGCGTTCCGGTTTATCTCGATACTTCGCTTCATGCCTATGAAACCGTCTATCCAGCGGCAGGCGATGATCACAGTGCCGTCCGCATGACGCCAGAAGAACTGTTCCGCTTTGCCCGCGCGGCGGGATGGGTGGACATCCACAAGGATGCATGAGATTATGTCCCACAAAGTATGCATTAGCATCGAGGACGGCGATGGACAAGATCGTGACGGACGGAGAAGCCGACCCGGAGTTCGTCCGCAAGGCCCGCCGTCTTGGCATCGAGGTCGTCCAGGTCTCGAAGAAAGGAGTTTCCAAATGAATGCACGCCAGCGTCGCGAGGACATCTTGCGCCGGCTCCAGGACAGCCGGACGGTTTACACGAACGCGCTCTGCGAAATCTACGGCGTCTCGGCCATGACGCTCCGCCGCGATTTCTCGCGCCTCGAAGCGGAAGGGCTCATCACGACGATCCGCGGCGGCGCGGCGCTCAATCAGGGCAATGCCGTCCTGCACAGCCTCGAACTGCGCCAGCGCCGCCAGCCGGAGGAAAAGCGGAAGATCGCCGCGCATTGCGCCGAACTCGTGCAGGAGGGCGAAAGCGTCTTCATCGACAACGGCTCGACGGGCGCCTGCATCGCTGAATGCCTCGCGAAGCGCACGAACCTCACCGTGCTGACCGCCTCGCTCGACGCGGCGGAAATCCTGAGCCAGGAAAAGGGCAACCGCCTGATCATCGTGCCGGGCGTCTACTATCCCGCACTGCGCGGTGCGAGCGGGCAGATGACGGCTGATTTCATGGAGCGCTTCCACGTCGACTGGCTCTTCCTCGGCGCGAATGGTCTCGATACGGACTATGGCCTCACGAGTCCGGACTATACGGATGCCGAGACGAAGCGTATCCTCATTCGCCAGGCTCGGCAGACGGTCGTCGCGACGGACAGCACGAAGCTCGGCCAGAGCTATTTCGAGCGCATCGCCCGCCTCGAAGAACTCACGCGCGTCGTGACCGACAGCAAAGCCGCGCCAGAACTCCTCGAAACCATGCGCCAGCGCACCGACGTCGACAGCGTCGGCTGAGCTTTTGGCACGATGCCCCGCATGCAGATGATGTTTCCTGCATGCGGGGCATCTTTGTGTTTTCAATGAGCTTTTTACATATTGCAGGATGTAAAGAACACAAAAACGTGAAGATTTTCGTAGAATCGATCAAAAATCGAAATTTTCTATTTGTAAAATAGTCGCTCGCACGCTATGATAAAGCCAACAAGAGCAAAGAAACGAAACGAACATACAAAAATAGAAGGAGCGATTTTTCATGAAAGATTGGCAGCGGGCTGCTTCGGCGGCAAACATCATCGGTTACTTCCTCGCGCGCCGCGACATCGACGAATTGAGCACGGAGGCAATGCAGGCGCAGATCAGAGAACCGCAGGCGGACGTGCTCATTGCGTTCGGCGGGATGATCCCGCATGGCTGCGATATCGTCGCGCGGGCATGGCAGCGCGGCATCGCGAAGCGCCTGCTGCTCGTCGGCGGCATCGGCCACACGACGGAAGTCGTGCGCGCGGCCTACAAAGATCGCGTGCCGGAGCTCGACGTCGATGGCCGCGCTGAGGCTGACATCATGGCGGATTACTTGAAGCTCTGCTACGGCATCGAGGGGGCGCTCATCGAGAACCGCTCGACGAACTGCGGCAACAACGTGACGTATGCACTGGATGTTTTGCAGCAGAACGGCATTACGCCAAAATCGGTGCTTATCATGCAGGATGCGACGATGCAGCTGCGCATGGATGCGACGTTCCGCAAGGTCGCGCCCGACCTCCAGGTCGTCAACTACGCGCCGTATCGCCCCGCCGTCATCTCGAAAGGCTGGCAGCTTGGCTTCCTCATGGAGTACTGGGGCATGTGGAGCATGGAGCACTATCTCTCGCTGCTGCTCGGCGAAGTCAAGCGCCTGCGCGATGACGCGAACGGTTACGGCCCGAACGGTGCGGACTACCTCGCGCATGTCGATCTTCCGGCCAAAGTCGAAGCAGCGGCAACGTTCCTCAAAGAGAGCGGCCTCGGCACCGTCCGCACGGCGAACCCGCTCTATGGCGACGAAACCTCGAAGCTCGTGGAGATCGCCTGAAAACTACAGAACCATCGAATCCACCGAGGCCGCACCCGAATGGATGCTGCCCCCTGCTGGTTTGGTTCCGTGCGAGATACACGAGAGAAAAAGGTCAATCCACTTGTGTCGGGGAAAACGCCACTTGGAGCAGTTGCGCGAATTCTTCGGCGTGGGGATTGCGGTTCGATGTTTTCCAGAAGGCGCAGTAGTTCTTTGTGACGGGCTGGCCGTCAGATACGAGCGGGATGCGCTCGATGGCGGTCGCAGGCGCGAAGCTGTCCTCGAACGTGTCAACGGGCAGATACCCCTGTGCGGTCAGCACCATGAGGCGTGCTTCCTCAAACGTCCGCGCGAAGCGGAACTCGCTGTGGAGGCCGAGCACGTCGGTGCAGTAAGCTTGTTCCTCTGCCTGCTGCGTCCCACGTGCGACGAGGATGCAGGGGAGGTTTCGGAGGTCTTTCGCCGTGAGCGCATCGAGATTGGCAAGCGGGCTTTGTGCGGAAAGCTCGATGGCGAGCGCGAACGCCTGTCCCTGATACCCCTGGTAGCATCCGAGCCGCAGCTCCGGATGCTCTTTTTGTCCCGCGCGCTGCGTCTCGCGGACGAGTTGCTCAATCTCGGCGCGCAGGACGAGGCTGCGGCGGTAGAAGACCTCGCCGGCCGACGTCAAGGAGAACGTGCGGTTGTGCCGGTCAAGCAGGATCGTGCGCAGTTCATCACGGGCTCGACATTTCTCGTCGACGGCGGTGCAACGGCAAGCTATTTCTACGGCCCGTTGCAGCCGGGGAGCGCAGACGGCATGGCAGAAGGAAATTAAAAAGTACAAGGCAGGAAATCGTACCAGTTGTCGCGAATTAAATAGTATCAATAGAAAATGCGAGTACCGAATCGAGGGGATATTTATGGACGCAAAAGCAATGTACAAGATTTCCTATGGCCTGTATGTCGTGACCGCCAAAGAAGGCGAGAAGGACAATGGCTGCATTACGAACACGGTGACGCAGGTGACGAGCTCCCCCAACCGTATCACGGTTGCCATCAACAAGCAGAATTACACGCATGACATGATTGTGAAGACGGGCCAGTTCAATGTTTCCATCTTGTCGGAACAGGCAACGTTTCCGACGTTTGAACATTGGGGGTACCAGAGCGGTCGCGATGTGGACAAAGCCAGAGGCATCATGTTCAAGCGCAGCGAGAATGGCTTGATTTATCTGACGGAGGAAGCCAATGCGTATCTCTCAGCGAAAGTTGTGTCCATGACAGACCTCGGCACGCATACGCTGTTCCTGGCCGATGTGACGGACGGCGAGGTGTTGTCGCAGGACGAATCTGCAACCTACAGCTTTTATCAAAAGCATATCAAGGGGAAGCCGGCTGCGCCGAAGGGCGTCAAGAAGGGCTTTATCTGCACGATATGCGGGTACATCTATGAGGGTGATACGCTGCCAGCTGATTTCGTCTGCCCCATCTGCAAGCATCCAGCCACAGATTTTGTGCCGTGGACGCCAGATGAGAATTGAATCCCATACGAAAATGCCGCTGAAGCCATTGCACGTTTCAAACGTGTTGCTTCAGCGGCATATTTTTTGAATTTCATGCAAATTGCAAGAAGATAGAAGCTTACAGACCAAGCGGTTCGTCAATCAAAACGACTTCCATGTCCATGTGGTTCATCTTCTGCCAGTAGATGACCTGCGCGTTGCAGATGCGGTTCGGGTGGTAGCAGTCGTAGCAATGATCCTGCTTTCGTGCGCAGGGCGTCTGATAGCCGTGGCGCGCGGCATTTTGCGGAGCGGCGACGTTGCGGGCGCGCCAGGTGGCTTCTTCGAGCGTCGGAGCAATCTTGTTCGAGCCGATGACGAAATAGACTTTCTTGTGGCCGTAGAGCGAGCCTGCGACGCGATTGCCCGTGCCGTCGATGTTCACCATCTCGCCTGTTTCGGCAAGGCCGTTGACGGACGTCAGGAAGACATCGGTCAGCAGGGCTTTTCGCGCGGTTGAGTAGAAGTCTTCGCCTTCGCGCGGATGCTCTGGGTCGCGCACATCGTTGTGGCGTGCGAGCAGATCATAGATGCCGAGCGAGAGTAGTGTCATCGAGTCGCCGAAGCCTACGGTCTGCCCGTCAATGGCAGCGTCGAGATAGATGGCAGCTTCCTTGGCTGTCGAAAAGCAGGACACGGCGTATTCGCGCTTCCGAAGCGCAGCTGCGATGTTCGAAAAATCCATAAGGCACCTCCAAGTATCATGCGGAAAAGGCTGGGATGGGAACTCATCGACGATGGAAAACACCGGAGAAGGAAAACTGCGATGCATGACGAATCAGAAAACAAGATGAATAACACTTCGTGGAGGAGAATGATCTATGCATATGGTTCAAAAATCTCTGGCATTCGTTTTGCTCTTCGTTTTGCTCGTCGCTTTCTCCGCTACGGCAGGCGCTGCCTCGAAAATCAATGAAGACGGCTACTACAAGGGCATCCGCCTGGCAGGCAGAGTCCGCATCGTCGAATCGTTTGCGGACGTCAAAGTACAGGTCGTGAATTCCTTTCCCGACCTGCGCGTCAAAGTCGTGAGCTCGTTCCCAGATGACATCGGCGAGTGGCAGTTTGTCGACTACGGGGAAGATTTCACTGTGCAGTTTGTCGAGAGCTTCCCGGACATCAAGATCCAGTACGTCGAGTCGTTCCCCGGCGTCGAATAAGGATGGATGGAAAAATTTTGAAACACACAGACGGGAGTTTTCGAGCATCATCCGTCAAAAGGTAATCGAAGTACGCCGGTTCGTTTTTTTCATTGTGGAAGCCGCTTCAGCAAAATTCTGCTCAAAAAGATTCCAATGCATCCTGTGACGATTTGCGGCCAGCTCATCATGAAGGTCAGCACGTTTGCCATCGGTGCTGGCAGGTCGAGCATCCGAAGAATCAGCTGCGTGCCGATGAAAAGCACGGCGGCTTTGAGCAACGGCGCAAAATAAGCGCGGCGGCGAGGGCCGAGTACAAAGGCGGCAAGCGTGAAAACCGCGTTTCCAGTTGCTACGACAGGAATCATCGGAGCGACGGGAAGCTGCCCCTGAAAAAATGCACCGATCGGTAACAGCACGCCGATGATGGCTGCCCAGCGCGTGCGCGTCCGCCAGATGGCGAGCGCCATGACCATGTTGAGCAGGCTGCCAATCAGGAACATGTTGACGGGGCCTGGCATCATCGGTATCAAAAGGCGCAAGCTCTGAAGCAGGAACGCAAGGGCGAGAAACATCGCGAGCTCGCTTCCTTGCTTTCGTTCCATCTGCATGATGCATCTTCTCCCTTCACCATTCTTCTTCGCCGAAGAATTTTTTGTGCAGCAGCACGAGGAAGCCGCGTTCGAAATCTTCGTCATCAGAAGACGTGCGCTTGTGCAGATGACGCTGGGCGCTGCGTCGTTTCAGCTGCGCACCATCTTTTTGCCGCAGCATGCGGTGCGTATAGCGCCAGCCGTCAGAAGCAATCGGATAGGCTTCTTTCGCCAGCGCGAGGAGCGCCAGCCCGGCATCCTCCGTCACGACGATGTCCCCTTTGTGGCAGAGTGCGATGATGGCTGCATCGGCGGCATGCTGGCCGCGCGGAACGCGGACAATGTCGCTGTAGCTCGATTCCATGGCGCGGCTGTCATCACAGCAGAGGACGACTGGCACGCCGTAGCGTTCACAGATGTTCTCGACGGACGGAATGACGGGGCAGGCATCGGCATCGACGAGGACTTTGCGCAGCCTGCGGAGATTTCCGTGCCGAGGCGGCGCCACTGCGATGGAAGCTTGCATGGCGAAAGCATCCTCTTTGGGCTCTGCATGATTTTCCTGCTGCTGCCGGTACACTTCCAAGAACTCCTGCAACTCCGCATCCGTGACATCCCAGCGGCGTTTCGTCACATAGTCCTGTGCGGCCTCCGCTCGCTGGATGACGAGATGGAAAATGTCTTTCCACCGCAGGATGTCGCGGCGGTGGATGACGAGGTCTGTCGTGGCAAGAAACGTTTCGAGCTCCGTCTGCACGTCATCGAGCGGGCGCTGCCGGATGGCATCCTCGATGAAACGTTCCGCAATATCATAGGGTTGCGGAAGCTCCGGTGTCTCCGCGAATTCCTCCAGGAACGTCTTCGTCGTCATCTGAAGCGGTGCATAGCAGCCAAGGCTGCGCGTTGTTGGATAACTCGATGAGCGGTCGAACCATGCAAAGAGCGCCACTGCCAAAGACTGCGCTCCCGCATCCGCAAAAGAGGCGATGGGGAAGAACATCTGCCGGTGCTCGAAGAATACAGGAAAGGGCAGGCTGGACTCTGTTCCAGCAGGCACGAGGTTCCATCCCCAGAGCGCTGCTGCCACACGGGAGAAAAGCGACGCATCCGCATCCGAACGGAACGAGGCCGCTGCATCCGCATCTTTCCATGACCGCATAACCAATCCCCTGCCTTTGCTGGTTGTGATTTCAAAGTGTCGCTGCTTTCATTGTAACGAATGAACTGCAAAAAGCAAGGAACATATCGTGTAAGGCATCCCCCGAAGAAATTGGTGTGCATCCGCCTCTTGTTTTGACGTGGAGATAGATATAGCTTTCATCTATAACTATTCCAAGATATTGCGTATTAACACATAACAAGGCACCTGTGCTACACTGAATCCATCGAAAGAGATACGACAAAGAAGAGAAAAAGGAGAGATTTCCATGACAACACGCAAAGCACAGGCCCCGTTCCGTTATGATATTGTAGGCAGCTTCTTGCGGCCGCAGGTGCTGAAGGAGAAGCGCGCGGCGTTCGCGCGAGGCGAGATTGATGCGACGGCGCTCCGAGCGGCCGAGGACGAAGCCATCCGCCATCTGGTGGAGCAGGAGAAAGCCGTCGGGCTGCGGGCCGTGACGGATGGCGAACTGCGTCGCCGCTACTGGCATCTGGATTTCCTCGCGGCACTCGAGGGCGTGACGGAGGTCAGCGCCGAGCATTGGTCTGTGGCATTCAAGGGGGCCCAGCCGAAGGCCGCGACCGTCAAGATTACTGGCAAGGTCGATTTTGGCAATCATCCGTTCCTCGAGCATTTCCGTTTCGTGCAGGAGGCAGCGGATGGGGCTCTCGTGAAGTTCACGATTCCTTCGCCGTCCATGCTGCACCTCATTTGCTGCGTGCGCGCGACGGATTATGAAGCCATCCCGCAGTATGAGGACGAGGATCAGCTGTTCCACGACATCGCGATTGCTTACCAGCACGCGATTCGCGCATTTTACGATGCGGGCTGCCGCTATCTGCAGCTCGATGATACGTCCTGGGGCGAGTTCTGCGACGCGGGAAAGCGCAAGGCGTATGCAGAGCGTGGCTTCGACCTCGACCATATCGCGAAGAAGTATGTCGAGATGATCAATCTCGCGCTGGAGGCGAAGCCAGCAGACATGGTCATCACGATGCACATCTGCCGCGGCAATTTCCGTTCGACGTGGTTTTCCTCGGGTGGCTATGAGCCGGTGGCGGAGACGCTGTTCGGCGGCTGCCATGTCGATGGCTTCTTCCTCGAATACGATTCGGAACGCGCGGGCGGGTTCGAGCCGTTGCGCTTCATCCAGAATCAGCAGGTCGTGCTCGGCCTTGTGACGTCGAAATCGCCGAAGCTTGAGCGGGAGGAGGACGTCATCGCCCGCATCCATGAGGCCGAAAAGCATGTGCCGCTCGAACAGCTCTGCCTCAGCCCGCAGTGCGGCTTTTCGTCCACGGAGGAGGGCAACCTCCTCACGGAAGAAGACCAATGGGCGAAGCTGCGCCTTATCCGGCGCATCGCCGAGCGCGTCTGGAAGGATGCCTGAAAAATAGCCGCGTTCATGATGTTGTGAGTTTCAGCCCGTAACGCTGGATGTACGCCTGCAGCAGTTCGATGTACCTCCGGCCGAGCGGGCTGAGTTCCGTTCCAGCCGGATGGATATAGCCGATGTCCATGTGCTCCTGGCTTTCGAGCGGCACGGCGCAGATGTCCGTGCCATTGAGGTCGGCCGAGAGCACGCCGGATGAAATGGTGTAGCCGTCGAGGCCGATGAGCAGGTTGAAGAGCGTCGCACGGTCGGAGACGATGATGCTTTTCGGCACCTGTTCTGTGCTGTGCAACTCTTCGGCAAAGTAAAAGGAATTGTTCGTCCCTTGCTCGTACGTGAGGCGCGGGTAGGGCGCAAGGTCATCGAGCGTCACGGAGGCGAGCCCCGCGAGCGGGTTGCGGCGGCTCACGAAGACATGCGGCCGCGCGGTGAAAAGCGGCTGGAATGAGAGTTCCGCGCCTTGCAGGATATGGCGCATGACGGCGCTGTTGAAATCGCTGAGATAGAGCACGCCGAGTTCGCTCCGGTACGTGCGCACGTCTTCGATGATGTCATGCGTGCGGCATTCGCGCAGGGAAAATTCATACTCGTCCTCGCCATATTCGCGGACGAGCGAGACAAAGGCGTTCACGACAAAAGCATAGTGCTGGGCCGAGATGGCGAAGACGCGCCGCACGTTGTGCCCGCCTTTGTAGTGCTGCTCGAGCAGGTCGGCCTGTTCTACGACCTGCCGCGCATAGGCGAGGAAGCGGCTGCCTTCCTCCGTGAGCGTCACGCCGCGATGCGAGCGGACGAAGATGGAAAGCCCCATCTCTTTTTCGAGTTCGGACATGGCTTTGGAAAGGCTCGGCTGCGCGAGGAAAAGCTCCTGCGCAGCCAGATTGATGGAGCCGGTCTGCACGATCTTGATGAGGTAGCGCAGCTGCTGCAGTGTCATGGTTTCGCCCCCCTTGTTGTCCCCATTTTATCATCTTGTGAAAGGAATACAAGTTTCGCAAGAAGGCAACGAAACTTTTTTCAAAAAATGCTTGCAATCTTTCCTATGATACCGTATAATATCTTTCGTCGGCAAAACGCCGACCTGATTCCCCGATAGCTCAGTCGGTAGAGCACCTGACTGTTAATCAGGCTGTCGCAGGTTCGAATCCTGCTCGGGGAGCCAATGGCGCCATCGTCAAGCGGTTAAGACACCGCCCTTTCACGGCGGGTTCATGGGTTCGAATCCCATTGGCGTCACCATGGGCGATTAGCTCAGATGGGAGAGCGCTTGCCTTACAAGCAAGATGTCAGCAGTTCGATCCTGTTATCGCCCACCATGAGAAAAGTAGAAGCCGTCGCAGGCAAGGTGCGACGGCTTCTTTTGTTATGGAATTTTCATTTAAGTTTCGATGAAAACGTTCGATATAAAAAAGGAAGGCCATGTTCGAAAATGGATTGCAACAGGCAGGGATGTGACGAAAAGAACGGGCAGAGTTATGCGAAAGACACAAGTCTCAAAAATAGCCAAGTCTATGAATACGATGGAAAAGCCGTCCCTCTTGCAGATCAAAATGAAGAAGAAAAAGCGACTCGCGGCCTCCGTATCCACACGGGTACAAAGTCAAACCAGAATCTCTTCGTCACGATCAACAGCATGGATCCTGTGACGCTGGGCATTGATGGCATCAAGATGCGCCCGCGAGAAAATGCCGTTGCATCGCTTTCCGTCATTGACGCTGCCATCGATTATGCGTTGAATGAAAATACCCGCATGGGTGCTTATCAGACGCAGTTGGACTTTACCGTCGCAAATCTCACGACGGGAAGCGAGAACACGCAGGCGTCAGAATCGACCATCCGTGATGCTGACATGGCGAAGGAAATGACAGCATACACAAAAGCCAACGTCCTCGCCCAGTCCGCGCAGGCCATGCTCGCGCAGGCAAATCAGAATGCAAGCAGCGTTCTCAGCCTTCTTCAATAGCTTTTATTTCTTGTTCCTACGATTTAATCGTAGTATACTGAAACAAATGTGGTGGCAACGCGTGAGACTTTCGCGGGAATTCATTCAAGGGACAGCTTTTGAAAAAGCGTGGAATCTCTTGGGACTGGGGAGTGTAAAATAGTTTGTGTAAAAGGCCTTTACAAGTCAACGTCGATTCTGACATACTAACAGAATCACTCGCAACCGCAAAGGATGAACATAATGGCAAAACGCGAACTCACCCCTGAACAGCAACTGGCGCAACAAA